>JAJEFL010000009.1:0-62581 GCA_022820435.1 Rhodothermales bacterium
TCGATTTGATGGGGAAGATTCCAGTCGGCAGGAAAAAAAGTCACGGTATGTCTGTCCAGAGTCAGATCCGGTTCGCCATCGGTGCCCGTATCATCCATGGAAATCGTGACCGTGACATCCTCTGGCGGCCGCGCCGCCAGTTCAACCAGAAAGGTCGCCGATGCCGCTTCCGTCACCTCTACCGGGATGGGAGTAACCGTGAGCCCGGGCGCGTCATCGTCAATGATCTCGATAAAAATAGATCCCCGCTCACGGTCATAGCCGCCTCCGCTTGCGGTCAGCCACAGTCTGCCTGAAGCGTCTGAAAAATCATTATCGTCTACCGCCGTCACTGTTACTGTTTGCTCAGTATCCCAGTCCATGGAGGTGAAGGTCAGACTGGATGAGCTTACCGTCAAAAATCCTTCAGGAATGGGAATTGCGACCGTAACATCATTGGTTCCTATCGTTCCTGCAGGCGGATCCGAGAGTCTGACCGTAAAGTCTTTGCCTGCCTCTCCTTCGTAAATCCGTAAACTTGATGGGTTAACGATCAGTCCTGGATCATCATCATCCTCAATTCGGATATGAATCGAATGTTTCACATCTCTGAATTCAGGTGGTTCTGTGACGGCAAGAATCAAAGGAATTTGATCGTCCACATCATCGTTGTCATCCTTTGCACTAAATCTTATCGGTACTTTGTCGGAACATTGGGTATTTACGACCTGCCCTCGGCGGTTAACGGTGCAAGGATGCCAGGTGTCCGCATCAAAGATTAACATGTCCGGGTTTACCTCCAAATCCGTTCCTCGGTGCCCCGTAATCGCAGAGATTGCGTTGACTTTGGGTTTGCTCCCGGTAAGTCGATAAGTAGTAGTTCTGCTAGAACCCTCTGGAATCAGGAATTCGTCTGGAGGCCGATCCCAAAGGGTGACCTCCATAGTGTATTTTAAGCCACTGTAGCCTCCGCCTGAAGCCGTAAATGTCAGCGTGATATATTCATCCAGAAGATCGGCATCCAATTTTGTTCCGAATATGAGGCGTTGATCGTTCCACCAGGAGTCTTTCGGGAAAGTCAGTTCTGTGTTTTGAGGGAGTAGATTGGTGTGCTCATGCCCTGTAATCGTGAAGATTACATCATCGGAAGGCGGGGCCAGTGCAGTCCAAAGTGGAATCGAGAAACTTCGGATACTACCTTCCTCAATCGTTCGAGGCGTGAGTGTCACCGGCCTTTCGTCGTCTATAATCGTCACCGTTGACTGTACCGGGGCCTGACTTATACCAGAGCCTGAATAGGTCTGCGTCAGTGTGATCGTTTCATCATCCGCATCAGGGTCTGAGGCCGCCGTGAACGTCAGGGGTTGCCCTACATCCCAGTTGGCAGAAGTAAAAGTAAGTGTCGTCGGGCTGATCGTTAAGGCTGAGCCTTCATGTCCGGTAATCGTGATCGTTACATCCACCGGGGGGCGCTGGGTAAGGTTAACGTCTTCGACCCGGGTATTCCCCTCCAAAATCATCGGTGAAATTCTAGCCTGCCTGTTTTTCTGTTGCAGGTTCTGCAAACGATTGCCCAGGAATCCGGTTGCATTCCCAGACGGATCAGGAGCATCTGCGGCTGAACGCTGCGGAGGAGTAAACGGGGCGGGAATCTTGGGAAAGAAGTTCCCCCGGGGGAGATTCAGTTCGCTGGACCTGGTGAATCCAGATGGATGAATGATCTGTCCATCTTCGCCAATCAGCACAACCTGAAGACGGAGGGTTGTCTCATCGTTTCTTCCAGATTCTTGCGGGGTTGAATTTAAAAGGGATTCAGGAATTGGCACGGGAACCCGCTGAAGTTCAAGTTTCGGTGTCTGCTGCTGTGCCAGCGAAATGACAGGAAAAAACAGCACTAGAAGTCCCGCGACATGCAGGGACTGTCTGATGAAGGCCACAGGGCCGCAGCCTTGGTCACACGAAATGTGTTGGATCACTCCAGTGCCATTTTGAATTATGGAATCCATAGACATTGTACGAAATTTATTCAGCAATGTCAACCTTCGGACCATTCCGAAATACTTTCAGAGAACCGGGAACCGCAGGAAAATCTTGTAGCGCAGCAGAGTTTGATCTCCTTATGCTCAACACATGAATATACAAACAGGAGCAATTTCTGTTCAGTCAGATGTGCGCACTGCCTGTCTGGATGACCGCCAAAAACGGACGACTATCCAAAAGATGCCCCCCTAATCCGGACCGCAAAAATTGATTCTGCCGGATGGTTGTGGATAAAGATTCAGACCAATGCAGAAAAGAGGACAGCAGTGAGGATTCAAGTTATTGATAATAATGTAGAGAAGGATCATGAGACGGTCCTCCTGACACGGACCGCAGTCACAGAATGCGTTGTGGGAATGGGCATAGGTGAGTGAAATTCATTCTTCCAGGCGAGTCAAGGGCTTTCCCCGTTCCCTGTCTGGATCCAGTAGAGTACGAATCTGGAAACAGAAATTTCGGACGAATACGATCTTCGTGCACCGCCGCCCCATAGAAAGCTGATTTTTTCCTATTTTTACCGTGACATTTTAAAATGCCGCGTTCAGGTTACTCTGACTATGTTGTTCAGGCGTATATTTCAAAAACTGAGTTCCCCATGTCTCTAATGGATCGAAGAACCGCATTACAGCGCATTGCTGTATTGATGGGAGGTGCGATTTCAGCATCTACGGCTGCCGGTGTTCTTGGCGGTTGCAGTGCCGGCGAAGAGGGGGCTGTCTTTAAAGCCCGTACTCTGACGCAGGGGCGTGATGAGTTGGTGGCGACGCTGTCCGAATTAATCATTCCAGAAACGGATACGCCCGGGGCACGCGCAGCCAGGGTCCATGAGTTCGCAGATAATATGCTCACGGACTGGTACGATGAGGCGGAAACAGAGGAGTTTCTGGCAGGATTGGAAGATGTGCAGCAGCGTGCACATGAGCAGGGGGTAGCGTCCTTCACAGATCTGGATTCGGAGCAGCAGACGAAAATTCTGATCCAGATGGAGCAGGAGGCGGAACTCTGGCGGGAAAACGGAGAATCGGGGACGGCTCCCTTTTTTCAAACTGTGAAATCACTCACACTTTTTGGCTATTATACGTCCGAGGTGGGGGCAACGCAGGAATTGCGTGTCAACCCGATGGGAGTCTATAAGCCGGATATTCCTTTTTCGGAGATCGGCCGTGCATGGGCCTGATCAGGAACCTTAAGAATTTAATGCATGATGAATAGACGAACGTTTTTGCAATCATCGGTGGCGCTTCCGGCAGCTGTGGGGGCCTTGGCCGGCTATACTTCGAATCGCGCATCTGAATCCCGGGAATCAGAGGCATTGATGCCTCCGCGCTCCCCAGAGCGGATCGGAGTGCAATTGTACACGGTGAGACATCTGCTTTCCGATGATTATAAGGGGACGATTCGAGCGGTCGCGGATGCGGGGTACGATGAAGTCGAAACCGTATGGGAGCCGGATCGCAATCCCGATGATATCCGTGCGCTCTTTGATGAACTTGGTTTAGCGGCACCATCGGGTCATGTTCCCCTAGGGGCGCTGAAAGATGACTTAGCAACGGTGCTGGATGCCTCCGGACGGATTGGGCACTCGTATATCGTGTGCCCCTGGCTGAACGAAGATCAGCGTACGATGGCCCACTACAGAGAGTATGTGACCTTATTCAATGAGGTGGGGGCGGCATGCAGGGAGGTGGGAATTCAGTTTGCCTATCATAATCACGAATTTGAATTTGAGCCCGCCGAGGATGGAGTCATCCCCTATGACTTTATGCTGGATGAGATGGATCCTGACCTCGTGAAGATGGAACTGGACCTGTACTGGATTGTCTATGCAAACCGTGACCCGAATGAATACTTCCGGAAGTATTCGGGACAGTTCCCATTGTGTCACATCAAGGATATGGGGGCAGATCGCGAGATGACTCCGGTGGGTGAAGGTCAGATTGATTTTGGTGCAATCCTGGCAGAAAGCGAAACGGCCGGGCTCAAGCACTATTTCGTGGAGCACGATCATCCCGGGGATGCTCTGGCAAGTATTCGCACCAGTATTGCTCATCTAAGATCTCTGGAATTCTAAAATGGGGTTAGACCGAAAGCTTCGCTATGGTATGGTTGGCGGCGGTCCGGGTGCATTTATCGGGAATGTGCACCGGATGGCGGCTTCCCTTGACGGAACGATGGAGCTGGTTGCGGGCGCGTTCTCCTCGGATCCAGAGAAATCCAGGGCACAGGGAAAGGAGCTGGGGCTGGCCTCTGAGCGTTCTTATGGCTCCTTTACGGAGATGGCCGAGATGGAAGCCGCGCGTGAGGATCGCATTGATTTTGTCTCTATTGTGACCCCGAACCATATGCATTTTCCAGTTGCCAAGACGTTTCTTGAGGCAGGCTTTCATGTGATATGTGACAAGCCGATGACTAATACGCTGGCCGACGCGGAGGCATTGTGTGATCTGGTACGCAGGCATGATCGTGTATTTGCGCTTACGCATAATTATACCGGTTATCCGATGGTTAAACAGGCACGCGCCATGATCCAGGAGGGCAGGATTGGGGCGGTTCGCAAGATTGTGGTTGAATATCCGCAGGGATGGCTGGCAACCCCGCTTGAGCGCACTGGCCATAAGCAGGCCGGCTGGCGCACCGATCCGATCCGCGCCGGTGCAGGAGCACTGGGAGATATTGGATCCCATGCAGAAAACCTCGCCCGGTACATGACCGGGCTTGAACTTGAAGCATTATGTGCAGATGTCTCCACGTTTGTGGAAGGCCGGATAATTGATGATGATGTGAATATGCTGGTTCATTATCAGGGAGGTGCCCGGGGCGTATTACATGCATCCCAGATCTCGGTCGGAGAGGAGAACAACCTGAATATTCGGGTGCACGGCGAGACGGGATCCCTTCAGTGGTTCCAGGAACATCCAAATTGGCTCTATTATCGGGACCTGGATGGCCCTGAGCAGGTCTTCAAGCGCGGGAATGAGTACCTGTCCGCGGCAGCGCAGCACAGCAGCCGTCTTCCAAGCGGTCATCCAGAGGCATTTCTTGAAGCGTTTGCCAATATTTACCTGAATGCAGGCAGAACGATTGCGGCCTGCGAGGCGGGAGAGGCACCTGCACCGCAGGACTTGGATTTTCCTAGCGTGCAGGATGGGGCCCGGGGGGTCCATTTCATCCTCACTGCACTGGAGAGCGGAAAGTGCAGGGAATGGGTTGATGCCAGTTACACCCCCCCTGCATAAGCCGGGGCAGTTCATGCATGCACAGCGTATCCGATGTTCCTTTAAGCGTTACACGGGTATTGATTTCTATTTCGTCAGATTCAATTATATACATGGCACGTCCAGTCACTTTATTTACCGGTCAATGGGCCGATCTAACACTTGAAACACTTGCAGCAAAGGCCGCATCATGGGGCTATGATGGGCTGGAGCTTGCGTGCTGGGGGGATCATTTTGATGTCCAGCGGGCGCTCCGGGACCCTGATTACTGCCAAGGCAGGCATGACCTTCTTGCCCGGTATGGCCTGAACGTCCATGCGATCAGCAACCACCTGGTCGGGCAGGCGGTCTGCGATCATGTGGATGAGCGCCATAAAGCGATCCTCCCGCCTCATGTATGGGGCGATGGGAATTTTTCCGAGGTTCAGGAGCGTGCGGCAAAGGAAATGCAGGATACCGCCCGCGCGGCCGCGAAACTGGGAGTCAAGGTGGTCAATGGTTTTACCGGCAGCAGTATCTGGCCGCTCCTTTACTCGTTTCCTCCGAATGACCCGGCAATGATTGATGCGGGGTTTCAGGATTTTGCAGATCGCTGGAACCCCATTCTGGATGTCTTTGATGAGGTCGGGGTCCGGTTTGGCCTGGAAGTACATCCAACGGAAATCGCCTTTGATATTGCAAGCAGTGCACGCGCACTGGAAGCAATCGGGCATCGGGAAGCGTTTGGATTTAACTATGACCCGAGTCACCTTGGGTATCAGGGGGTGGATTATGTGGCGTTCATTGACCGCTTCGCAGATCGGATTTATCACACGCACATGAAGGATGTCTGGTGGTCCGACCGGCTGACTTCGGCAGGGGTATTTGGGGGGCACACAGATTTTGGTGCGCCAGGGCGTTTCTGGGACTTCCGCTCAATTGGTCGCGGATCCATCAATTTTGAGGAGATCATCCGTGCATTGAACCGAATCAACTACAATGGACCGCTCTCCATTGAGTGGGAGGATATTGGCATGGATCGGGAAGCGGGTGCTTCCGAGGCCTGCGCATTCGTTAAAAGGGTAGACTTTAAGCCGTCAGGTGCGGCATTTGATGCAGCGTTTGCGAACTGAGATCGCTGCTGTTTTGTGGGTCGGCTTCGGAGTTGGAACCGCAGTCGCACAGCCGGAACCGGGAATGATTACGGACACAATCCCAGGAACCGGGGTGTATTTTACGATGGCTGGAGTGCAGGGAGGGACGTTTCTGATGGGGACTCCGGAAGATGAGGCGGGACGGGATGCGGATGAGGGCCCCCGGCGCACCATCACCGTATCGCCGTTCTATATCGGTGTGCACGAGGTGACGTATGACGAGTTTCTTCTCTTTGCAAGCCTGGATCGTGACAGTCCTCAAGGCGCAGGGGGGACTGATTTTGATCCAGAGTTGATTGCGCGTCCAAGTCCTCCGTATGAGGATCCGGCGCATGGTATGGGGACCAATGGATATCCGGCGGTTGGCATGACACAGTGGAGTGCACTTCAGTATACGCACTGGCTTTCCATCAAGACGGGTATTTTCTACAGGCTGCCGACCGAAGCGGAATGGGAGTATGCCTGTCGCGCAGGAACCTCCTCTGCATTCAGTTTTGGAGAGACGGCAGATTCCCTTGATCATTTTGCGTGGTACGACGGCAACAGCAATGAGACGTATCAGCAGGTTGGGACCAAAGCGCCGAATTCATGGGGGCTTTATGACATGCACGGTAACGTTGCCGAATGGACACTGGATGAGTACAGTGGAGTTTTTTATGAGGGGTTGGAGGGACCATCTTCGGAAGATCCATGGAATCCGCCGACCCGTCTCCATCCGCGTACGGTCCGGGGCGGAGCCTACGATGATGCTCCAGAAGCATTGCGCTGTGGGGCGCGGCTCCGCTCCGATCTGGACTGGAAGCGTCGGGATCCACAGATTCCGCGATCCATGTGGTGGAATACAGACTCTCCCTTTGTCGGGTTTCGGATTGTCCGCCCCTATATTCAGCCGACCGAAGAGGAACAGCGGGAATTCTGGGCAAACGCACTGGGCGGGTAATATCCGTTGTATTTCTTAAATTGCATTACACGAAATCAGAATACCATGAATCAATCCATGAATTCTTTCCATCGCCGGGACTTTGTCAAGAGTGGAGTGGCCGCCGTGGTTGGCGGCTCGGTTGCCGGTCAGTTTCCGATGCACGCCAGTGCTTTCTATGGCATGGACGATACGATCCGGGTGGGGCTGATCGGCTGTGGTGGAAGGGGAACCGGTGCGGCGCTTCAGGCACTGAAAGCGGCCGCAAACACAAAACTGGTGGCCATGGCAGATGCATTCAGCGACCGTATCGAAGAGAGTCATAAAAATATGATGGAGCCGGAAGAGGCGGACGAAGCAACCATGGATGCAATCCGCCGGATTGACGTGCCGGCAGAGATGCGCTTTGACGGTTTTGACGGATACAAAGAGGTCATCGCTGCCTCGGATGTGATTATTCTGACGACACCGCCAGGTTTTCGTCCTCTGCATTTTGAGGCGGCCGTTGAGGCGGGAAAACATGTCTTCATGGAGAAGCCGGTTGCCACAGATGCTCCAGGTATACGTCAGGTACTGGCGACTGCTGAAAAGGCAAAGCAGAAGAAATTAAATGTTGTGGTGGGACTGCAACGCCATTATCAAACGGTGTACCGTAAGTGGGTGGAGCAAATTCATGCGGGTGCAATCGGGGATATTATTCTAGGCCGCGTCTATTGGAACAGCGGCGGTGTATGGGTTCGCTCCCGCGCAGAGTATGAAGAGAAAGCCGGGCGCCCCCTCACTGAGATGGAATATCAGATGCGTAACTGGTATTACTTCAACTGGCTTTGCGGTGACCACATCGTAGAGCAGCATATTCACAACATTGATATTGGAAACTGGGTAAAGAAGGGACATCCTGTGAAAGCACAGGGGCAGGGAGGACGTCTGGTTCGCACAGGTCTGGATCATGGAGAAATCTATGATCACCACTTCGTTGAATTTGAATATGAGGATGGGAGCCGCATACTGAGTCAGTGCCGGCATATTCCAGATTGCATGAATCGGGTATCAGAGGCCTTTCACGGTACATCTGGGACTGCACCGTCACCGGGTGAACTCTATGATGCCTCTGGGTCTGCGATTCTCAAGCACAACAGCAAGGACGATCCCAACCCCTATCAGGTGGAGCATGACGAACTTTTTGCGGCGATTAACGCCGGGGAATTCCAGTATGCGGATACAGAGAACGGGGCGATTGCAACGATGAGTTCCATCCTTGGCCGGATGGCGACCTATTCCGGTAAGGTAATCACCTGGGAGGAGGCGATGGCCAGTGATCTGGATTTGATGCCTGAGAAATTTGCATGGGATGCGGATCCTCCGGTTCTGCCAGATGCCGAAGGGCGTTACGAAATTCCAATGCCTGGTATAACGAAGGCATTTTAGCCGGTTCGTGTGATTGAGTCCGGTCATAAGCGGATCACTGCTGCCGTATCCGGTTGGTTATCCGAAGTGAGGTGCTCGATGCTTTGGACAGCGTCTCAGAAGCCGTCCATGCGTGATCAGTGGATGCGTCCTTCGGCATGTCCGTAACTGGAGAGAGTTGTAGTGCCGGACATCCAATCAGATCACCCTTGAATTCGTGCTAATGAAGGTTGCTGTAATGAGACGGCTCCCGGTGCGGATGATCATGCCGGTTATGCTGATCAGTTTGATCACAGCGATGGGGGCAGGTGGTCAGACTCCGAAGCGCCTGACATTCAAAAAACCTCTGATGGGTACAGAGGTCCGTATTGTCCTCTATGCGGCGGATTCAATTGCGGCATTCAAAGCAGTGGAATCTGCCTTCGCCCGTATGGAGGATCTCAATCAGTCCCTGAGTGATTATCTGACCGAGAGTGATGTGAGCCGTCTCTCGAATACGTATAATCAATCGGTGCAAATCCCTGATGATCTGTGGCAGGTACTCGTTACTGCACAGGAGATTGCTCATGCATCTGAGGGGGCATTTGACGTAACGGCGGGGCCTCTGACACGGTTATGGCGTCAAGCTATGCGAAGGTCGGTGCTTCCAGATTCTGCGGATCTAGACGAAGCCAGAACGGCGGTGGGGTATGAGTTTCTGGAATTAAATATGGATACGCAAACCGCACGGTTAAACAGGGAACGTATGCGGCTTGACCTTGGGGGGATTGCAAAAGGATACGCAGCGGATCAGGCACTGGAGATTCTTGTTCAGAACGGATTTCCAAGTGCTGCTGTAGATGTGGGAGGTGATATTGCCGTGGGAAAAGCACCTCCAGATTCAGATGGATGGAGGATTCAGGTATTTACGGGGATGTCCGAAACGGGGGAAATGATTCTGAAAAACTGCGGGATTGCCGTTTCGGGAGATTCTTATCGGTATCTGGATTATCGCGGAGTGAGATATTCTCACATTATTGATCCGAAGACCGGGTATGGAGTGATGCATGAGAGGAAAGTTGCGGTAATTGCTCCTAGCGCCATGATTGCGGATGCGTGGGCATCCGCGTACGGTGTAATGGAGTGGCAGGCAGTTTCTTACAGCATACAGGAGCAAGATGGTTTGAGTATCCAGATGGCAGAGCCGGATGGAGCCGGTCTTAAGGAGTTGAAAACGGGCGCGTTTCTAGATACGATACCGTAAATAATCTTGAAAATTGCATCGCTTTTTGTGTGGACACGCATCTTTGTCCCGCAGCCTGTGGACAAAGTCCAGAAAAATCTGAGTAACGCTTTTCGGATTGGTTTTTGGGGATTAGACTGCTCAAAACAGCCATAGAAGAGAGTTTTTTCGCCCTTTAGAATCTCAAAAAGTGCGAAAAACAGATGGCTTGGCCATCTGTGACACGCAGTTGGCTGTCCACTCTTCGACCAAACTTTATCCACGGGCTGCCAGCCCTGGAATGTGGCATCTCCATCACATCATCAAGTTCTGACTTGATTTCACGGGAAGACCGCCCTTCCTGGGCTTTTTCTCAATATCTCAGTTTTGACCTACTGATCTATCGTCTCCATAGGAATGGTCTTGACCAGTATTCCCACAACACGGGCACTTTCCCGAAGTGCCAGAATGCGGGCTTCAGCTTCTTCCCAGTTTTCAGCAATAATGGTAAAGCCATATTGGTCTCCCTCGAAAGTTTACTCGCCGCAGAATTCCAGGGGTTCGTCAGACATTAGACTCCAACTCGTCTGTAAATCTCTTTACAACGGCCTTTTGTTAATGTAAATCTTCCGTGCTCGCGCAAACGGAGACAGTGCAGAATGGCCTGCTTATGCATCCATTCTGAATTCAGCAGAGAGTCAAATTTAGCCGAATCCTGAGTCAGAGACTCAAGAACTGTATTTGATTCATCTGTGGAATCGTACACAGGATCATAATTTGGTTCCGGCGCTTCACGGTAACAACCTGCGAGCGCAAGTAATGCGATCAGGATCAGACTACGTAGTATCGTCATTTTGTTCATCTTCAGATTTGCGGGATTTTTCAATCACCTTACTTACAGGTCCTGGGGAGTGATCACTGTAAAATACAAACGTTCAGTGTCTTGATCATCCACATCAGGCAACAGTTCCTCTATCAGGGGAGATTTTACCTGGCCAATCTCAGACATCCTACTTGCAATTCTCAACCCAATGCAAAAGCAGATCCTCTGTCGTTTCCAGTAGTCGTCTGGCTTCATCACTAATGTTATGCTGATTCACGATGAAACAAAATTCCTTCCCCGTTTCGTGCGACATTTCTTCGGCTGGGATTGCAGTCCAGTGCGTTATATCAGACGGACCCTTAGAGTGAATGCATGTAAAGATATTCTCCGTCAAATCCGTGCAAGACAGCAAGATATCTCCCGATCTTCGTCCTCATAGTGTCTAGGTCAAGGCGAAATACCTGTCTACTCAGACATAAGATGTAATCCACTGAGAGGGGCCTGTCACGCAGCAGATAGAGATGCGGCAGAAGGAATCGGAATATCTTTCTGCATCATGATCCCTTCGGTTCCAAATGCATGTCCTACAAGCCCCTGTACCTACCCATTGAGTGCATAGACTTTACCAGATAAGTCTTGAAGTTGAGTATTCGTAGCACTTTGTGTAACCTTAAGTTCATCTATGGATTCTTTGACTCTGGTTTCATGCTGCCTGAGTGCCTTTATTTGTCGGGTCTCTACTTGTCCGACTTTGGCTTCAAGTTGTCCGACTCGGGCTTCAAGTCTGTCAAGTCGGGTTTCTACTTTTCCGACTCGGGCTTCGAGTCTGTCAAGTCGGGTCTCTACCTGTCCGACTCTGACTTAAAGCTGTCCGACTCTTACTTCAAGTTGTCCAACTCTGGTGTCAAGTTTGTCGATCTTAGCGCTAAGTTGTTCTATGGCACTGATAAGCGGTCGGATAATTCTCCGCACAAGCCCAAACAGGCTTGTGCGGATGATAATGACCGCAGTGATTGTGGTGACGATAAAAGTGATTGTAGTCACAGTCATGGTTACTGAACAAAGGTTACGAGTGGATAAACGCAACCGCGTCTTGATGGTTCCGGTAAGTTACGAAAAAACTTAGTCTAGAAGATGGTTACCTTGTGGATGATTAAATAGATGGGGGCTTGTACACATCAAACTCGTTTGAGATGTACGTCACAGTCACAATGGGATGCATGCGAATCTTAGAGAATTATATCCATGTCTAAGAGCGGTCCGGATGGAACATGCCTGCGCAGGATGATCAGGGCGCACCATGGTCATATCTGCCATCGGTATCCGGGATTGGCCGGTTGCACGGCGAGGAGCATTCCTGTCAGAGACTTCAATGATTCGTGAAATGGATACAGTTGCTACGCGTTATGTGGTTACGTCTAACAGATGAAGACCGTGCGGGCATTGCCTCAACCTTTGTGCAGATCGCCCCCAAATCAGGACTGCAATCATGGAATCTCTGGCGAAGGCGGTCGGTGAGCGCAGGGCAGAGGAACGATTCATGGATGCGATCCACACGGAGGATTAGGTCACTGGAAGGGGCAGGCAAAATGTACACGGTTCCATAAGGCGTGTACGGAGCGGCTGACCGAGCCATACAGGGTGTGTGGCGATTGCTGGAGCATTTACCCATACGCGGACGCATTGTCACAGACGGGCCCGGTAATCCGGGATTGTCTGCGCCAAGTGTCTGCTGCGGATAGAGTGAGGCAGATGTACATTCCGTCAAGCATTCCAGAGCGGGGTGCTGGCGAGGTGGACAGGCCGCCAGATCATTCCGTCCTCCGATACTGGAGCGGCAGAGTACGGAACCTCGGTGGGACTCGGCTGTCCAACCTGCTCTACGGCATCCAATAACGATGATGGACGATTACATTGCCGGCTGGGGCGGCGACATAAGCGATCGGGGAAAAGCTAAACATTTCCGCGGCCGGAAGCAGGTTCTGGCTAACTTCCGCAAGCGCCTTCGGAAGGCAGAGATTGATCCGGCGGAAGGGACCACATTCCTGATCCAGGGTGCGCCCGGTGCAGGAAAGAGTGCCCTGCTTCATGAATGTGCACGGCTAGCTGAGGGCGAAGGCTGGAAGGCCGCAGAGATAACTCTAGATGCCCTCTGGGATGTCCCCACCCTGCTTGATGCGTTGGGGAGGAGCAAAGAGTTTGACCAGAAAGGGGGCAGGTGGAGCGGGGGATTGAAGGCGGGGTTAGATCTACTGTCCTCTGTAACTGCGAAGGTGGGCGTGAACTATAAATCCAAAAAAACTCCAGTCCCCCACAATACACGGGCCGTACTAAAGAGCGGCGAGGGGAAATTATTGCTCGTACTGGACGAGGCGCAGATGCTGGCAAAGCGAACCCCGCGTAAACATGCCCATCAGGTCACCATACTCATCGATGCGATCCATAACGGCAAACTGGGGTGTCCTGTGATGCTGGCTGTCGGCGGCCTCGCTACGACTCGGCAGGCCTTCAGGGACATGGATGTCTCCCGATTCAAAACGCATTGCTATGTCGAACTTGGACCGCTAAAACCGAAGTGGGAGCGGGAGATCATTACGGATTGGATCATGACGGAGGGCGAGGCCAAGGGGGATCCATTACCCTGGATTGATGCGATTGCAGCGCAGACACACGGATGGCCGCAGCACATTGCATTCTACGCTCAGGCGGCGGCGCTCCAGGTGCGTGCGGACCGCAGGGAGATGACATTGGAAGGGTTGAATGTGGTGCTGGATACGGGGCGGCGGGAGCAGGTGCATTTTTATGAGTCCCGTGCAGACGGGTTGGCAGGGGAAGACCGCGCGGCCATTGCCCGCGCATTTGAGCAGCCGCTCGATGATTGTACGCAGACCAGAACAGCCATCATGGAGTACCTGACGAAGGCGGTCGGTGAGGGGAATGCAGATGCAGTGCTCAGGAAGGCGCTCAGTCAGGGGGTGCTGGACTGGCGGGGGGACCGCCTTGTCATTCCAATCCCGTCGATGCAGGACTGGTTCATAGAGAATTACTGTTCAGATCAGGCTCCTTACTCCGGGCGATCCAAACCTCCGGCCCCGTCGGATGCGGGCCATCCCTGATCGGGGCGTCTGCAGGGGCGCAGTGTCCGTACAGGGAAGAGAGTCGGGGCGGTAAAGTGGGGGCCGGGACTTTCTGGATGAGTGCACCATCTGTTCCACAATCTCCGATGGATACCCCATACGCGACTTATTTTCGTCAGTCCCGGATACAGACGACCGAGGTGAAGTAGGATACTTTTACGGCAGGGAGGAGATTACTAAAGAGCTTCGAATCAGTGCATACGTAAACCTGCTGAACGCCGTATCTGTAAGTATTCCGGAAGAATCGTATATTTCGCCTGGGGAAATATCACATTCAACATGCACAAAAACGAAATCAGCAGACGAAACTTTGTAAAAGTTACGACCGCCGGAACGCTAGGGCTCATGACTTCAGGGGATTTTGCCTACGCCGGTGGCCGTGATGCCCTGCGGGTAGGGGTGATTGGATGCGGTGGGCGGGGAACTGGAGCCGCACGGGACGCGGTGGTATCCAGTGAACAGGTCGAGATTGTTGCCATGGGCGACCTGTTCCAGGATCGCCTGGATGCATCCCGCAAGGCCCTGAAAGAAGAGATCGGAGACGCATTCAAAGTGGACGACAATCATGCCTTTGTTGGCTTTGATGCCTATCAGCAGGTCATTGGCAGCAATGTAAATATGGTAATTCTGGCGGCACCGCCCGGTTTCCGCCCCGCTCATTTTTCATCTGCCGTCCATGCAGGCAAACATGTATTTATGGAAAAGCCGGTCAGCGTGGATGTCGCAGGGGCGCTGGAAATCATGGCGGCCGGCGAAGTGGCTGCACAAAAAGGCCTTTCCGTCGTTGCCGGGACGCTTTATCGTCGGCAGCCAAGCTTTGTGGAAGCAATCAGGCGCATTCACGATGGAATGATTGGTGAGATTGTGGCCGCACAGGAGTATTACCTGACAGGGCCCGTCTGGCTGCGGGAGCGCAAGAGCGGGATGAGTGACATGGAGTGGCAGTGCCGTAACTGGTATTACTTTACATGGCTGAGTGGAGACCATATTGTGGAGCAGTTTGTGCACAACATTGATGTTATTAACTGGGTATTTCAGGGGCATCCGCAGAGTGCCGTTGCGATGGGGGGGCGGATTGCCAGAACCAGCCCGGATTACGGGCATATTTATGATCATTTCAGTGTGGAGTATGTCTATCCCGGGGATATCATTGTAGAGGCGAAGTGCAGACAATTTCAGGGAGCAACCAACCGGGTGTCGAACCGTGTGGTCGGAACGAAAGGAATTGCCGATCTGAACCCGCGTAATTCAAAAATTCGATCCCATGACGGACATGTCTTGTACGAGATGCCCGAGCCTGGAGGCAACGGGTATGTGCAGGAACACGCAGACCTGATCCAGTCGATTCGTGACGGTAAGCCGATTAATGAGGCCCATCAGATCGCAGCGAGTACACTTACAGCGGTATTAGGGCGGGAGAGTGCCTATACAGGACAACAGCTGAGTTGGGATGAGATGATGGCATCCGGTCTGGATCTGCTACCAAAGACCCTGGCCTTCGGACAGATGCCGATGCCGCAAGTACCGGTACCCGGTATTACGGAATTATCCCGCTCTGCTGCAATCTCTGCTCAGGGAATGGAATAATGATGAAACGGAGAGATTTTTTGTTAACGGGGGCACTGGGTGCTGCCGGCCTTGCCCTGAGGCACAGGGATCTATTTGCCAGCCCCACCGCCGCATCTATTCGGAAGGCAGTGAAGTTTGGAATGATTCAGGAACCGGATCTGTCGATTGCAGAAAAATTTCAATTACTCAAGGAGCTGGGCTTTGATGGGGTGGAGATGGACAGTCCAAATGATTTGGATCAAGGCGAAGTAATCGCTGCGCGAGATGCGGTTGGGTTGCCGATTCACGGTGTCGTTGATTCGGTGCACTGGACGCAGACGCTTTCTGATCCGGACTCCGCCGTGAGAGCGGCAGGACTGGATGGATTAAAGACAGCAATTCAGGATGCACATGCCTATGGAGCATCTACGGTGCTTCTCGTACCGGGGATCGTCAATAAGCAAGTATCGTATGCAGATGCCTACAGGCGTTCTCAGGCGGAGGTCCGTAAAGTACTCCCGATGGCGGCAGAGCATAATATCAAGATTGCCTTTGAGAATGTGTGGAACCGGTTTCTCCTGAGTCCGCTTGAATGTGCAAGGTATGTGGATGAATTTGAGAGTGAATTTGTGGGTTGGTATTTTGATGTGGGGAATGTAGTGACATACGGATGGCCGGAGCATTGGATCCGAACCCTGGGATCTCGTATTCTGAAGTTGGATATTAAAGAATTCAGCCGGGCCAAAGCGGATAGTGAGGGGCCATATGAGGGCTTTGGTGTGCCGTTAGGTGAGGGGGACTGTGACTGGCCGGCCGTGAATGAAGCTCTTGCCGAAATTGGCTTTGAAGGATGGGCAACCGCAGAGGTGGCAGGAGGGGATCGGACTCGTATGCAAGAACTGGCTGATCGTATGGATCGCATTCTCCCGGTTCAATAGATTTTTTTTGAATTCAGACAAATGACCATGAAACGACGATCATTTATCGAAACCGGCTTAACTGGGTTTGCAGGGGCCAGTTTACTTGGCACGCTTCCTGTAAATCACATGAAAGGGCGGGTCAATCACAGTGTTTGTAAGTGGTGCTATCCAGATTTATCCGTTGATGAACTTGCACAGGCAGCCGTGACGATGGGACTCACATCGATAGAGTTACTTGATATCCATGAATGGCCTGTTCTGGAAAAATATGGACTTACGTGTGCAATGCCTTTTGGCCCTGTAGCTGAAGGGAAAGATCGTCTGACAGATGGATTTAATGAGCCTGCCAATCATGAATGGCTCGTTCCGATGTATACGGAGCGGATACGGGAGGTTGCAGAGGCCGGCTACGAACAGGTGATCTGCTTTTCAGGGAACCGGCGTGGAATGGATGATGCGAAAGGGCTTGAGAACTGTGTACAAGGGCTTGAAAAGATCATTCCGGCGGCAGAGGAACATGGGGTTATACTTTGCATGGAACTGCTCAACAGCAAAGTGAGTCATCCCGATTACATGTGTGATCACACCGCATGGGGGGTTGAACTGTGTAAGCGGATGGATTCAGAGCATTTCAAACTGCTCTATGATATCTATCATATGCAGATAATGGAGGGAGATGTCATACGCACGATCCGGGATTATCATCCATATATCGGCCATTACCATACGGGTGGGAATCCTGGACGAAACGAAATTGATGCTTCGCAGGAATTGAACTATCCTGCGATCATGCGTGCGATTGTGGAGACAGGATACACGGGATTTGTCGGTCAGGAATTTATTCCGACCCGAACTCCACTAATCTCATTGCGGGAGGCGGTACGTCTCTGTGATGTATAACCATACAGTTCATTGTAGAATCAGACATAGTCGATGATGACGCGCAGAGAATTTTTACCTTCGGTCCCTCTGATGCCTGCCGCTGCAGTCACATTGGGCTGTGCCCCCATGATTGGCAGTCAGAACAGCTTTTCAATGCGCTATGCGCCGCATTTTGGGATGTTCAAGCATAGTGCTGGTGATGATTTGGTGGATCAGATCAATTTTGCGGCGGATCAGGGATTCACTGCCTGGGAAGATAATGGCATGAAGGGACGCAGTACAGATGTGCAGGAGCGTATTGCATATGCAATGGAGCAGCGCGGCATGCAGATGGGGGTCTTTGTGGCACATACGATTTTCTGGCGCGAGCCGAATCTGGCCAGTGGGAATGCAGATCACAGGGAGCAGTTTCTGAAGGAAATCCAGGAATCCGTTGAGGTTGCAAAACGGGTCAATGCAACCTGGATGACGGTTGTACCGGGATTTGTTGACCTCCGACTTGATATGGGCTATCAGACGGCCCATGTGATTGAGAGTCTGCGGCAAGCCTGTGATATTCTGGAGCCGCATGATCTCGTCATGGTTCTGGAGCCGCTCAACCCGCACAATCATCCTGGACTGTTTCTGACCAAGATCCCGCAGGCATACGAGATCTGCCGCGCAGTAGACAGCCCGGCATGTAAAATCCTGAATGACTTATACCATCAGCAAATTACAGAGGGGAATCTGATCCCCAATATTGATGCTGCCTGGGACGAGATTGGTTATTTTCAGATCGGGGACAATCCAGGGCGCAAAGAGCCGACAACGGGAGAGATTAATTATACGAATGTCTTTGCTCATATCCGGAAGAAAGGGTTTAAGGGGATTTTAGGGATGGAGCATGGGAATGTGCATCCCGGCGAGGAGGGGGAGATGGCACTCATTCAGGCCTATCGGAATGTTGACGGAAGTGACGGTTAGCCGTATGATTTTTCCAGCAAATCAGTGAATACTTTAGTGGGAATCCATTTTGGGGATTGTGGACAAATTTTTTGCTGGCGAAACCCGATGACAAAATAGAGCAGGTATACATGACGCGTATTTTCCTGTTATTCTCTATCATTATCGGCACAAGCGCCTGCAGTACATCTCAACCGATTACGTCTTCATCCGCTTTGGAAGGATTGTCCGAGGTCTATGATAAAGGTGCGGTGGATGATCCCCCTGAATTGATTGGGGGACACATGAAATTGCTGGGGCGTATCAGTTATCCCAGATCCTGCCGAAGAAGAGGAGGTGAGGGCCTTGTAGTTGTAGAGTTCGTCGTAGACAAACAAGGAAATATAGTTGAACCTTTAACGTATCAGGGGATTGATCGCAGTTGTGACAAAGCAGTAATTAGAGCCATGACGAAACACGCCAGGTTTACTCCCGGCTATCTTGACGGTCGTGCAGTAAACGTAAAAATGATCTTTACATTTAACTTCAAATTATACTGAGTCACGAATTTCTCCATGGATAAAGACAGATTTGGCGTGTGCACAAACACACGAATCAGATATAGCAGCCCGTGGATAAAGTATGATCACAGAATTAGACAGAATAACTGCGTGTCGTTAGACAGTCGTAGATGGCCAAATCATCTGTTTTTCGCCCTTTTTGAGACTCCAAGGGGCGAAAAACCGCTCTTCTATGGCTATTTTGAGCAGTCTAATCTCCAAAGACCAGCCCGAAAAGCGTTCCTCAGATTTTTCTGGACTTTATCCACAGGCTGATAGATGAAGGGGAATAAGCTATTCATCGAATCCAGGATGTCATGGACACTCCTGACACCATGGCTTAGTAGAATTTCAATCTATATGAGAATAGTTCTGTGCGCTGAAAACATGAGACCGCAGCCGGAATGTGATGGTAAGTTCGTTGTTTGTTACCATTCCCTGACAGGTTATTTTCTGACTCTTTGATCATCCTGTATTGGTTTTTGTAATGGGACTGTTGTCTTTACTTTTTACGTTTGTATTTCAGGTGTCTCCGCTGACGGCCGGGAATGCGGACGCATCTGAATCCGTACGCATTGGAGTGGTCGGACTCGTTCATGGACATGCAGGCTGGATCCTTGGACGGGAGGCGCGGGGAGATGTTGAGATTGTCGGGATCGCAGAATCCGATCACGAACTGGCCGAGCGTCACGCTGCGCGGTTCGGGTTCGATACCGGACTAGTCTATGCATCCGTTGAAGAGATGCTTACCGCGGCTCAGCCGGAGGCCATTACGGTTTTTACCAATATTTTCGATCATTTGGCGGTGACCAAAGCCGCCGCCGCACATGGCGTGCATGTGATGGTTGAAAAACCGCTGGCCATCTCCCTGGAGCATGCACAGCAAATGAAGGCGGTTGCAGATTCAGCAGGCATCCATCTGCTGACCAATTATGAAACGACCTGGTATCCGAGCGTTCATTACGCCAAAGAATCGCTTGCCACACTCGGAGAATTACGCAAAATGGTGGTACGGGATGGCCATCCCGGTCCCATTGAGATTGGCGTGGGAGAGGAATTTTCTTCTTGGCTTCTAACCGAGGAGAAGAATGGAGGAGGGGCAATTACAGACTTCGGCTGCTATGGTGCGAACCTTATCGCCTGGTTTACAGGAGATCAGAGGCCTATCAGCGTAACGGCAGTGACGCAAATCTTCAAGCCAGACCCGCCTTATGGCCAAGTGGATGACGAAGCAACGATCATTGTGACCTATCCGTCCGCACAGGGAATTATCCAGGCATCCTGGAACTGGCCGTTCAATCGCAAGGACATGGATGTCTACGGCACCGGCGGCTACATCTATACAGAAGATGCAACGAGCGGTACTGTCCGTCGTTCCGGTTCGGATCCAGAGCATTTTCAGTTACGCCCAAATCGGGAAAGTCCGTATGATGATCCGTTTGCATTTCTTGCAGCTGTAGTGCGTGGTGAGATTGATCCAGAGGGAAGCCTGTCTTCATTGTCCATCAATATGGTGGCAATGGAAATTCTTGATGCCGCCATTCAGTCTGCCAAGTCAGGGAATACCGTGATGCTGCCACGCTGATCAGACTATCTGTTTGGCCAGTCAGGGGGACGATATTCCTTGGGAACCTTGTCAGCAATACGCTCAAATGCATAGTAGCCGTACACGACGACACCGTACGGATCAATGACCTCGCCAGACTCATCAATCAGTGTGGGGCCTGAATTCAACTCCATAAAAGAGCGCTGATGCCCAGGGCGTTTCCAGGTTGGCTCACGCTGCCATTTCTTAAAACTCTCATCTTCGGATTCATTGGTGTATGTGATCTCCAGTACACCATGAAAGGTGAGGTACTGCTCAAGCGGGGTAGGGCCGGGGTCCAGCAATTCGTTCGGATCCATTGCAAATCGGGCGCTATTGGACTCAAGAGAAAAGCGTCGATGTATCTCAAACCCTTCTTCCTGCGTCCGGCCTCTCAACAGTGAGAGCAGAAAGTGTCGCTGGGAACCATAAAATGCCGCCTTCCGGTTCACCAGCCAACGCTGCCATTCGGCACTGTCTGCCGGGGTCAGTTCTGAAAAAGATGGCTCACCGTCATATTTGATGGTATTGCCGTAGTAAAAAAATTCCTTCAGGTAATACTGGAGTCGGTAACCAAGAGCACGATTTTCTATGATCAGAGGTTCATTTGCAGTCGCTGATAATTTTCCGAGACGACTTGTAAAACTCAGGGCCTCGGGGTTGATAATGGTGCTCAACGTACTGTTGTTGGTTTCCCCTAAAAAGAGACGTGTAAATTTACTCAGACGACGTTGCCACCTGCGGGCCAGCCGGGCATTCACCACCACCTCTTCCAATTCAATCGTCGTAGGTTTCAAGTTCAGATCAAGTTCATAGTTCGTACTGCTCCTTAAAAGAGTATCTATTGTGGCGGGCTCATAGCCCAGCATGGTGACAACAATCCGATGAGCGCCGGCAGGGAGATCTTCCAGAATGAACTGCCCGTCATCGTCCGTCGCCGTTCCAATGAGGGACGAAGCAATAAAGACATGAGCATCCCGCAAACCTCGCTGAGAGGTACTGTCGATGACCGTACCTCTTAGCACAATATTCTGCCCAGATACAAGTGTACAAGGTGTGAGCAGCAGCAGATAGATAAGTCCACTAAAAATTGTCGCCCTGATTCCAGGGGCGAAATTCTTTCGGCATTGCATCTGCTGTACGTTCATATCCAAAATATCCCCCGTAAAAGGTTACACCATAGGGATCCAGGGGATCTCCCTTCAGGTCAACAACCGTCGGCCCCCGATCAAGGCGGATTGTCGAGGTCTGATAGCGTGGGCGGCTTCGCCCGCGTCGCTGTAATTGAAGATAGGCCTGACTTTCAAGTTCGTGCGTGTAGACGATATCAATGTAGCCCTTAAAGTCAAGGATCCGCTCGTCATCGTTTTCCCCAGGGCGGATAATTTCGGATGCTTTGAGGGGAAAGCGGTTTTCCTGCCTGGCGGCCGCGCCACCTCTTGGGTCTATCATACGCTGATTGGAACCCGGTTTGGAATAAATCTTAAATCCCTGCTCGTCCACCTGATCATTGAGCACGGCCAGAAGGAAATGCCGGAAGGATCCATAGAATGCGGAATCCCGTCGTGCACTCCACTGGGCGGCTTCTTCGGGGCTGGATGGATGCAACGGCTCAAATAATGGCTCCCCGTCCCAGCGCCAGCTGTTGGGTTCAGAGACAAATTCTTCCAGGAAGTAGGTGAGTTTATAGCCGAGGCCTCGATTCTCAATAACAAGAGGTTCATTTGCCTGTGCCCTGAATTCTCCGCCCCGCCCCGAAAAATCCAGAACATCGGGATTCGTGATGACCGTCTGCTGTGCATTTGGACTGACACCGATAAAGATTTCCGTGAATCGTTCCAGTTGGCGCTGCCATCTTCGGTTATTACTTGTAACGGTGATGGACCCTAGTTCATAAATTTTCTCGGTGATCTGAAAGTCCTGTGTGTATACGCGTGCTTCGCGCAGAAAGAGATCCACATGACTGGGTTCATAGCCGGTGCGGGATACAACAAGACGTAATGTTCCCAGGGGGATGCCCCGCAAGGTATAGTTGCCATCGCTGTTTGTGGTGGTTCCTGCCATTGAGGAGGCAATGAATACGTTCACATCTGCAATCGGCATTCCCGTCGTGTCGGTCACGGTGCCCGTGATGGTTGCGGCGGTCTGTGCACCTGCAAGGTGGGCAGAAAAGAGAAAGAGTATATAAACAGGGAGATGTTTCAGGATCAGCATCGTTCTATGGAGACTATGCTTTGTAGAATTCCACTCCGCGCCCGGCCATATCAGCCACGCGTTCAATGAGTTCTATTCGTTTCTTTTCGGAGAGGCCGGAAAACGTATGTGCCAAAGAAATCTTTTCTTCCAGCTGCTCAACATTATCCGGGCCGGTTACAATTACGCTGACGGGCAGAGACCACACAAAATGGAGAGCTTCCTGGATGGAGAGGTGGTCCGGCACGATCTTCGGCCGGTCTCCGTGTTGACCATGAGAGGAACCGCCAAAAAATCCACCATTGGCAAGTGTCTTCATGGCAATCACCCCCATGTTGCGTTCAATCACGACAGGCATCACCGTTCGGGTGAAGCTTTTGTAGCTTACATCAGCCACGTTAATCGGGCATTGGACACAATGGAAGATGTCCGTTAAATCCAGCAGGTGACGGTGAGCAGCGGGGTCCGTATGTCCGGTAAAGCCTATATGCCGTGTCTTTCCTTCCGCAAGTGCCTGCTCCATCACATCAAGGACCCCTTCACGGATTCGGCGGTCTACATCCTGTGGGCTGGTAATGGCATGCATCTGCCATAAATCCAGATAACCGGTATTGAGCCGCCTCAATGTTTCTTCAAGATGCCTGCGGGCTCCTTTAGCAGTCGTTGCAGTTGTCTTGGACATCAGGTAAACTTTCTCACGGTATTTCGGGACGAGAAATTCTCCAAGGTACCGTTCACTTCCGCCATTCTGATAGGATTCGGCGGAATCAAAAAAACGGATTCCGCCTTCCATTGCGGCTTCAATTGTGGCCTGGGCATTTTGCGCATTCATCCGTCCGATATGCCATCCGCCCAGACCCAGCATGGTGACCTCTTCGTTCGTGCGGCCAAAGGCGCGAAGGGGCAACTCACCGGAACGGGCCGGTGACCGTGGGTGAATGAATCCGGCGGATCCGGCAGCAAGGATCCACTGAACAAAATCTCTTCGATTCATGACTGAGTTATTTGATTGGATTCCAGGGCCATTGCACGCAGGATTGGACATCTGGAAAAAGTACAATATCGGCGTTTCCTTTCAGTGCCATGGTTGTAATTACAGTCTGTGGCAGCATGTTTCTTGCGGTTTGCAATGTCTTGCCGGAAACCACCACATCATCAACCAGAAGGATCTTTTTTGTTCCTGCCGGTGTCGAAAACGGCGCATACAACTGGGGACTTGAATGTACTGGAGCATGATCGGATCCCCGATAATTGAGCCAGATGATGCACATTGAACATCTTAATTCATATGCGGCCATGGCGGCTGGCACGACTCCACCGGATCCAATTCCAATAACTAGATCAACGTCAGGAAGTTGGGTGTTCCGCAGAGTCTCTGCAATGGATTCAAATGCAATCGCGGGAAGATGGGTTTTTGCAGCCATGATTTTTGGGTTGAGGGTGATTGATTACAGCAAGGCGATCACGAGTACGCAACGTAATTGTGATGAATATAAAAACTGTTCCCTTTTGTCAATCCTGCCAAAAACGTGCCATGGATCACCTTTGTCTGTGACCGGCTGCCCCGAATTGAGAGTTCTCTCCAGCAGGACAGGTCTGAAAATTTTCAGGTGCAATCCCCAAACCGTCGAAGTCAGGATAGGAAGGAGAATGGGCATATCGTCCCTTTTTCCTGCCTTCGGAGAGGCCAAACCTTCCGATGTTCAGACTCGTCAATGCATGCCGGACTGCAAATCGACAAAAACCATCGAAAAAATTGAACCCGGAGTCTGCTCCCAAAACCTTGTCCCTGAAAACCGCGTATTCTGCAGCTGGTATCGTATTTATGCACAATCAGGGAAAAATTCCACTTCGGAGATACCCCTGGGCAATTTTGTCAATGGCATTGATGAAGGCACCGGTGCGCAGATCCGTATTATGAGTGCGGGCGGTTTCATGGATTTCGTGATAGGCACCGACCATTGTGTCCTCTAGTCCAGAGTCTACGAGATCGGCTTCACTGGCCCCAAATGCCAGATTGGATTCAATGTTTGAGATCGTGTCGGGGTCAAAATTTTTCCCAATGAGGCCCTGTACAGTTTCTAGAATTTGCAGGGCATTGTGCGCTTCGCGGCGCCGGCTCATCCGTCCGTGCCGTACATGGGACAGGTTGCGGAGCCATTCAAAATAGGAAACCGTCACCCCGCCTGCATTCAGATACACATCCGGGATCACCACGACCCCATTGTCGATCAGCCACTGGTCGGCAGCAGAGGTGATGGGGCCGTTGGCCGCCTCTGCGACAATCTTCGCTCGGATTCGGCTTACGTTATCGCTTCGGATTTGACTCTCCAGAGCGGCCGGAACCAGAATGTCACATTCCTGCTCAAGGATTTTACTGGAATCAGTAAAATTTTTCGCATCGGGAAAATTGAGCGTTGATCTGGTCTCCTTTCGATGGGCGACCACATCCGCTAGTCGGAGCCCCTCGGGATTGTACAGGCCGCCGTCATACTCTGCGATGCCAATAATTTTTGCCCCCGCCTGTTCAAGGTACAGCGCCGCATGATAGCCCACATTGCCCAGTCCCTGAATGATCACATGTTTCCCCTCCAGTCCGGTACGGAGTCCGAGCGCATCCATATCTTCTTCAATGCTGCATGCTTCACGGATCCCAAAGAAAACCCCGCGACCGGTTGCCTCTGTGCGCCCGCGAACCCCTCCCATTCCAACCGGTTTGCCAGTCACGCACGCCAGAGCATCCAGCGGGTTATTTGCGACGGAACGGTAGGTATCAAAAATCCAGCTCATTTCGGTGCTGGTTGTGCCGTAGTCTGGTGCAGGCACATCCACCCCGGGGCCAATGAAATTTTTCTTTGTCAGTTCAAAGGTGTATCGCCTCGTGATCCGCTCCAGTTCCGCCTGAGAGTAGTTTTGCCGATTAATACAGATTCCTCCCTTTGCGCCGCCGTACGGCACATCTACGATGGCGCACTTATAAGACATGAGTGCTGCCAGGGCCATGACCTCGTCCGCATTGACGGAGGGAGCATAACGTATCCCTCCCTTGGTCGGCTGCATATGGTGACTGTGTTCGGCGCGGTAGGCATTGATGACATCAATACTTCCATTATCCCGTACAAGCGGGAAACTCATGTGATAGACGCTGTTGCAACTTTTAATTTGCGCAAGCAATCCTGGAGAGTGACTGGTGTATTTTGCTGCGCGGGCAAACATCTTGTTGACTTCAGCAAAGAAAGAATTTTGATGCATGGATTTTTTTGTTGATCAGGGTTGTTTGGAAGCGCTTCCAATATTGCCAATATTAATACATTCGAAGGTTAATTAGGTTGCTTTTTCATCCCGTCAGGGATGTTGCCGAAAAAATAATCATGGAGAAGAACGGAAGGGGGTATGTACTCAGATCTACGATAAGAATGCTATATTAATAGGGGAATAGCAGCAGGTTCCGATACCATGCGATCTGAAGAAGCACGATTTACGAAAACAAACCGCCCGATTACGTGAGTGGAACGGTCTTGATCAACATTGTTGTGGTCATTGCGCTGGCAATCGGCTCACAGTGGCTGGGATGGAGGATTCGCGTACCATCAATCCTTCTTCTGCTGGTTGTAGGGTTTTTAGCAGGCCCGGTGATGCAGATTCTGCCTCCTGAGCAGTTACAGGGGGAGTGGATCTTTGCCTTCGTGTCTCTGGCCATTGGGATTATCCTGTTTGAGGGGGGACTGAATCTGCGGTTATCTGAGCTCAGGGGAGTTGGACAGGCAGTATTCAATCTGGTGACCATCGGGGTTGCGGTTACGGGGATTCTAGCTGCCATAGCTGCACGCTATGTACTGGAGATCCCATGGGAAATTGCAGTCGTACTGGGGGCGATCCTTACGGTTACCGGCCCGACCGTCGTCTTGCCGCTTATCCGGCATGTACGCCCTAGCGGCCGGGTCAATGCCATCGCAAAATGGGAAGGAATCACGATTGATCCCGTGGGGGCAATTGTGGCCGTTCTGGTACTTGAGGCAGTGATCGTAATGCATGAGCACGGTGCAGATGGCGGCACCGAAGGAATGTTAGCCCCAGTCCTCCCTTCGCTGGAAGCACTTATGACCATCGCAGCGGTGAGTATTGGAGTGAGTCTGCTGGGGGGCGCACTGATGCTCTTTCTGCTTCGCCGGCATCTGGTCCCCGATTATCTGCAAAGTTCGTTTGCACTGACTGTCGTCATCGTTGTGTTTGCCCTCTCGAACAGCCTACATGAAGAATCCGGGTTGTTTTCAGTGACCATCATGGGGGTATTTCTTGCAAATCAGCCGTACGTAAATGTCCGCAGTATCACCAAATTCAAAGAAGATCTGCAATCGCTTCTGATTGGCTGCCTGTTCATCTTGTTAAGTGCCAGGCTTGATTTTGATGCACTAGCCTATTTTGATGCGCGTGCGTTCATTTTTCTGGGAATTTTGATTGTTCTGGTGCGTCCGGTTGCCGTGGCACTTTCAAGTCTTCGAACTGGACTCAACTGGAAGGAGCAGGGATTTATTGCCTGGCTTGCACCGCGTGGAATTGTGGCGGCGGCGGTGGCCTCTCTCTTCTCGGTTCGTGTTGAAGCTGTCTATGGTGCGGATGCTGCCGGGCCGCTGGTGCCGATTGTGTATATGGTGATTATCGGGACCGTAACCGTGTACGGGTTAACCCTGCAGCCGGTGGCCCGCCTGCTCGGAATGGCGGATGCCAATCCGCAGGGAATCCTGTTTTTAGGGGCCAAGACATGGGTACAGAGCATTGCGAAGGCAATTCAGGAACAGGGGATTTCTGTTCTTTTGATTGATGCCAATGAGCGGAATATTGAACAGGCGCAGGATCAGGGATTGCCTGCGATTGTTGCGGATGCGCTGGAAGAGCAGGTGCTGGATGAACTGGATCTAAGCGGGATCCGGCGGTTCATGGCGCTTACGGCCAACGATGACACCAATTCTCTGGCTGCTCTTCGCTTCAAAGAGGTCTTTGGCAGTGGAGATGTCTATCAGCCTGCGGGGCCTCCCTTGCGTCCGGAAGCCTCACTGGTCAGAGTGCCGACTCACATGCGTGGACGATCCCTGTTTGGCGGGGTCTATACCGCGTATGACCTGGAACACCGCTTTGAGGCCGGCGGCGAGATCCGAACGTTTGGGATCACCGAGACAGGATCCTACGAAGCACTGGAGGCCAAGTATGGACATGAGCTGATCCTCCTTTTCATTGTTCGAGGGTCAAATCTTCTGATTCATGCCGAAGAAAAGAGCCTAGTCCCCCAAATGGGAGACACGGTCGTCATGATGCTTCCTCCCTTTCAAATTGATGAGGATATGAAAGATACGACGATCTTTCATGACCTGTTGGATCATGCGTTTATTATCGACTATGTGATTGAGGTCACCCCGGAGCACATGATCTCAAGTGTGGCCAGATTATTGAGTCAGCGGGTGCCTGAATCTGCGGATCATCTGGCGAAGGGGTTGGCGGAGGGTTTGGATGAGGAAGCCTCTATTTTGGCACCGGGTGTTGCGCTTCTACATATGCGGGTCAATAAGATTTCGCGCAGTGAACTGGTCATTGTGCGCTGCCAGATGCCGATTGAATTGCCCCATGTGAGCGATCCCATTGAGGCCCTTGCATTTTTTGTGAGCCCGGAAGATGATCCGGCGCAGCACCTTCGTGTGCAGGCACATCTGGCAGGACGCCTTGGCCGCCGTTCCCTCTTGCCTGCGTGGCGTGAAGCTGCAGATGAGGAAGAGTTACGGGCAATGCTGCGTGCGACCAAATTTGAGCCTGTATTCGGCTAGCAGAGTGGGAATATGACATTTGACAGGTCTTACGCACGGCGATTCTGAGCATGGTTTTTCCTGATGCAAACACGGAAATGATCGCTATTTTAGGTCATCCGGTTGATCATTCGTTATCCCCGATCATTCACAATACGGCCCTGCAGCGACAGGGGTTGAATTATATCTATTTGGCGGTTGATCTTGTGCCGGAGCGGGTATCGGAGGCCATCCGCGGTTTAAGTGCTCTCGGCTTTGCCGGAGCAAATGTAACCATCCCGCACAAGCAGGCCGTTCTGTCTCACATGGATGATCTTTCTGATGCGGCCGGTGCCATTCGGGCTGTGAATACGATTGTCTGCAAAGAAGGACGGCTCTATGGCGACAATACAGATATTGAGGGGTTTTTGGCCCCTCTCAGAGACATGAAGTTGCATGGAGCCCCGATGACGCTTCTTGGTGCAGGCGGTGCAGCGCGGGCCGCCGCCTATGGTTTGCTGCGGGATTATTGCCCGAATCCATTAACACTGGTTGCCCGCAGAACCAGCCAGGCAGAAATATTGGTCCGTGATTTTGCTAACTTTGGCGGATGTCTGGAAGTATGCGATTTTGATTCGGCATCGAAATTTATCCGGAACAGCCGTTTGATTGTAAACAGCACTCCGATAGGAATGTATCCAAACGTACAGGAAACTCCCTGGAAGCAGAAGGAAGATTTTACGCCGGAGCAAATTGTTTATGATCTGGTCTACCGTCCGCATCGTACCCGGCTGCTGCAAGATGCCGCTGAGCGTGGTGCAATGACCATCGGTGGACTCACAATGTTGATCGAACAGGCTGCCGCTTCATACCGGCAGTGGACAAACCGGGAGATGCCGGTTGGAACTGTGCGTGATACACTGGCAAAATTATTTACCGATTGAACATGTATTTTCGTTATTCGATAACGCTATTTACATTCTTGTTTTTTGTTGCCTGCCCGGTGGCTCAGGTTACGGGGCTGGGAAGTACAATATTTGAAAATTCAGGCTCATTGCAGGCGCAGGAGCAGTTTTCGAGAGGCCTCCTTTTATTGCACAGTTTTGAGTATGTTGATGCCAGAGAGGCATTTGCGGAGGCTCGCCGGATTGATCCTGATTTTGCAATGGCGTACTGGGGGGAGGCCATGACGTATAATCACCCCATCTGGATGCAGCAGAATGCAGAGGATGGTCGTGGAGTGCTTCTTGCACTCGCCCCGGATCTGGAGGGTCGTCTGCAAAAAGCCCCCACCGGACGTGAGAAAGGCTACCTCCTTGCAATAGAGGCACTTTACTTCGGCAAAGGAGATAAGAAGGTGCGGGATTTTGCGTATGAGAGGAAGATGGGAGAACTGGCGGCCAGATACCCGGAAGATCTGGATGCGGCGGCGCTGCATGCATTGTCCATTCTGGGATTGGGGCATGATGGACGGGATTTCAGGTTGTATATGCGTGCTGCGGCGATTGCAGAGGAGGTGTTTGCCCGGAATCCGCAGCATCCAGGCGCAGCACACTATCTGATTCATGCCTATGATGATGCAATTCATGCACCGCTTGGACTGCGTGCGGCCCGTGTGTATGCCGACATTGCGCCGGAAGCGACGCATGCCCTGCATATGCCGTCACACATTTTTACGGCAATGGGGATGTGGCCCGAGGTGGCATCGGCGAACGAAGCTTCCTACGCCGCAAGTGATGCGCGTGTACAGGAAAGGGGACTGAGTGTAAATGAGCGGTCGTTCCACGCCAGGAACTGGCTCGCCTATGCGTACCTGCAGCAGGGCCGTTATACGGAGGCGGAATCTTTGATGCAGGACATGATCAGCGATCTGAAAGAGGGCGGGAAGATCAGGTCGGCGAGAGGGTACACGGTGATGATGACCGCGACCTATCTTGCAGAGACCAGGCAGTGGAATTCAGAGTTTGCACATAGAGATTTTGATCTTGAAGGGATGTCATCGATCAGCAGGGCCAACATTCATTTTATCCGAGGCAAACGGGCACTGTCTGACGGGGATGAAGAAAGCGCCCGGCAGTCACTGATGGCGCTCATGGAACTGGAGGATAACGAGCAGTTGAGTGCGTTATTGCAGCATCAGCTCAAGGCCGATTTACTGGTGCTGGAGGGAGATCTGGATGCGGCCATTCATCTGCTCAGAACTGCGGCAGAGATTGAGGAAAACAGGCCGTTGGATTATGGCCCCCCCGATGCCCGCCAAGCCGACGTATGAACTTCTGGGCGAATACTGTCTTAAGGCAAAGAATGGCGTGGATGCGGCAAAGGCATTTCAGGCATCTTTAGGCAGGGCACCTGGACGGTCATCATCTCTGGTTGGATTGATCCATGCCGCGAAAATGATGAAAGATGAGAATTTGTATGCGGAGGTGATCACGAAATTAAAGAAGAACTGGAAACATGCGGACTCCGGTGTTTTGGAGGCGCTGTTGGTTTCGGATCGTTGAGTGATGGTCTCTATCAGCACAGGATGTACATTGCCCACCTTTGTCATTTTATCTGATGATTTGCGGACAGTCAGGAAATTTCCCCCTGCTGATCCCCTCAGGAGATGTGTGCCAGTAAATTTTTGCACAAAACTCCATGGACTGCCATAAGTATTGATCCATGTTGATCGCCCCGCGTATCCTCCCCCATTTGATAAACTTCTGTGCTCTCCCATGTTCATTCGTGCACGCCCCTATAGCACTGTGGATGGCAGAAAAGGACAAAGCTTTTCGCTCATCCAGTCCCATCGTGTCGACGGTACGCCCCGACACTCCACCCTGCTAAATCTCGGACAGGATTTCTCCATTCCCAAAGAGGACTGGAGCGAACTCACCCAATGCGTCGTTTCCCGCCTAAAAGGGCAGGATGTTCCCTCCTGCAAAGAGGACGATGAAGTTTTCCAGAAAGCGTTGGATCACATCGTTCAACAACTTAAGGATAAGGACTATGATGTTTATGCGAAGCCGCCCGATTCCCGGGATAAGATCCTCACCGACGAGGTCCGCCATACGGAGTCCCGCACCGTTGCGGGGGAGCGGATGGCATTGGAAGCCATGGAGCATGTCGAGCTCCCGCAGATTCTTCGGGATCTGAATCTCTCGGAAACTCATATTAAACTGATCTGTGCACTGATTGCCGGGCGATTAATCCATCCTGGAAGTAACCAGTCCACGCGTTACTGGATGATCGAAATATCCAGTATTCTGGACTTGCTTGGAATGAATGCATACCATCTGAGTACGGTGTACTGTGTTCTGGACAAGTTATCGAAGCATCGGCAGGAGATCATAGATCGCATCTTTACATCCACGCAGGATCTGTTGAACTTTGGCAAAACGATCATTTTTTATGAATTGACCAATACGTTTTATGATGGAGAGGAAGATAGGGAACTCTTGCACTGGAGGCCCAGGAAGGAGCGGCGCCATGATTGTCCGCTGGTTACCTTAGCACTGGTCTTGAATGCCTCGGGGGTCCCGTGTTGGATGAAGGTTCTGCCGGGCAATGCCAGTGTGCCAGCCGCATTGAAACCCGCCATGGAGGAGTTGAAAGGCGAAGCGCCGACGGTGATCATGGATGCGGGGATTGCCACCGAGGAGAATCTGGCGTATCTGCGGGAGCGGGGGCTGGATTATGTCCGTGTGGAGCGGGTAAAAACGCCGCCGGTTCCCATCGGGGACCCCGATCACGAGTTCACCACGGCCGGGAAGAAGAAAATCAAGGCTTGGCGGCTTCCAGATCAGCAAGAAGAGCAGGAAACTGGACCGGAACTGCAACTGGAGCAGCAGCAAGCCCCAAAGGAGCAGCGGATCTATGTTCATAGTGAAGCGAAGCAGTACACCGAAGAGCAGATTCAAGACACGAAATGTGCCAAATATGAAGCCGCACTGACGAATCTGCACGAAGACATCTCCATGTCTGGATGCCTGAAAGAGCTGGAGAAAATATACATCCAACTTGGGCGTTTACAGGAAGAGCATAAGAATGTATCTCACTTGTATGAGATTATGGTCACGGACAAACCGGGTCCCCGAAAAGGACAGCGGTATGCCGAGAGTCTGACCTTTACCCGGAAAGTGGTGCACCAACTGAAATATTCGGTTTCCAGCATGTCTGGATACAGTGGGTATGTAATCCGCACCGCTCATCTCGACTGGACGATGGAACAGGTGACACGAATGTACTGGCGGCTCACGGAGATTGAGCGTGTCTTCCGTGCCATGCAATCGGACCTCGGACTCCATCCTCTGTATCACCGCAAAAATGATCGGATTGAGTCGCACATGTTCCTCACCATTCTGGCGTATCCTATCTCCCATTTGATCCGTTTCCAACTCAAACAGGCGGGGCATCATCACAGTTGGGACACAATTCGAACGGAACTGAACCAGATGCGGCGGATCACGACGCACCTGCCCAAAAGTAAACATCGCTGCATGGTCACCGAAATTGATCAGGATCTATCGCCGTTACTGGAGGAGATCTTTTACATTCTTGGATTCCGGTACGATCCTGATGAAACCCGAATCAAAACCGAATACACCGAGGAAAAGAAGCCCCCGAAAAAACACCGGATTCGTGAACCGGAAGCCGGCTCACAGGATGGGTAGCAAAGGCGACTCCAAGCGGAGCGGCCTAGGCGGTGTCCAGTTGGGACGCACGGAGGGAAGGATATTTGGTCAGGGGAAACCACCAGACAGATGGAAACATCTGCTCAAATCAGATTTTCATGATGGAGGAACTTGGGAAAGCCCGGATCTCATCAAAAAACAAAGACGGGACTGGAGAAACTGTGCGCTTCACAGCCCCGCAAATTGACGATCCGGGTTGTGTGCTGTTTCCAGATGAATACGGCAGCAGAGAACCCCAGGATACCTGATTTGCCGGATCTATAAACACGCGCAGCCTCGCGGATTGTAGAAGCAGGGGCGGCACGTAAACGCAGAACTAGCTGTATTGATGAGTTCAAAAACGCATCAGGAATCGAAAACATCAGGAAGCAGCCGGGGGATCTTGGTATTGCCTGATTCCGGGAGACGAAAACGGAAAAATTTTCGGGCGTTGTGATAGCAGATATCTTGCACGATTTGTCCGATCCAGGGTAAATCATACGGAAGCTCTCCATGGTGAATCTGGCCCCCAATCATGTTGCAGAGAATGCGGCGGAAGTATTCATGTCTTGGAAAGGACAGAAAACTTCGGGAGTCGGTAAGCATGCCCACAAAGTGACGTAAAAGCCCCATGTTTGCAAATGCCGTCAACTGGCGCTCCATCCCGTCAATCTGATCCATGAACCACCACGCAGTCCCAAATTGTATTTTACCGGCGACAGGGTGCTCACAGAAATTGCCGCACATTGAGGCCATGACTTCGTTGTGGGTCGGGTTGACCGAATACAGGATGGTTCGGGGCAGTTGATCCGTTGCATGAAGGCGATCCATAAAGCGGGAAACTCCCTCCGCAATTCTAAAATCTCCAATGGAATCGTAGCCACTGTCGGGCTTTGGAGCACGGGAATTGTTATTGCGAAGGGCAGAAAGATGAAACTGCTGGGTCCAGCCAGACGCATGGTCCATTTTGGCCAACTCGTAGAGCAGCCAACTTTTGAATAGGGCGATCTCTGAATCTGAAGGCTGAATTTGCTGTAATGTACGGTCAAAAATTCGCCGGATATCTGTCGGGGAATAGCTTTCTGCATGCAGTTGTTCCTCTCCATGATCACTGACCATACATCCGTTTGCAGCAAAAAAATCGTGTCGCCGCTGGAGAGCTTCCAGTAGATCCTCTGGAGATGTGATCCTCAGGTTTGCTGCTTCCTCAAGCGAGCGGATATATGCACACCAAATTTCTGGACTCCCTATTTGAGAGGCCTTGTCCGCCCGGAATCCTGGCACAACGACCAAGTCCCGGTATTGCTGCTTGAGTGTCGTGTGTGCAGACAGATCTTCAACCGGATCGTTGGTCGTACACACCACATGTACGTTCATCTGGTTCAAGAGGGCACGACAACTGTATTCCGGGCTTTGCAGGTGTTCCGTACATCGGTCATAAATTTTTTGAGCAGACGAGGGGGTCAGCAGAGTTTCAATTCCAAAATATCGCCGCAATTCCAGATGCGTCCAATGGTACAGCGGATTCATGATGGTGGAAGGGACGGTGCGGGCCCAGGCATCAAATTTTTCCCGATCTGATGCAGAACCTGTACAGTAGTCCTCATGGATGCCATTCATGCGCATGGCGCGCCATTTATAGTGATCGCCTTCCAGCCATGCGTGTGTAAGGTTCCGGAACCTTCGATCTATTGCAATATCCTCTGCCGGCAGGTGGCAGTGATAATCAATGATCGGCATCTCGGCCGCATACTCGTGGTAGAGTATTTCAGCCGCGTTGTTGTGGAGCAAAAAATTCTCGTCAAGAAATTCTCTCATGCAGGATCCGCTGACCGGCGATCTACAGTCCGGTTGATGTTAACGCATGTTCTACGGGCGCAAGACATGTCCACCAAGAGATCGGCTGCAAAGGCATTCAGGAAGACATATGTATCTGTGTTCATATCTGGGAGTATACCGAAAAATATTTTTTCACGCAATCAGGAACATCTTGCCTGACAGGCACTATAACATGCCCCATCCGGTGGAAGTCAGTTAGATATATCCATATGGATCTGGGATACTCACTTCGTGGAAAATAGTTTTTCCCGATTAAAGGAAAGACATGATCATTCCGGTCAAGGTGAGCGTTGAAGCGTTTTTTGCCCCGAAATCCGGGTTTATCTGCGGCTGCAGGGAATTTTATAGAGTCAGCATAACAGGTGACTGCCGGAAACGGGCATTTGTTGGAATTTTCATATATTTCGGGTAAGGCAAAGATGGAATGGTAGGCAGCATCAGGTTTTATCTGCATGTCGGGAGGGTTGCATTCTTTGGGCAACCCTTAGTTGGCTGCCGCCAATCCTCAAAATGCCGCCTACCTGATTTTCCATCCGTTCTGATGGTGGTCGGGCTCGTGCTTTCCGTTCTATCCTTCGCTGCATTCGATTCGAAAGGCTCCGAAAATCATCATGAATCGCCGTCACTTTTTGTCGGTGCAGATCATGGCGGGGCCCCCTGGGAGGCTTGGGGCAGTCTGGGTCCGGAGTTACTCCCCAGGAATGTTGCAGATTTGAGGCGGACGAATTCCCGCCAAGTGCCTGCGGCCACAGATCTGGAGCAGAACGATACAGAGGATCAGAAAAAAACAGCCGTTCCCCACCTTGAGGAGGGAGTGGAGGAGCATCCTTTGAGCACCAGACGCGGCAACTTCGGTGCTGATTTATCTGAACATAAGATAAATTCAGATGCTTCCGGCCGGGATATAGTCCCCCTAATGAGTGGATCTGCAGAGGAGGTGATCACGAATCCCCGGACCGTTCCTGCTGTGATTACCGGCAGCCGCAGGGATGCGACATCGGTGAATATTCCGGTAACTGTTTTTGATGACCGTGTCGACGAGAGTGACGGGGATATCATTCAGATGCTGGCAGGCACTTCGGACTATACCGCAGGGTTTGACGATGAATATACGCTGACGATCATGGATGATGATCAACCGGAGGCGTACTTTTACTATGAGGATGATACGGTCACAGAAGATTATGGCACCGTCTATATCACGATAGATCTCACCGAGGCCCCGTTAGCAGATCTTGACCTGAGTTATCGTCTCGGCGGTACGGCGACAGAGGGGGATGACTACGATATTACCGGTGGATCGGGGACTGTGACGGTGCTTGCAGGTTATTATAGTACAGAAATTGAGATAGAGATTACAGATGACATTGTAGACGAGGATGATGAGGAGACGCTGATTGTGACGCTCATCAGTGGTTCGGGCTACGATGTGGGAACAAGCAGCGTATACACACTGACGATTGAGGACAATGATATAACCCCGGAGGTTGAATTTCAAAGCGATAGCTACTCAGCCCCCGAATCAGAAGGTACGATTGATGTATGGATAGATCTCAGTGATGCGGCCAGCGCGGATCTCACATTGAATTACAGCTTGGGGGGCACGGCCGACGAGGGGACGGACTACAGTATTACGGGTTCGGGAACGGTTTTGGTGGATGTCAGCGAGGATGCATACTCGGCGACGATCCCGGTTCAGATCATCGACGACATAGCAGACGAGGATGACGAAGAAACCGTCATCCTAACATTAACCAGTGGCACGGGGTATACGCTGGGCACGGATCTTGTGTACACATTGACGATTGAGGATGATGATGAGACACCGGATATCGAGTTTAATTATGTTGAGTTTACAGAAGATGAACACGTCGGTTTGGTTCCCGGCATAGGCATCTCGTCAAGTATTGATCCCCAGGCAGATTTAACCGTGAACTACGATCTGGGCGGCACGGCGGATGAGGGAACGGACTACAGCATTACGGGGTCAGGGGCGGTGACCTTTACTGCCGGTATTAACTATGTTGAAATCCCGCTAGAAGTTATTGACGACAGTGAAGATGAGGATGATGAGACGGTAATTGTCACGCTGACCGGCGGCACGGGATACAATGTGGGAAGTCAGAATCAGTTTACTCTGACCATCAGAGACAATGATGTGACTCCGGAGGTTACGTTCGATAATGACTCGGATAATGTGGATGAAGATCATGGTACGGTTAATGTTACAGTAAGTCTCAGCGAGGCGGCGACAGCAGATTTTACATTGAATTATGGACTGAGCGGCACGGCGGTGCGGGGGATAGATTACACGATTACTGGCGCAGGGACGGTTTCAGTAGGGGCCGGTGAATCCTCAGTCAGTATTCCAGTGGTGGTTATCGATGACAGTGTGGGGGAGTATGACGAAACCGTCGTCTTAACGCTGACGAGCGGCACGGGATACACGGTGGGAAGTGCTAAGGTATACACACTGACCATCGAGAATGATGATGGAACGCCGATAATTCTTCCGTCATTTACGTTTGCTTCAGTATCAGGCAGCGCGGGAGAGGGAGATGGCACCCACAATGTAAGTGTAAATGTCAGTCCAGCGCCAGCGACGAATCTTACCTTAAATTACAATCTTGGCGGTTCCGCAATAGAAAATACGGACTACAGTATTACGGGGTCAGGGACGGTTTCAGTTACGGCCGGTTTAACATCGGTGAATATCCCAATAGTGATTCTCAACGACACTGTGGAAGAGACGGACGAGAACGTAACCTTAACACTGGTTTCGGGGACGGGGTACAGTTTAGGCAGTGTTTATGAGCATACCCTGACGATTGTGGATAATGATGGGGTCCCGCAGGTTGCATTTGCATCCGTTTCGAGCAGTGTGGCCGAAGATGCCAGTACGAAATCGGTCACGGTGACCATCAGCCCTGTGTCCACGACGGATCTCACGTTGAAATACAGTCTGGGCGGTTCCGCAACAGAAAATACGGACTACAGTATTACGGGGTCAGGGACGCTTACTGTACCTGCGAATGCGACCTCGGCAGACATCGTGGCAGCCATTGTTGATGATGCCGTAAACGAGCGTGATGAGGATATCATTCTGACACTGACACCTGCTTCGGGCTATACCGTAGGGTCTAATGATCAACATACGCTGACGATCACGGATGATGATGGGACCCCGGGTGCTGCGTTTGCTGCGAATACAGGCAGTGCGGGTGAAGGGGGAGGCACCCACAGTGTGCGGGTAAACATTGATCCGGTGTCATCGGTGGAACTCACATTGAATTACGATTTGGCCGGCACGGCCGATGAGGGTGTGGACTATGATATTACGGGCGGATCGGGAACGGTTACCATTACCGCCGGTGCAGACGGGGTGGACATCCCGGTGGCGATAGTTGAGGACAGCGATGATGAGCTAGACGAAACGGTAATTCTGACACTGACCGGCGGTACGGGGTATCAGATAGGGAGTCCGAGTGTATATACGCTGACGATCACCGATAATGATCAGCCGGAGGTATCCTTTTTCTATGTGGATGAGACGGTCTTAGAAGATGTGGGTACCACCCGTATCACGATAGATCTCACGGATGACCCACCAGCAGATCTCGACCTGAGTTATCGTCTCGGCGGTACGGCGACAAAGGGGGATGACTACGATATTACCGGTGGATCGGGGACGGTGACGGTGCGTGCAGGTTCCTACTCCGTAGTCATTGAGGTAGATGTTACAGATGACAGTATAGACGAGAGTGATGAGACGGTGATAGTGACACTCATCAGCGGTTCAGGGTATGATGTGGGAACAAGCAGCGTACACACACTGACGATTGAGGACAATGATGTAACCCCGGAGGTTGAATTTCAAGGTGACAGCCATACAGCCGCCGAATCAGATGGCACGATTGATGTGACGATAGTTCTCAGTGATGCGGCCAGCGCGGATCTCACATTGAATTACAGTTTGGGGGGCACGGCCGATGAGGGGACGGACTACCGTATTACGGGTTCGGGAACGGTTTTGGTGGATGTTAGCGAGGATGCATACTCGGCGACGATCCCGATTGAGATCATCGACGACATAGCGGACGAGGATGACGAAGAAACCGTCATCTTAACATTAACCAGTGGCACGGGGTACACGCTGGGCACGAATCTTGTGTACACATTGACGATTGAGGATGATGATGAGATACCGGATATCGAGTTTGATTATGTCGAGTTTACAGAAGACGAAAATGTCGGTTTTGTTTCCGGCATAAGCATAGGGGCAAGTGTTGATGCCCAGGCAGATTTAACCGTGAACTATGATCTAGGCGGCACGGCGGATGAGGGAACGGACTACAGTATTACGGGATCAGGGGCGGTGACCTTGATTGCGGGTACGAACTATGCTGAAATCCCGCTGGAAGTACTTGATGACAGTGAAGATGAGGATGATGAGACGGTAATTGTGACGCTGACCGGCGGTACGGGATACAATGTGGGAAGTCAGAATCAGTTTACGCTGATCATCAGAGACAATGATGTGACTCCGGAGGTTACGTTCGATAATGACTCGGATAATGTGGATGAAGATCATGGTACGGTTGATGTTGCACTAAGTCTCAGCGAGGCGGCGACTTCAGATTTTACGTTGAATTACGGACTGGGCGGCACGGCGGTGCAGGGGACGGATTATACGCTTTCTTGGTATCCAGGGGCGCTTTCGGTGATGACTGGTGAATCCTCAATCAGCATTTCGGTGGAGATTACCGATGACAGTGTGGGGGAGGATGACGAAACCGTCGTCTTAACGCTGATGGACGGCACGGGATACACGGTGGGAAGTGCTAAGGTACACACATTGACCATCGTGAACGATGATGTGAGGCCGGCGATGGATTTCGCTGCGGCTTCTGCCAGTGTGGGGGAGGATGCTGGTACGCACAATGTGACGGTGGGGCTCAGTGCCGCGCCAGCGGCAAGTCTTACCTTAAACTACAGCCTGAAGGGCTCGGCAGTGCGGAACGCGGACTACACCAGTCCGGGGACGGTTTCAGTTGCCGCAAATGCAACATCGGTGAATATCCCGGTCACCATTACGGATGACAACCTGCAGGAGAGCGACGAGACAATTATTTTGACGCTTACAAGTGGTACAGGGTACAGTGTAGGCAGTGCAAATGTATATACGCTTACCGTTACGGATAATGATAAGCCGACTGTTGTTTTTGCTCCGGTTTCGGCTGCTGTAAGCGAAGATGCTGGCACGCGGAATGTCGTATTAAATCTCACTCCCGCATCAACGACGAACTTCACATTGAACTACCGGCTGGGGGGTACGGCAATCCTGGGGACGGATTACAGCATCAGTGGAGCCGGGACCTTTTCGGTTCCCGCGAATACATCGTCGGTACGTATTCCGGTATCAATCACCGATGACCGCGTTAACGAGAGCAGCGAGACGATCATCCTGACGCTGACTCCCGGTGCGGGATATAATATCGGAGCCGCGCCTGAACATACGTTGACCATCACGGACAATGATACGCCGGAAGTTGCGTTTGCCTTGGCTTCGGCCAGTGTGGGCGAAGGTGCCGGTCAGTACGATGTAAGGGTAAACGTCAATCCTGCGCCAGTGACCGACCTTGCATTGAGTTACAATTTGACGGGGACGGCGATCAAAGGAGCAGATTACAGTATTGCAACATCGGGAACAGTCACCGTCGTTGCGGCTGCGGCCTCAGTGGATATTCCGATCATGCTGATTGATGACAGTGCGGACGAAATTAATGAGACGGTCATCCTCACGCTGACTTCCGGAGCGGGGTATGATATAGGCAGTATAGGGGTACATACGCTGACGGTTACGGACAATGATCAGCCGGCAGTCGGTTTTGCTTTGGCTTCAGGCAGTGTGGACGAGGATGTCGGCCGTCATAACATAACGGTAAATGTCCGCCCTCTGCCAGCAGCAGGCTTTACGTTCAGTTATCGTCTTACGGGCTCGGCGAACGAAGGGACAGATTACAGTATTGCAAATTCAGGGACGGTGGCGGTGGCTGCAAATGCATCCTCGGTCAATATCCCGGTAGCGATTACAGATGATCGCATTGATGAGAATCTCGAGACGGTCATTCTAACGTTGACGACCGGCACGGGATATGATGTGAGTGGTACGAGTGTACACACATTGACCATCACAGACAATGACTTACCCGCGGTTGAATTCCCATCGGCTTCGGGAAGTGTAGGTGAAAATGCAGGTATACATAGTGTGACCGTCAATATTAATCCTGCGACAGCGGCGGGCTTTACGTTGTATTGCACTTATATCGGTACTGCAGTGCATAACACCGACTATACTGGTCCAAAAATTATTTCAGTGCCCGCCGGCGCAACCTCGGTGGAGATTCCGGTTACAATTATTGATGACAGCAGGGATGAGTCGAATGAGGTGGCCGTCTTAACTCTGACGACCGACTTAACGGAGTATACCCTGGGAAATGACTATTCGTATAGACTGATTATCACAGACAACGATATATCCGGGGTCAATTTTGCTTCGGCCTCGGGTCGCGTGGACGAAGGGGCCGGTACGCATAATGTGACGGTAGATATTGATCCCGTGTCTGCAACGGGCTTCACATTAAGTTACGGACTAGGCGGCACGGCAATTGAAGGAACGGATTACAGCATTACCGGATCAGGAACGGTTTTTGTCGCGGCGAATGTGACCTCGGTAAACATCCCGGTGGACCTTACGGATGATCTGGACGACGAGGATGATGAGACGCTCATCCTGACGCTGACGGGCAGTTCAGAGTACACGCTCGGAAGTACGAGTGCGCATACGCTGACCATCACAGACAATGATGTGTCGGAAGCAGTTTTTGCTGCGGCTTCCGGCACCGTAAGCGAAGCGGCTGGTACGCACAATGTGAGGGTCAACATTGATCCCGCACCGGTGGCGGATTTCACGCTGACTTACAGTCTGGGAGGGACGGCGGCCGAGGGAACCGATTACAGCATTGCCGGATCAGGGGCAATTTCAGTGGGGGCCGGTGCGACCTCGGTGGATATCCCTGTTGTATTGACGGATGATAGCGAAGAGGAAAATGCCGAGACGGTGATCCTGACGCTGTCAAACAGCTCGGAATATATCTTGGGAACCATAAACGAATATACTCTGACCATCACGGATAACGATTTACGGGTACCTCCGACGGTAGCTTTCGCCTCAACCTCGGCGAATGTGGATGAGGATGTCGGTACGCAAAACGTGACCGTAAGTCTGGGGCGGGCAGTCCCTGCGGGAGGCTTAGCCGTGAATTATCGTTTGGGAGGTTCAGCGACACAGGGAATCGATTACACCATTAGCGGGGCAGGGGTTATTTCTGCGGCCGCCGGTGCACTCTCGGTGGATATTCCAGTTGTGATTACCGATGATACGGTGAAAGAAGACGAAGAAACAGTGATTCTAACGCTGATGAACGGCACGGGGTATGATGTGGGGAGTGACAACGTGTATACGCTGACGATCACGGATAATGACGAAACGCCAGAGGTTGCTTTTTCCACGGCTTCAGCCAGCATAGACGAAGGAGCCGGTACCCGAAACGTGACGGTGGACATCAGCCCGGCACCGGCGGTGGAATTTACGCTGAACTACGATTTGACAGGAGACGCAGAAGAAGGGACGGACTATACTATCTCTGGAGCAAGGACGATTCCAGTGCCCGCAAATGCAATTTCGGTGAATATCCCGATTGTGGTTACCGATGACAGCGTAGACGAGAATGATGAGACGATCATCCTCACGTTATTAAGCAGCACGGAGTATACCATAGGAGCTGTGAGCGAACATACATTGACGATTACGGACAATGATGAGACACCGGAGGTTACGTTCGCATCGGGGTCATCCAGTGTACTTGAAGATGCCGGTACCCGGAACGTAACGGTAAATATCAGTTCTGCTCCTGTGGCAGATTTTACACTGACCTACGATTTGACGGGATCGGCGGTGGAGGGGACGGATTACAGTATTACCGGTGGTTCAGGGACGGTTCTATTCGCTGCGAATGAATTCTCGGTGGATATTCCGATTGAGATTATTGATGACAGTGATGATGAGAATGCTGAGACGGTGATCCTGAGTCTGATCACTACGGGTACAGAGTATACGGTGGGAAGCATAAGCGAGCATACATTGACCATTACGGATAATGATGCGATACCGGAGGTGACCTTTGCGTCTACCTCCGTGAGTGTGGATGAGGATGTCGGCACACAAAATGTGACGATAAATCTGAGTAGCGCTGCACCTGCGGGGGGCTTAACCTTGAATTACAGTCTGGATGGTTCGGCAGTAGAAGGAACAGACTACAGTATCACGGGATCAGGATCGGTTTCTGTGGCTGCGAATGCGATCTCGGAGAATATTCCGGTCGTGATTATCGATGACGGTGTGGACGAAAATGCTGAGACCGTGATTCTGACCTTGACGAGTGGCCTTGGATACACCGTGGGAAGTACAAGCGAGCATACGTTGACGATTGCGGACAATGATGGATTACCGACGGCTGCATTTGCTTCGGCATCGGTCAGTGTCAATGAAGATGTGGGTATACACAACGTGGCGGTAAACATTAATCTCAGTTCTGCGCCTCCAGCAGATTTTACGCTGAACTATCGTTTGACGGGGACGGCAGAGGAAGGAACGGATTACAGTATTGCCGGATCGGGGACGATTTTAGTCGCCGCAAATGCGACCTCGGCAAATATCCCGGTGGTGATTACAGATGACAGCACCGAAGAAGAAAGTGAGATCGTCATCCTGACGCTGACAAGTGGTACAGGGTACGATCTGGGAAGTGCGGATGAGTATACGCTGACGATCATAGACAATGATGCCACACCGGTGGTCGCTTTCGCTTCATCCTCAACCAGTGTGGGCGAAGAGGTGGGGATTCAGAATGTGACGGTCAATATCAGCCCTGTATCAGGGGGAGACTTTACATTGAATTACAGTCTGGGTGGGGCGGCGACAGAAGGGACAGACTATCGTGTTGCAGGATCAGGGGCCGTCTCTGTCCCTGCAAACGCAAACTCGGTGAATATACCGGTGGAAATTATTGACGACAATTTGGTGGAGAATGATGAGACAGTAGTTCTAACCTTGATCAGCGGTACAGGATATGATGTGGGATCCGTGATCGAATATACGCTTACGATTACGGACAACGATACCCCGGAGGTTACCCTTGCTTCCATTTCAGAAGGTGTAGAGGAGGATTTCGGTACGCATAGCATAACGGTAAATCTGAGCAATACGGCACCTGCAGGAGGCTTTACCTTGAACTACGGCCTGAGTGGAACGGCAGTGCAGGGGATGGACTATACCAGTGCAGGCACAGTTTCCGTACCTGCAGGGGTAACCTCGGTAAATATTCCCATCGTGATTATTGATGACCGCGTTGCGGAGGATGACGAGACGGTGATTGTGACGTTAACCAACGGAGTCGGATATGATGTAGGAAGCCTGAAGGTGCATACACTGACGATTACGGACAATGATGAAGCCGGAATTCAAGCCCCTGTTTCCGTATCCGTAGTGGAGGGACGAACGCGCACCTTCAATCTGTCTCTGACCTCGGAGCCGCCGGGAGAGGTCACCGTAATGATGACCACACCTTCGGGGACCGACTTAACACTGACCCCCGCCGTTCGAGTTTTTACACCGGGCAGCTGGAATCAGCCGCAGGAGGTGACATTGAGTGCAGCGGAAGATCTTGACTTTGAGGATGATCCGGTACTGGTGACTTTAACCGCAATTGGGGGTGGATATACCGGGATTTTAGAAACAGTCACGGTCACCATCAGGGACAATGATGCACCAGGGATTGATGCCCCTGCATTGTTGATTGTTCCAGAGGGTGGTTCAGAGGAGTTCAGGGTTGCGCTTGTCACGGTGCCGTCCGGCGAGGTATCGGTGACCTTCCCCGGCTTTTTGGGGGATCTCACCGCAACGCCAACACGCCTGACTTTCTCGTCAGGTAACTGGAGTACACCGCAGCTCATCACTTTAACGGCAAGTGAAGATGATGACTTTTTTCCTGATACAGAAACGCTTGTCCTGACGGCAAACGGGGGTGGTTACGCAGGGATAACGAGTCAGGTCTCTGTAACGATTACGGATGATGATGCCGCGGAAATCACAGCACCTGCAACGGTCACAGTTGGCGAGGGAGAGACGGAAATCTTTACGGTCGTTCTTTCATCGGAGCCATCGGGCCCGGTGACCGTGACAACCACGGGGCACGCGGGAACGGATCTGACACTGGATCAAGCCTCACTCACCTTCACGCGTGCGAACTGGAATCTCCCGCGGACAGTAAGGTTGACTGCGGGGGAGGATGATGCAGATTATGTGGAGGACGAGGTCGTGTTAACGCTCGCTGCATCAGGCGGTGACTATGATGGAGTTGAGCACACCACGCGGGTTACCATCACCGATAACGATACACCCGTGGTACTGCTGCCGATTTCCATTGAGAACGTAGCGGAATTGGAAAATACAGGGATCTTTCAATTTCCCATTGAACTCAGTGAGCCCGCGGACAGGGTGGTCACGGTACAGTATACCACCTCAGAGGTAACTGCGAAATCGGGATTGGATTACACGGCATCACGGGGAATTGTCGTCTTTGATCCAGGGGCAACCCGGGGTGTAATTGAAATCACGATTGTTGATGATAAAATTTCGGAGCCGTCGGAAGAATTTTTGGTGACGCTGTCAGATCCGAGTAATGCAATTGTTGCACAAGAGGTTGTGACAGGTACAATCCTGGATGATGACGGGAGTGCAATTCTACGGGTGGAAGATGTGCTGGTATTGGAAGAAGACGGGGTGGTTCAATTTCGCGTATCGCTGTCACAGCCGCAGCCGCAGCCGGTCTCTGCAGCGTATCAGACCCAGGATGGGACGGCCAAAGCGGGAGAAGATTATGAAGCATCTTCCGGAGTCGTAACGCTGCCACCAGGAACCACGGAAGCCATGATTGCGGTGCAGCTTCTGAAAGACGGACTGGATTGGCAGGAGGAGACCTTCACCGTGCATCTAGTGTCGTCAGAGCACGCAGAGATCGGAAAAGCGGTGGGGGTGGCAACGATTCAGGAGTCAACGACGGTCAGTGAGGGGGTCATGGAAGCCTATGCGGCGCGGTTTGTGCGGACGGCCTCGGTGCAGGTGGTGGATGCATTGGGAGACCGGTTCCGGTTGGCAGCAGACGGCGCAGTGTGCACGGCCGCAGAGCGTACAGAGATGGCACAGCTTTGGTACTCCGCCTCCTCGTGGGATCCATCTTTGGGTGAACTTCTGGCCGGCTGCCGCATGTCGCAGAGCATGCCCGTATCCGGCGGATCATTTGGCATATGGGGACAGGGCGCATTCCGGCAGTTCAATGGCCAGGGGGAGGGTGCGCTGACACTTCGTGGAGAGGTCGCCACAGGGATCGTGGGGGTGGACTATCGCTGGCACAGAGGATGGATGGCAGGAGTGCTTTTGGCGCATAGTCAGGGAGATGGATCGTTTGAGGTTCACCGGCAGTCCGGCGAAATCACATCGGGTCTGACAGGAATCTACCCGTATGTATCGTATGCGCGTACAGGATGGGATATATGGATGAGCACAGGAATTGGACGCGGCAGTGCCGAGGTCTCTGAGTTAAAAGGTGATCTGGTATCACGGTTCGGGGCATTGGGAATGCGGGGAACGCTCGCCTCCAGTGGTGCGATTGGCCTGAGCTATCATGGGGATATCCTGGTGACGGATGCAGATATTGAAGCGCATAACATCACGGCAGAAGTCTATCGGATCCGGGCAGGTCTGGAAATGACTGCAGAGATCACAAATGGAATTCGGCCCTATGTGGAAGCGAATGTGCGTCAGGACGGTGGCAGTGCAGAGACGGGTACCGGGCTGGAGCTGGGGGGTGGAGTGCGCTTCTCAAATTCGGTGTGGCGCATGCGAGGCGAGGTGCGGACGCAGGGGCTGGTCATGCATACGGCGGATGGGTTTACCGAGTGGGGGATCTCTGGATCGTTACAGATGGGGCGCAGTTTCGAGGGGTTGATGATGCGTCTGCGTCCATCCTGGGGACGGGGGCAGGGGATGTCTATGTACCGGCAGCAGACGATTCTGGATGCAGTTCCGATCAGGGCAAATATGTACCGGACCGAATTGGAATTAGGTTATGGGATTCCGTGGAAGGATGGTTCGGCCCGATCTGTGATGGGAGTAACCCAATTGCCGCAGGGGATGATGTACAGGCTGGGAGGTGAACTCCGTCCGTGGGAGCGGCTCTCCTTCTCGGTCTTTGGTCTGGCGCACGGACATGAAGCCGTTCCGGAAGGCATTGGCGTGAATGTGCAGGGGACACTGCAGTATTAGATGCCAGAGAAAAAACATTCATGCAACCACCTCGCTGCCGAGTTCTGAACGTATCATTACGAGTATCCTGTTCAATGCGGGTATATGAGTTAATATATCTGTTTCGGACAACTCCGGCACGAAAGGTCTCCTTGGAACTAAACCGAACAGAGTTCTTATATCCAGGATATTCGCCGGTTCATGTGGCAGGATACGTTTGCGTGTGGGTACAGGCATGTGACGTTTCCTAGTCTGTTTTGCGTATTTTTGGGGAAATGGGGTAGAATGGAAGACGATACCGAACTTTGTCTGTTTTCTGCGGGGAGTGTATTTTCCCTGCGGGTACGAACCTATTCGCCAGTGCTGCGACCCGTGGTGCGGATTGTCTGTTCCCCAGGCTTTCTTTGTCCAAGTTCGAAGTAGTCTACTCTCATGAAGTTTGGGTTTCGGCTTTCTATCCTGCTTCTGGCCGTCATTGATTCAGAAGGTGTTGGAAACCATCTCGTTCGGGCTTTACTCCACACAGATGGTGTTGCGTTGTCAACAATATCCTGGGTCCGTGAAAAAACTGCACCGTACGCAGAATTGACATCTAGGGGCAGTCTGGATTTTGCGGCGGAAGATGACAGCATATCTGTATGGGAAAGCCTTCAGTCCGACATAGATGAGCAAATTTGGGATGTTCATGTTTCAAAGGGGGAGGAAAGTTTCGGTACTCGAATCGAGATGGAGGATGGGGGTGCGGAGAATGGGACAGAAGATCTGTTTTTTTCAGTCCGTTCACATTCAGGATCTGGGGCAGGGAAATTGAGGGAATCAGGATGTCGCCCTTCAAACTGCCGACCTCCAGTTCAGGAGAAAAAACCGACACTTGCCATCAGCAATGTACCGGGCAGGATCAATTCCATGACCACATTTACGGCCACCTTCACTTTCAGTGAGAATGTGACCGGCTTTGAGGATAGGGATGTGACGGTCACCGGTGGTTCCAGAGGGAGTATTTCGGGAAGCGGGAGGGGCTACACGCTGCCGGTCACGCCGGATGGCGAGGCCGGTGTGACGGTGGAGGTGGCGGCGAATTCAGTAATAAACGGCTCCGGCTATACTGGACCGATCTTGGCGATTTCGGCCACGGCGGTCTGGGATGTGGCAGTCCCGGCCGTGACGATCTCGGTGCCCGGCAGAATCAATCCCCCGGCTGCCTTCACATTCAGAGAGGCGGTAATGGGCTTTACGGATGCATACATAAGCGTAACCGGCGGCACGAGGGGCGTGCTGAACGGAAATGGATACACCTACACGGTGCATGCGGGTGATATAGGGGGTACGATTTTAATGACTGCGGATTCGATTGATGGGGATAAGACGTTCAGGGTGGTTCCGGGTGCAGGCGACCTGTTATCCGGCGTTAGCGGAGGGATACCGAATCAGGTTGCGGTGACCGCTTATGAGCCGCTGAAAGTAGAATTTGATCTATCTGCAGAGACGGTGTATGAAGGCGAAAGTGTCACCGTGACAGCAAGGTTTTTTAATTCACAGGCTACTTTACCGGGGGATGTAACGATCCCTTTTCTAATATATGATCAGAATTGGCATTCCGGCAAACCCCCCGTTGTTCGTCCGCAGGCTCCAGAAAAACTTGAACTTGTGATCAAGGCGGGGACTATGGAGGACACCGGCACGCTTGAGACGATCATAGATGGAAGCGGGAGAGATGAAGAAGTTAGTGTGGTGTTCGGAACATTGCCGCCGGAGGTAGAGCGTGCGACGACCAGTGCCAGATTAATCATTAAGGGGAGTAAGCGGACTGTAACATTGTCTGCGACCCCCAATCCGGTATTTGAGGGTTCACCGGACGGGGTGGCGGTAACCGCTGAACTTTCGTACGCGCATTCACAGGATGTCCGTATTCCGTTGACGTATCGTGACAAGACGACGCCCGGATTCTCTTTGACGGCAGAGCCCACGGATTATGAGGATGTCGGTTTTATCACGATTCCCGTAAATGGCACGACCGGGGAGGAAACGATCAAGATCCCTGATGAGCCCCTTACCCCCCAGGATACCGAGGATGAAACGTTTGCGGTGGCAATTGATGAATCTACGCTCCCGTCAGACTTGATGGCAGGGCTTTCAAAAGAGGTGGAGATTACCATCGTTGACAAGGACAGGCCACTGGTGTACGCCGCGCCTCTGATCGTTGAAGAGGGCAAAACGGGAGATCTGAAGGTAGCACTCACAGAGCCGCCCTCTACGACCTTCACGGTAGAGATTGGCGGGTATCAGGGTACGGACTTTGAGGCGACTCCACCGAATCCGCTGACACTGCAGTTTGACGGGACAGACTGGGATACTCCGAAATCTGTGACCCTGACGGCAGCGGAAGACGATGATGATTACGAGGATGAAGACGAAGAATTGTTGCTGACGGTCAAGATCGGTAGTGCGCCCTTTGGTACCGGTGTCAAGGTACCGGTCACCATCAGAGACAACGATAAGGTGGAAGTGAATTTAGAATTGCTTTCGCCTGCAGTTGTGCTTGAAGGCGAAAGGGTTACACCAATAAATCCTACAGCAAAAATACGTGTAGAGCTCTCAAAGGTGCTATCGCGTGATGTTTCAATTTCATTGTTAAGAACTCAGAATCTTCCGACAGCAGGTCAACCCATAGCGCTATGCCCTGTAGTAATCAAAGCGGGAACCAAGCACAGGGATTTATTGGAATTGTATAACGCAGATGAGAATGACGATGATGAGCAGTATACCGTCACGCTGGACCCATCTCCGCCTGCACCTACGCATTCCTGTCATGTTTCCTCCTGGCCGGTTGAGGTACTTGAGGGATCGGATAACTCGGTCACGTATACGATTCAGGATCGGCCAGTGGTAAAATTAACCGCATCTCCAACAACGGTAAATGAAGGAGACTCGGTGGGGGTCAGACTGGAACTTTCGTATGCATTAGGGCAAGATGTGAGGATTAAAGTCAATGCGGTACCAAGGACGGATCCTGCATATGCTACTACGTCATGGGATGATTTTGAAAAACTGTGGGATGGGACCGGGATTCTGATCCCCAAAGGAACAACAATCGGCAGAGATACGGTTGCTATCAGGGCAGATTTTGAGGTCGAATCAGATGAGGTCTTTAATCTGGGGTATCCGTCCAGTTTGTTGCCGGAGGCGGTGCGGCAAGGTGAGTCAAGAAAAATCTCGCTTCCCGGTACTCCCTGTGACGACCTTACCTGTGCCACTATAATCAAAGATGTTCAGGTAGAGCAGGTTATAACCTTATCGGCATCCCCGAATCCGGTTTTTGAGGGAAATTCCACAACGCTGACCGTAACGCTGGCAAAACCGTTGACCGCGGACCAGTATGGAATTAGAGGACTCCAAATCCTTAGTGACGACAAGAATTCCCAGGCCGACAAAAATGACTTTACTTTACCCTATCTGGATGAACAACTTCGCATCTGGAATGCCTGGTGGTTTTTCCTTGATGAGGGTGAAACCAGAAAGGATGTCGTAATTGAAATAGAAGATGATGGTCTGGATGAAGGTGACGAGAACTTAATCTGGGATATTGTAGGTTATGCATCAGGAAATATGGAAGCGAATCTGGCTTGTAATAATAATCCCGATTCCGTCTGCGAGATCACCATTAAAATCAGGGATCCTGCGGAAATTGTAGCGAATCCGTCAGATTTCAGGATGACGGAGGGAGGCAGTGCGACCTTTGAGGTGTCGCTAAATACGGCACCGAGTGCGGATGTGACGGTGACGATCAGTGATGACGGAGACAGTGACCTTAGCTGGGCAGGCACTGCTATGCTGACGGATGGCAATAAACTGACGTTTACGCCAGCGGATTACAGTACTCCACAGCTGGTGAGTTTAACGGCGGGCGAGGATGACAGTGATATTGCCAACGACACGGAGACCTTAACCTTGACAGCATCTGGTGCACCGGAATACACCGGCGTATCTGCCGAGGTAGAGGTAACGATTATAGATAATGATCGTGGTATCACGGTCATGCCTTCTGTGGTGACGATAGATGAGGGAGCGACGGTCAGGGATGCATTTAAGGTATCACTCACGGCTGCCCCGACGGGGGAGGTGAAGGTCACCCTCGGCGATGATGGGGACAGTGATGTCAGTTGGTCAGGCACTGCTGGGCTGACGGATGGTAATAAGCTGACGTTTACGCCGACGGATTACAGTACTCCACAGCCGGTGAGTTTAACGGCGGCGGAGGATGATGATTACGTGAATGATGTGGAGTTCTTGGCTCTTGTTGCCTTTGGCGCGGAATATGAAGGAAATTATGCGAAGTCGATGCAGGTGACGATCATCGATAATGACGATGCAGAGATCATAGCAACCCCGCCGGATGTTCCGGTAATGGAGGGAGGTACTGCGACCTTTAGTGTGTCACTTAGCGTTAAGCCATCCGGAAATGTCACGGTAGCCGTGAGTGGTCACACAGGTACGGATCTGGCAACTACCCCCCCGGATCCGCTGACTGTGACCTTCACATCTGCGAATTACGGTACGCCACAGGATGTAACCATCACCGCGGATGAAGATCCAGACATTTGGGATGATCCAGTGACACTAACCTTAACGGGTTCGAGTAGTGATACGGAATATGACGGATTGACCACGAATGTAGCGGTGACGATTGAGGATAATGATGCTGGAACGATCATGGCTGCCCCGTCGGATGTTCTGGTGACAGAGGGAGGTACTGCGACCTTTAAGGTGTCGTTGAGTGCTGCGCCATCTCAAAATGTGACGGTAGCCGTGAGTGGTCACACAGGTACGGATCTGGCAGGTACCCCTCCGGATCCGCCGAGTCTGACCTTTACGCCTGTGGATTACAATACGCCACAGGATGTAACCATCACCGCGGATGAAGATTCAGACATTCTGGATGATTCAGTACCACTGACCTTGATGGGTTCTAATGCAGAATATGATGGACTGACGGCCGAGGTAACGGTAATGATTGATGATGATGATATAGGCTCAATCCGGGCTCCATTTTTATTGACTATGAACGAAGGAGAAACGTCAAATTCGTTGCTAGATGTCTCATTGAGTGATGCACCTTCAGGGGAGGTAACGGTGACGGTCACCGGACATGAAGGGACGGATTTGGAAGGGGCTACTCCCGACTCACCCGACCCGGTGACGTTGATATTTACGCAGACAAACTACAGTATTCCACAGCCGGTGAGTTTAACGGCGAAGGAGGATGATGATTCGCTGGATGATACGGTGAATCTGCTCTTGAAGGCCACAGGTGCGGAATACAGCGGGTTGACCAAGCGATCCCAGATACGGATTTCGGATAATGACGATGCAAAGATCATCGCAACCCCGCCGGAGGTCAGGATTAAGGAGGGAGGGACTGCGACCTTTGATGTAACACTGAGTGCTGCGCCGTCTCAAGATGTGACGGTAGAGTTGCATGGGTATAAGAAAACAGTACTAGAAACTACGCCCCCTGATCCGCTGCACCTAACATTTACTCCTGCGAACTACGGAATGCGGCAGACGATAACATTGAGCGCAGGTCATGATTTAAATGATTTTGATGAATACACGATTTTGACACTACGTGCCTCTGGGGCGGAATATAATAATGCAAAAACAAAATTGCCTGTGTCCATTGATGATGACGAGGTCTGGGAACTCACGATCAAGGAAGGAGGGATGAAATTCTTAGCTTCGAGATTTACAAGTAAGCCAAGATCAAATATAGTGCAGAAAATTACCGGCCACGCAGGTACAGATCTGGATGTTCATCCTTCGACATGGACAGTTACGCCCCAGAATTACAATACGCCATGGCAGAAGACGTTTACCGCGGGTGAGGATCCAGATATTTGGGATGATGAAGTGATGTTGGTCTGGGAGGATTTTGGCCGAGGTTTCAAGTATGACATGAATATGCGGTTCACCATTGAGGATAACGATGATGGAAAAATTATCGCGAGCCCGTCGGGTGTTCCGGTGACGGAGGGCAGTACTGCGACCTTTGAGGTGTCGCTAAGTCACGCACCATCTCAGAAGGTCACGGTAACGGTAAGTGGCCACACAGGTACGGATTTGGCAGGTACACCCCCGGATCCGCTGAGTCTGACCTTTAGGCCCGATAATTACGATGAGCCGCAGCCTGTCACCATCACCGCGGATGAGGATCCAGACATTACGAATGATACAGCGACTCTGATTTTAACGGGTTCGGATGCGGAATATGACGGGTTAACCACCAATGTAGTGGTCACGATTGAGGATAAAGATGCCGGAATGATCATCGCTGCCCCGTCAGATGTTAAGATAATGGAGGGAGGTACTGCGACCTTTGATGTGTCACTCAGTGTTAAGCCAACAGCAAACGTGACCGTAGCCGTAAGTGGTCACGCAGGCACGGATCTGGCAGGTACCCCCCCGGATCCGTTGAATCTGACCTTTACACCTTTAAATTACGATAAGCCGCAGTCCGTGACCTTAACGGCAGGCGAAGATCAAGATATTTATGACCGGTTTGAGTGGTTACACTTAGATGCCTCTGATGCGGAATACGATGATGTTCAGGCATTGGTCGGGGTACTCATTGATGATAACGATGCCGGACAAATCACGATGAATGAAGGGAGTTCGGCAGAGGCCTTTGTTCTATCCCTGCCTGATGAACCGACATCAAGCGTGACGGCGATGATTACCGGATATGCAGGTACAGATCTGGCGACGAACCCGCCGGATCCGCAGACGATAGTATTTACACCTCAGAATTACAGTACGGGGGAGACCGTGACTTTGACTGCGGACGAGGATCCGGATATATGGGATGATCTGGTGATGTTGGTCACAGAGTTTTCCGGCGGAGGCTATGGCGGGCAGGACATAAAACTCCAGGTCACGATTCGGGATAACGATGATGGAAAGATTATCGCTATCCCGTCGGATGTTCCGGTGACGGAGGGAGGTACTGCGACCTTTAATGTAACACTGAGTCACGCGCCATCTCAAAATGTGACGGTAGCAGTGGGCGGTTACGAAGGAACAGATCTGGCGGGTACGCCTCCAGATCCGCCAAGTCTGACCTTTAGGCCTGATAATTACAGTACGTCGCAGCAGATCACCATCACCGCGGATGAGGATCCAGACATTACAAATGATCTGGCGACACTGACCTTAACGGGTTCGAATGTGGAATATGACGGATTAACCACGAATGTAGCGGTGACGATTGAAGATAATGACAGCGGAACGATCATCGCGAACCCGTCAACTGTCAAGATAAGGGAGGGAGCCGCTGCGGCCCTTGAAGTGTCGCTGAGTGCTGCGCCATCTCAAAATGTGACCGTAGCCGTAAGTGGTCACACAGGCACGGATCTGGCCGGTACCCCTCCGGATCCGCTAAATCTGACCTTTAGGCCTGATAATTACGCTGATCCGCAGTTGGTGACCTTGACGGCAGATGAGGATCCAGATATTCTAGATCAATTTGAGTGGTTGTACTTAGATGCATCTAATGCGGAATATGACGGTGTACAGACATTGGTCGGGGTACTCATTGATGATAACGATGTATGGGAAATCACGATGAACGAGGGAAGTTCGGTCGAGGCCTTTGGTCTAGCTCTGCCTGATGAACCGACATCAAATGTGACAGTGACGATTACCGGATATGCAGGTACAGATCTGGCGACTATCCCACCAGATCCGCGGATGATAATATTTACGACACAGAATTACAGTACGGTGAGGCCCGTGACTTTGACCGCGGATGAGGATCAAGATATATGGGATGATGTAGTGATGTTGACTGCAGAGTTTTCTGGCGGAGATTATGGCGAGCAGGATATGAAACTTCAGGTTACGATTCGGGATAACGATGGTGGAAAGATTATCGCGACCCCGCCGGATGTTCCGGTGACGGAGGGAGGTACTGCGACCTTTGATGTGACACTGAGTGCAGCGCCATCCGAAAATGTGACGGTGACGGTGAGTAGTCATGGAGGTACGGATTTGGCAGGTACCCCACCGCATCCGCTGAGTCTGACCTTTAGGCCTGATAATTATAATACGCCGCGGCAGATCACCATCACCGCAGATGAGGATCAAGATATTATTGATGATAAGGAAATACTGATCTTAGAGGCTTCCGGCGCAGAATATGAGGGGTTGAGTGAGGAGGTACGGGTGACAATTAAGGATAATGACGATGGGGGCATTATCGCAACCCCGTACGCGGTCACGATGACGGAGGGAGCCACGGAAACCTTTGATGTGACACTTGGTGCCGCGCCGTCGGCAAATGTGACGGTGAAGATTAGTGGTTATTCAGGTACGGATCTAGCAGGTATCCCGCCTGATCCGCCGGAGTTGACGTTTACGCCGACAGATTACGGTAAGGCGCAGACGGTAACCTTGACCGCCGGGGAGGATGCGGATGTTACAAATGATATGGAGACGTTGCGCCTAACGGCTTCGGGGGCCGAATATACCGGGGCCGTCACCGATGTAAAAGTGTCCATTATCGATAAGGATCAAGCAGGGATTGTAGCAAATCCGTCCGTAGTCCCTATTGCAGAGGGAACTTCGGCTACGTTTGATGTAACCTTGAGTGCCGTGCCTTCGGCGGATGTGACCGTGGCCATCACTGGATACACGGGAACGGATTTAGCCCCGATACCACCTAATCCAGACAGGTTGATGTTTACGAAGACAGATTACGGTAAGGCGCAGACGGTGACCTTGACTGCAGGGACGGATCTAGATATTATTGATGAAACAGAAACATTGTTACTAACGGCATCTGGAGCGGGATATACTGGCGTGGAAACGAAGGTAACGGTGACGATTAATGATAAGGATGCAGGTTCAATTATTGCTCCAGCTGCGTTGACGATTACAGAGGGGAGTACGGGGACCTTTAAGCTGTCGCTAAGCAACGCGCCTTCGGAGGATATCACCGTGGCCGTCACTGGATACATGGGAACGGATTTAGCCGGGATACCACCTAGTCCAAACAAGTTGACGTTTACGAAGACGAACTATGGTGATGTACAGACAGTGACCTTGACCGCAGGGGGGGATCCAGATATTCTGGATGATGCTGAGGCATTGATACTGACAGCGTCTGGAGCGGAGTATGCTGGCATGAAAAAGAAGATAGCGGTGACGATTAAGGATAAGGATGCGGGTTCAATCATTGTGCCAGCTGCGTTAACAATAACAGAGGGGAGTACGGGGAACTTTGATGTGTGGTTAAGTAATGCGCCTTCGGAGAATGTGACCGTGTTGGTTAGCGGGCATGCAGGCACCGGTCTGGCCGGTACGCCACCGAATCCATTACGCCTGACCTTTACGCCTGCAGATTACGGTACGCCGCAGCCGGTTACCTTAACGGCAGATGAGGATAATCACGATCTGTTTGATGAAGAAGTAACACTTACCTTAACGGCTTCTGGCTCGGAATATGCCGGGGTATCTGCGAATTTAGCAGTAACGATTGAGGATAATGACGATGGAGTAATTATTGCAGCCCCGTCGGCGGTCACGATGACGGAGGGAGGTACGGGAACCTTTGATGTATCATTGGGAGTCATGCCGTCAACGAGTGTGACGGTCGTCGTGAGCGGGTACGCGGGTACGGATCTGGCAGGTACGCCGCCGAGTCCGCTGACTCTGATGTTTACAAAGACGAATTACAGCACACCGCAACCAGTAACCTTAACCGCAGATCAGGACCCAGATATTATTAATGAAAAGGAAACGCTGCGCTTAACGGCTTCTGGTGCAGAATATGACGGGGTAAGCACACCTTTAACGGTGTCAATCATTGATAACGACCAGACAGGGATCGTTGTCAGTCCATCTGCAGTTACGGTACTGGAGGGTGCCGCGGCCACCTTTGATGTATCATTGAGTGCAATGCCATCGGCGAATGTAACGGTGGCCGTGAGTGGTTATGCAGGTACGGATTTAGCCGGTACGCCACCAAGTCCAGCAAGTCTGACCTTTACATCTGCAAACTATAACACGGCGCAGTTCATAACCTTAACTGCAGAAGAGGATCTAGACATCTTGGATGATCAGGAAGTATTGCGACTAACGGCATCAGGTTCAGAATATGATGGAGTGACTGTAAATGTACCCGTCACGATTAAGGATAACGGTCACGACCCAGGCATTTCGGTGCGTCTATCGGCGAGTCCCACCTCGGTTATAGAGGGCGGTACGATTACGGTTACGGCGACATTGTCGAAGGTGTTTTCGGAGGCGGTTACGATCCCATTGGAATATACGCCCGGCACCCCTGGACCGACGGAGCCAAATGATTATGATCGGCTTGCAGTCATCACGATCCCTGGAGGAGTATTGAGTGGATCCGGCAAGATTGTCACAAAAGAGGACAGGGTTTTTGAGGGGAACGAGACATTCATGGTGGCACTGGGAGATTTACCGTCGGATCTATATCCCGGCATCCCCGCCTCACTGGAACTCACGATAGAAGACAATGACATGCCACCCCCGGTGGAGGTAACACTCTCCGTTGATCCGCAAGATGTTATTGAGGGGAATTTGGTGACCGTAACGGCAACCCTGGCGGGTGCACTTGAAGTGGATGTGACGATTCCGCTGGACTATAACACGGGTACATCCGAGCCTGGAGATTATAAAGAACTTGAACATGTAACGGTTCCCGTTGGCGAGACGGAGGGGGCCGGACAAATCCAGACATTTCAGGATTCAGATCTTGAGGATGAGACATTTATTGTAGCACTGGGAAGTGATTTACCCCCCGAGGTGGACCCAGGGCGGGCATCTTTCCAGACCATCACGATCCGGGATATAATTCCACCGCAAGATGTGAGTGTACAATTTTTGACGGCGACCCAATCGGTGAATGAAGGAGAGACGGTTCCCGTAACCATAGAATTGGACGAAGGTCTGCCCGCGGATGTGGTGATTCCCTTGACGGTGATGGCTGGCGCGGCAGATGCACAGGACTACCGTGTTTCATCACCGATTCAGGTAGGGATTAAAGCCGGGGAGACAAGAGGAACTTCGGTAATCCCCACGATTCAGGATGATATTGTAGAATCGGACGAGACCTTTTCGGTGGAGGTGGGGGAACTGCCGTCTGGAATCATACCGGGGGAACTCTCGGAAGTGGTCGTGACCATTATTGACGACGATGAAGCAGGATTGAATGTATTGCCCTCAATGTCTATTGTGGAGGGAGCCTCGGTCGCATTGAATTTTTCGCTGACATCAAAACCAGAGAGTGCAGTCAATGTGGAGATAATCTGGCCTTCAGGGACGGATCTGACCGTGCTTCCCGTTCAGCGAATCTTTACGCCGGATAACTGGCAGACATTGCAGATGGTGCTCTTCAGTGCCGCGGAGGATCCCGATTTTAATGATGATCAGGTATTGGTGACGTTGGCCGCAACCGGGGGCGGCTACCCAGGAATTTCCCAAACGGTCGATGTAACCATCATTGACAATGATGTGGCCGGGATTCATGCGCCGGCATCGGTGATGGTTTCCGAGGGAGGATCAGAAACCTTTGATATTCGGCTTGTTGCCGCGCCTTCGGCTGCGGTGACCGTAACGGTTCCCGGAACGCTGGGAGATCTCACCGCAACGCCAACGCGTCTGACCTTTACAGAAGATAACTGGGCGAGGCCCCGGTCCATTACCCTGATGGCAGGTGAGGATGATGATTTTCTTCCTGATACCGAGATACTCACCTTCACGGCCAATGGAGGTGGCTATGACGGTGAAACACGAGATATGAGTGTGACGATTATGGATGATGATGAGGCGGGGATTGAAGCTCCTTTGGAGGTGACGATAGAAGAGGGGGGTACCGGTACACTGCCCGTCCGCCTTCTGGCCGCCCCATCCGGTCCGGTAACGTTAACATTGGCAGGGCACATGGGCACAGATCTGGCACTGTCGGGAACTTCGCTTACCTTCACCGGCACAGATTGGAATGTCCTGCAGACGGTGACCTTGACCGCAGTGGAGGATAATGACTTTACGGATGACCGTGTGGAACTTGTGCTCACCGCCTCGGGAGGGGATTACGATCATGTACACACGACCCTTGTCACGATCATGGACAATGATGAGCAGGAGTTGCCCGTAACAATCGGAATCTATGATGAAAGAGATTCGGAAGATGCAGGCAGCCTGCAGCTGGCGATTGAACTCAGTCGCTCGGCGGATGAGGTGGTGACGGTGCAGTATGCAACATCAAACATAGAAGCAGAGGCAGGTCTGGACTATACGGCATCCCGCGGAGTCGTGATCTTTGATCCCGGCGCAACTCGTGGTGTGATAGAGATTGAGATTATGGATGATGATATCTTTGAGGAATCGGAGCGGTTTACGGTGACCCTGTCGAATCCGGCGAATGCGGTCATTGCACGTGGCACAGGAACGGGGACGATTCTGGATAATGACGGGAGTGCAAAACTTCGGGTAGACGATGCATTGGTACAGGAAGAGGAGGGGGTGGTTGTGTTCCGGGTATTGCTATCCCATCCGCAGCGTCAGATGGTGACGGCAGAATACCGTACGCGGGACGGGAGCGCAAAAGCAGGGGAGGACTATGAAGCATCTTCGGGAGTCGTAACCATCGCACCGGGAACCATGGAAGCCCTGATTGCAGTGTCGATCTTGAAAGACGGGCTGGACTGGCAGGAAGAGACGTTTACCGTACACCTGGAGTCTGCAAAGCATGCCGAGATTGAAAAGGCGGTGGGTGTGGCAACGATTCAGGAGTCGACGACGGTAAGTGAGGGAGTTCTGGAGGCGTATGCGTCCAGATTTGTACGGACGGCTTCCGTGGAGGTGGTGGACGCACTGGGAGACCGATTCCGTGCAGCCGCAGACGGAGCGATGTGCACCGCAGCAGAGCGTGCAGAAATGGCACAGCTTTGGTACTCGGCTTCTTCGTGGGACCCATCTCTGGGCGAACTTTTGGCGGACTGCCGCCTGTCTCAAAGTATGCCGGTATCCGGTGGATCCTTTGGCGTGTGGGGGCAGGGTGCCTTTCGGCAGTTCAATGGTCGGGGCGACGAGGCATTGACGCTCCGCGGAGAGGTGACAACGGGGATGCTGGGAGCGGATTACCGCTGGCGCAGAGGCTGGCTGGCTGGCGTGCTTCTGGCGCATAGTCAGGGAGATGGATCGTTTGAGGTAAAAGAGGAGTCCGGAGAGATGAACTCCGCATTGACGGGGATCTATCCGTATGTGTCGTATACGCGTGCAGGATGGGATGTATGGGTGAGTGCAGGTGCTGGACGTGGCAGTGCGGAAGTGTCCGAGTTAAAAGGAGACTTGACTTCCCGCTTTGGAGCGATGGGCATGCGGGGTACACTAGCATCCGGCGGGGCTGTTGGACTGAGTTATCATGGCGATATTCTGATGACCGATGCAGAGATTGCCGACCATAACATTACAGCAGAAGTGTACCGGGTTCGTGCAGGCATTGAAATGACCACACAGATTACAGGAGAAATCCGTCCCTATATGGAAGCGAATGTACGTCAGGATGGGGGCAGTGCAGAGACGGGCACGGGACTGGAACTGGGGGGCGGCGTACGCTTTTCGAATCCGGCATGGCGTTTACGGGGGGAAGTGCGGACGCAGGGGCTGGTCATGCATACGGCGGATGGATTTACCGAATGGGGAATCTCTGGATCGTTGCAGATGGGGAGCAGTTCCGAGGGATTGATGATGCGTCTGCGTCCGTCATGGGGACGCGGTCATGGGATGTCCATGTACAATCAGCAGACGATTCTGGATGCGGCCCCAACCGGAGCAAATGCGCATCGGACCGAATTGGAGTTGGGATACGGCGTTCCTTGGAAGGGTGGCTCGGCTAGATCTATCATGGGGGTGACGCAGTTGTCCCGGGGAATGATGTACCGGATGGGAGGGGAACTTCGTCCATGGGAACGGCTCTCCTTCTCCGTCTTTGGCTTAGCGCACGGGCGTGAAGCCGTATTGGGAGACATTGGTGTGAATGTGCAGGGATCACTCCGGTATTGAAAGCATCAACGGCGGACTTGCACACACGACCCGCAGAGTTATCCGATGGTGTAACTTGAGTCAGCGCCAGCGACGGATTGCCGCGGCGTGCATGGATATTGAAGAGCACTCACGCAACGCCATTCCACAGGACTGGCAGTGGGATGGACTGCTCCGAGCATTAAAACGGCATGGTAAAACCAAAAACGCTATCTTGTACCCCGACAAAGCTTCAGGGAATTTCACTAACAATGGTGCATTCCCGTTTATCATGGATTGGCCGAAAGTCTTATGGTATTCATCCGAGTTTTAAGTATTTCCGCGCTGACGTTCTGTTGGATTTCCGGCAATGTATTTGCACAGACCGATCAAGCCGCCAGTGGAGTTGCCAGTAAATCCGGGCGGCATACTGATGTTCAGCCCTCTATCCCGCATGCCTTGTGGAGGGCATCCCCGGATGGACAAGGTGCCTACGGGATTCTGAGTATATATCCGAAAATAATTCGGATTAGTGACACTGAACGTAAGCAATCTTTCATTCGTGAATTTGAAGTTACTGCAAATTCCCCCCCGCGCAATGCTATTGACGGTAAATGGGATGTGATTATTGAGCCAAAGGATGAACATAGTGCAGTTCTGAAGGTCAATCCGAATGAATTGGAGATTAACAATACTAATTGGCTTTCTTACCAGAAGGTTACAATATCTCACACGGGAAGCCCGGAAATCAGTGTGGACAAATTAGATTTTCGATTGACACTCAAAGAAAGGGATCGCAAGCTAGACGAAGATATTTTCTCAATTGAGGTGGATAAGCCATATGTCTGGATAGAAGCGATCCCAGACTCGGTAGACGAGGGTGAATCAGTCGAAATCAGAGTACATATTTCAGAGATTCAGGAGAATCGGGATGCATATATTCTCCTTGAGGTTCGGCCCCCTTCACCGATGCAAGAGAATTTCCGTGACATTAACGTTGGTACTGCGACTTTTGTCGAAATCAAACGAGGCGAATCATGGGCTAAGGTAGACATCAAAATCGTTGATGATGACCTACCCGAGCCGGACGAGATTTTTGAGGTATTCATCAATAAAGCCAAACTGCCGAAATGGCTTGAAACTCTTGGGGATAAATGGCCACGTCACACGGTTAGAATTAAATTCACGATCAATGCCAGCGACAATGAGCCCGAGATTATCGTAGAAGAGGAATTTCTGACGGTGACGGAGGGGCAGACGGACACGCTGAGGGTAAAGTTGTCGCAGAAGCCGAAGCCCTCGGAGAAGGTGCAGGTGACGATCACTGGATATGAGTCCACGGATCTGGATACCACTGCCTCCAGGCCATGGGAGTTTTCA
>JAJEFL010000039.1:0-18731 GCA_022820435.1 Rhodothermales bacterium
AAGGAGTTTGAAGCAGGTGCGAACCGGAACATGGAAATCAATGCGGTGAACCTTGCTTCGGGCACGTATCTGTACCGGATGATTGCAACCGGAGCAGAGAGCCGGTATGTGAAGACCGGTCGCATGACGCTGGTGAAGTAACCTGCACCGAGTCGCCTCACGACTTGGTTAAAAGAAACAGAGCGCCCCGGTATCGAAAGATGCCGGGGCGCTTTGGGTTAATCCCTGCGATAGATTCTTTCCGATTGTTTATTGTGCACATAACCTTGTTTGTAAACGATTACATTTCATTAGGTGAACCAGCGGTTAATCCTTGTGCACTGAGATATTAAAGAAGAATTATGGGGGAACTGAGCGTTGGTAAGATTTTCTCCCATATCTTACAATCACGATTCAGAATTAATATTTTGGATCCATCTACCCGGAAGGGATCATCATGACCTGATTGTGAGCACAGAACATGCAGTTGACGCTAGATAATTTGGATGTTCAGGGGTTTTGAATTCATTTCTCTGGCGATACACGGACTCTCCGGTTATACCATCCGCAAGGTGTGATGAAAGAGCTCATTGGCAAATCTATTCCAGCCAGTGTCACTTAACAGGCTGTCCAGTGAAAACAACTGTACAGGAAGTTTTCTCAAACGGTCCTCCATCGTATCCGTAACCACACCTGCGATCAAGATCTTCTTACAGTGTACGGAGATTCTGTCAAAGCTTTTTTGGGCGGCACCTAATCGCTCCAAGGCTCCCGCTGGATCCGTTCCACCTTTAATTTCAATAACAGCCTTGTACTCACCATCTCTCTCAAACAAGATGTCGGGTTCATTGCTAAAGACGAGGGTGTACCCCCCGGAAAGTTCAAATACCTTAGCCCTCTTTTTCTCCGTCATAATCAAATTTTTGTCCCTCAACCATTTTATCATCAACTCCCGCACCATGTTTTCCGCATCTTTACCGATTCGGTTTCTCCATGATCCATCCAGAGTGGCTCCAATAGTGGCCACAATATTTCTGTAGCCGTCGTCTAGTGTCCAGTCCGTGGCACCTTCAATAATAGAACTGATTGCGACATTGTAGATGCGGCAGACAGAAAGAACCTTCTCCGGTGCAACATTTTTGCGTTTCCCCCACTCCCATTCCGCAACCCCTCCTACACGTTTCTGTGACAACAGGGAAAGCCCACGGTAGTACAATGACACTTGAGGATGAGAACTAAGAAGGTCGGGATGCGCAAATACCAGGCGGGGCGCTATCTTGATTTTTTCAACACAGTCCCAAGCATCTTCACTAATCATGAGCCCCGTCTTATCCGAATAGTCCAGTCTGCCCGGAAATTCTTCAATTATCTTGCGTGTCCTGATGTCTGCACGCTCACGGATGCGATAACTGAGGAACCTGGATCGAAGCAGGCTCTTATCGATGGCGGTCATATACGCTTCCATCTATAAACGCATTTCCGTATTTCCCGCCGCCCAAAACGAGCCATCTGCTGGCTCGCATTTCCCTTTCCCTTCGCCAACTTCCAAATATCAACACACCTGAAGCCCAGATATTCAGCAATATCTGCAAGGATAAAGTCCACGGGAACCTCCTCACCATGATACTGCACATTGTCATTCACCATCACAATATGACCACTGTTCCGTATGATTCGCGAAAGTTCCGCAACGATGACGGCCATCTCCATGAAATACCCCTCCAGGAGCCGGATGACATGGGGGTTACCAAGTTCGCGGATATGACTACGTAAAACACCAAGCACCTCCTGCAGTGCCTGCTGTCGCTCGTAGGCGGCCATCGCCTGATCAAAACAGCCCGGGGCATTGGCATATGACAGGCGTAGGGATTCGATTTTTGTGTGGTTCTCCACGGTGGCAGTCAGCATCTGCTGTCTCAGATTGCTAAAGGCATCTTGACCGAACCCCATCCATGCCAACTCAAGCGCATACGTTCTCGTGTAGTCATAGCGATTGGCATATGGCGGAGATGTGATCACCAGATCGACCGAATCGTCAGGCAAATTACGGAGTAAATCCAATGACGAACCCGTCATGAAGCGTGGTGGCCTGCCGCCAAAAGTTCTCTTAACTGCAGGAATATCATTCGCCATCTCCTGAAGGCGATAAGACAATGCACAGGTCAGCGAGGGGATCTTCCCCTTGCACATCTTGCTCCGTAACGACCGACCGGAGCGGCGGTCCCAGCGCAAGAACTGACCATCCTTTCTTGTGTAGCTGATTTGCTCAAGTACCGACATGCATGCAAAGTTCAAAAGCCTCTTTATCACACCGTCCTCCATCTTGGCAAGGAATTCCCTTGCTTTGGCCAAATCATGCTCCGTTTGGGGCGAAAACGCCTTTCTGGTAATTCTAACATGTGCAAAACCATACTCAGATGGAACCCTCCCGCGTGACCGTATATGATCTAGTAATGCGCTGCCGGCAGTCATGAAATCGTCTGTTGCTAAGCCATTCGCTGCATCGGCAATACTGCGCCCGGCCAGAACACCCACCGGCATGATTTCAATGCCGGTGGACTCTACTCCCCTGCCGGCCGCCGTCAATACGGCCGTACCCATCCCGGAAAATGGGTCTAGCATGCGGGCCGGCTTATGAATATCCAGCATATCCTCCACCAACGACCGTGAAAAAGCCTCCTTATACTTCATCCATCGAAAACCGGGAGTATCACGATTCCCCTGATAGGAAACCGTCTTTCTGGTAATGGAGGGATCTACACTCAATCTTCCAGAGAATCGTTCGGACAAAGCATCACGCCCGGCAGTCATTCCGCCATTAGCAGATACACTTTTCATCAGATGGTCTATTCGTTGATGGGATCACCCCTTGAATTTTCCGCAATATATGGGCTGCGGTAAAAGCCAGACTCATGTTCTTATATCATCAAATCGGCAAACCGGTCACCTGAATGACACCTATTGAGCAACATTGTTGCCGCTTCTTTACGTTCACACATCTTATTCCACTCGCCTACCGGAATATACAAAAATATTGGGGATCTTACGCTCCTGCCGAGTACTCCTGGTTACAACATTCACAGGTCCTGCGACTGGGTATAGCCGGTCATCCGCAGTTACGTCGACATGGCAGATACACGGAACGGGCAGTACGGTCAGGGGATGCCCCATTTTTAATTGGGTTTTAAGGCGAACTGTGAGATTCTGCCTGTAGGTTGAAGTTTGGTACACTGATGCCGCTGGAATGCTCGGAGCAACGCCTCCCACTGCCAATCCTCTGGAATTGGGTTGAGGGATTATCCCTTAATATCAAAGCACGCCGCGGCAATCCATCGGTGGCACTGATTAGAGTTGCACCATCGGGTGACTCTGCAGGTGATGTGTGTCAGTCGGCTATTGACGCTCTTGATGATGTTCTTGGTTCGGAGTTGTCAATGCCCAGCAATTTGGCGATTCCCGGTTTATGAAGGGCAGCGTTTGCTTCAATCCCTCCCTTAAACCGGCCGCTGCACCGGGATATCGGTCTTCCAGAACGCAATCAATGTCGGCAGTTACTCTTTTGCCTGGGTACAGGTGGGAGCAGGTACTCCGTTTTTAGCGTTTTCCTGACCCCTTTCACAGTGCTCGGATCACTGATTTTGGAAATGACATTTTCCTGCTTATGCCACTGACAGCGCTGAATCACAGCCTGATCTCCAGATACCGTCTGAATTCCTTTTTGTAACCTTTGGATCGTGAGTTATATCCTGATTAACAATGGTTTAGAGCGGAAACCATCTCCCACTCGACGGGCATACGGAACGTACATTTACTGCCAGGATCACGGTATCTGCACGGCGAGGAGCATTCCCGCTCGGGACTCCAGTGACCCGTGAGCCTCTTGCAAAACCTCCAAACTGGTTGAAACTCCGAAAAGGATGGCTTTACCACCTGCATCTGAGACTGAATCCCCATAGTCGCAATTCGATCTCTCTTTCATTCCAATAGATGTATCAGGTGCTTTCATGTGGCCGTTATCCATGGAAAACTGTACCTTTGTCATGGAGGGAACCTTTTTATCTAGCCGGGTATTCCCAATCTCCAAGCATACAAAACTTTAACTTGCACTGGAATAAATCTGTGGACACTACCTTATCTCTTGCTGAATTCAGCATCGCTCTGGGAACCGCAACTGTGATCGCCCTTGGAGTTATATTGACCGTCACTAAAATGATCATTGGGCAAGTTTTGTGCGGCATTAAAGAGAGCGAGGCACGACAAGAAAAAGCCCGGGAAGAGAGTGAAGTACGACACTCTGCGGACATCCAAGAGATTAAATCTGTAATGAAGCAAATGAACGGCCGAATTGATGATCTTGCCCATGCAATGTATGACATAAACGGACAATTACAGAGAATCGTGGGGTATCTGGGACTGGAAGGGGTCATTGTTGAAAAAAATGCCCGCACTCGCAGACACCCTGAAATGCCCCGGAGTCCTGCCCCACCCCTGTCCGCTCCATAATAAAAGTCATTCAGATAGATAGCGGCGGAAGTTCACGAACATCTTGATTGGCGACTTGCCGGCAATCACGACGTGCTTAATGAGAGCAGGCAGGAAACGATTACTCTCAGAAAAGGCGGCCAAGACGAGGAACCCTGTCCTGTAAATGGAGATTATTGCAAAACCAATAATCCAGATTAAAAAGCGTCTCTGGATGCAATCAGGTGTACAAAAACATCCAAGACTGATAGTTTTGCAAGAGGTCCCGTAAAACAGATTCAGGGGACCATGCAGGACCTGATTCCTCCTGGAGATAATTTCCGAAATTATAATCCGGCTGAACCAGCTGCACCAGATTCGGTTGAAATACCGAATTACGACCCGCCATGCTCCAGATGCGACACCTACTTATCGCCGCCCTTGCCGTGACTGCATTTCAGGGCTGCACAAATGAACCCGCCGGGCCCGTGATGGGAAAACTTGATTTTGTCCGGAGCAACGGGGAGATCCTCCAAACCATTGAGGTTGAGTTTGCCGAAGATGAAGAGACCCGTGCCACCGGATTAATGCACCGCCGCCAACTCTCACTCAGCCAGGGAATGCTGTTCATCTTCGCAAATGACTTGCGCAATTTGCGGGCATGTCCTGTTTCATTATGGATCAACGGTTCTGAAAGGGCTGTTTGTGGCTTCCAGCACAATTCTACTGCACAGAACGGCTCGAACATAAGGAGTTTGCACCAAGAACGAGAAAAAAGTCCACGAAAACTGGATCCGAAACATCTCGCTCAAGAGAGAATTGCGGCTTGATCGGAATGTATGTAAATTTTGGCGGGTTCAGTATCTTTCAGAGAAAGTTGCATCCCTTCCTCCTGCCAGAATGATCCTTGATTCCGTGTGCTCAGACCCCGGCAGTGATGCAGACTAGGCTCGAAAACTGTCCGTGATCCTACTTGCTGATGAATGTACATAATCGTAGCACCCGATGACAAATCGCCTGAAGTATTTTCCCTTCGCTATCGCCTTCTCTTTCCTGCTTGGCTGTGACAATGGCCTCGTGGATCCAGAAACGACCGAGAAACGGCTTGTAGCTCTGAATCTAATCACGAGTGAAAGCCTTGTGCTCAACCCAACTGGCTATACCCCCCTTTCGGCAGAGCTCAAGCTGGAAACCACACAGGCCGTCCAGATAGAACTGGAAATCGAAAGCCTTAACGATGACGAAGAAAATCTAATCCATCGCTTTGAGGAAACCGGCACTTCATTTACGCTCCCTGTACTTGGTCTTTACGCATCGCACAGCAATACCCTACATGTCCGACTCTATGGCAGTGGGAACCAATTACTGGGAGAGGAAACCCGCATCATTGATACCCCACAACTCTTACCAGAACTGCCAACCATTGATGTTATCGTCAATACAGGGCGAAAAAAGCCGGGTATGAATTTGGTAAGTTATGTCGGACACACCAATCGTGAACTACCACAAATGCCATTCATTTTTGATCAATATGGACATATTCGATGGTATGCAAATACGGATGCACATCCAGTGCTAGGAAGTCTAACGTTTTCCATCAGTTTCGAGCGCCTCAAAAACGGCAATTTTTCCATTGGCGACGGCAGTAGCGCACGCCTGATTGAGATGGACATGTTGGGCAGAGTCGTCAATGAGTGGCCTTTGCCTGGCTACTCCTTTCGCTCTACCATTCTTGAACTTCCGTCCGGAAATTTATTGACAACGGCCACCAAACGTGGACTCCCTACTATAGCGGATCATATCCTGGAAATTGACCGGGAAAGCGGAGTCATTGTGCAGGTATGGGATCTCAGGCAACCACTAGATTCACGGCGGCGCATATGGAGTAGTAGTTCCAGAGACTGGTTCCATGCAAATGGCCTAGCTTATGACGAAGAGAAGGATGCGATCATCGTGTCTGGCCGTGTTCAAGGGACAGTAAAACTGACTCGTAACAATGAATTGATCTGGCTTTTGGCACCGCATCGAGGCTGGAACCGGTCCGGGGATGGGACAGACTTAAAGACCAAACTCCTGCAACCCCTAGATGCAAACGGGATACCCGTCACAGATCTCCGGGTTCTTGCAGGGTTTAGTGACCATTCGGAATTCTCATGGTCATGGTATCAGCATGCACCCAATTTAACGCCTCAAGGGACCCTGTTGTTATTCGACAACGGGGACAACCGACATTATGAAGGACAGCCTGTGTTCAGCCGGGCGGTTGAATATCGAATCAATGAGGAGGCGATGACAATTCAGCAGGTTTGGGAATATGGCCGTGAACGTGGCCATACAACCTATTCAGGGATCGTATCGGATGTAGATTATCACCAGAACGAAAATACCGTTGTCTTCATGCCCGGTGCCAACTTTGAATATGGACCCAATGGGAAAACGATTGAAGTTGACTACGTTACAAAGGATGTAGTCTATGAAGCTGTCATACGTAATGACGAATTCCCTCAGCACATGTTTCACCGCATTGAACGCCTTCCCATTTATCCGCACAATCAATAAAACAGATCCTTTGGGAAACCCCCTTCGTTTGAAGATAAATGTTACTCTGGAAGTGCCTAGAGTAATATTTTACAGATTGGAGGAGGGTTTTGCAAAAGCCTCCAGTCTACAAACTCATTGACAATTCATATCCGTACGATAATCCCATATAGATTCGCACTGATTGTATCCGGCTGGGAGTTGTTTCCGGCTAATTAGTTCTATTAACTTGTGCAGTTGCTCCCACATAGTTCGATCCTTCCGGGATGTCCGGCTCAGTGTATAGAACCAAATATATTTCCAAAATCATAAATATTTTTGTAAGCATCGGGAACTACATGGTACAGCACAATCTCGTGGCGGATTATCGGACGAGCGTAAAATGACCGACATGTATTGATCTGTTCGTAGGTGACTCGACGATCAGACGATACAAATAGATGCCCGAAGAAAGTGATGCCCCGTTTATCTCTATCTTCTTCTGCCATCCCGCCTCCATGTTCACCGGTGGTTCCATCATCATCCGTCGTCCAATCACATCCATCACCTCAATCTGTATTTGTGCGGGCCACGGAAGGTCAAAGGCTATATGCGTTGAATGCTGGAAAGGATTTGGATAGTTGGTTCGTAACTCGAAATTCTCCGGTAGCCCGTCTTGATGGTCATTGGCAACAGGAGAAAAGACCTCAATACTGAACTGCAAACTATCCTGGGATCCAGTTGCATCGGTCCCCTTGTATGTAAAGGATACAGGTGGAGTGACTTCCCAGGGAGTTCCGCTTATGGTGCGCGTACCCGAGTCATATTGGAGGCCAATCGGAAGATCGAGAACCGTGAAGGTATAGAGGAAGGGGGAGACCCCGGTGGTTGCTTCTGGCAAAATCAGTGGAGGAATCGAATGAGAGCGAGGATACGATTGATTAGCAACCTCTTCGGAAAATGACATCTTAACACATATGTCTCCAGTCACATTTTCGATCATACCCAACCACTTCTGAAACTCAGCATTCAATGGTGCACACAAACCCGAATTTGAGTCAAATTTAAATGACGACAGGTGGTTGAGTTGCACCAAACTTTGAGGTAGTACACCAGTCAAATGATTCTTGTCCAATCTAAGAAATCCTCTAATTTGAAAGGATGTTCCTGATAATGTTGTATCACGACCCAGATTCACAAGGAGGCCAAGTTCTGATGGGACTGTTCCTGAGATGGTGTTGTCGGCCAAATCCAATGCATAAAGATTCTGGAGTTTACCAAGTTCGGTCGGAATTTGTCCATTCAGTTGATTAGATGCTAACCTCATAAATACAAGATTCTCTAGATTGCCAAGTTCGGTCGGAATTGGACCAGTCAATGAGTTTCTGGTTAGGTTCATAGATGCAAGATTCTCTAGATTGCCAAGTTCGGTCGGAATTGGACCAGTCAATTGGTTTCTGTTTAGGAACAGTGATACAAGATTCTCTAGATTGCCAAGCTCGGTCGGAATTGGGCCAGTCAATTGGTTTCTGTTTAGGAACAGTGATACAAGATTCTCTAGATTGCCAAGCTCGGTCGGAATCGGACCGGTTAGTTGATTGCCCTCTAAACTTAGATGCTCTAAATTGGTAAGATTGCCGAGAACGGCTGGGATTTCACCGGCTAATTGGCCGTAACTTAGGTGTAGTCGTTTGAGATTCTCCAAATCACCAAGTTCAGGCGGAATCGGACCGATCAACCTACCTAGACCGAGTTCCATTAACTGTTTGAGATTACGGAGTTCGGTCGGAAACGGACTGGGTGTAAATTGGTTAGCGGACAAGTCCAGAAATGTGAGATTTTCTAGATTGCCAAGTTCCGGAGGAATTGAACCAGTCAATCGGTTATCAAAGAGGTACAGCGTACTAAGATTGGCCAGATTGCCAAGTTCAGGCGGGATCGGGCCAGTCAATTGGTTTCCAGCTAACATCAGGAGCACGAGATCCTTCAGATTGCCAAGTTCAGGCGGAATCGGACCGGTCAATTGGTTTCCAGCCACACGGAGGCTCAGTAACTGTTTAAGATTTCCGAATTCAGTCGGAATTGGACCGGTAATATCTTCGTTATAGGATAGGTCCAGGTGTGTGAGCTTCTCCAGATTGCCAAGTTCAGGCGGAATCGGACCGATCAACAGATTTTCGCGTAGCTCCAGCCTAGATAACTCTTTGAGATTTCCGAGTTCAGGTGGAATCTGGCCTGGTAATTGGTTTCTGTTTAGGTTCAGGTGTGTGAGTTTCTTCAGATTGCCAAGTTCAGGTGGAATTGGACTGGTCAACTGGTTATTGCTTAGGTTCAGATGTGTAAGATTCTTCAGATCGCCAAGTTCAGGCGGAATTGCCCCAGTCAGACCATTATTCAATAGAGCAATTTCGATCAATGAACCATCAGCGAAGGTTAGCCCGCACCACTGCTCAAGGTGCTCAATACTCGGGGGCATGTGCGCAATGTTCCACTTCGAATTTGAGTGACATCCACTATAACTCCAATCATCGCCGTTTGTAGCGTTATAAAATACTTTCAGGATTAAAAATAGGGAATCCAAGGACCCGTGGTTAACATGGGGATAAAACAAGTCTGGGGAATCAATAAACTCGCCTTCCTGAACCGTAGGTAAAAACTGGAGAATCTGGTTCTTCGCTGTACCCGCAACCATACTGGAACTGAATTGTACCTCTACGGAATGGCCGGAGACAAGAACTCCCGCCTGCGGGATTGGCACCAGATTGTGCTGCGTCTTTGGGGGAGATTCTATCCGAATTTCGTCGCTGCTCTCCCCGGCTCGCCCCATGACCACGGATAAACCCCAAGGGGGATTGATCATAATGAATAGGATGAAAAGGGCTGCCAGACATTGTTTATACAGAGCGATTTGCAAAAGTCCTAGATCATGGACTTTTGCACATTTGGTCTTTTGAGGATTCCATTTCTGGTCGCAAAAAATGGGGGGAGGGGCGCACCGACCAAACATTTCTAATGTCCAAATCATCTGTCTAAAGTATGTTCCGAATTTTTGATGCTTATTTCGGGGATGCGCCATTGATTAGTTGTAGTTTATGAAGCTTTCGAAAATATAAGATAGTGTTTTTTTCTGACTTTGACGGTTTGACAAAGTCAGGTCGCAGCTGTGGGTGGTTTACGACCCCCGCCTGCACAGCGGTTGTGGAGGGCCTACCTCATCCCTTGTACAGTTCAATATATTATAGTTAAGTCATTTGCTCACCTCACATTGTATCTTCGTGGCACACTAGCCCCGTGAGCAGAAAGTTAAGAAGCTTTGTTTTGTCCAAGACCGACCGCATCCGAAGTCGTGTGGTGATGCGGTGTGTCGGCTTCAACCCAAATCAATTGGTTAAAATCAGGAGTGAGAATTGGCTTTCAAGACTTCATGGTTGATCACCCACAGGGTGAAATTTGTTCGATGAAATTCAAAGCCTCCTGCGAACACGAAAGATCAAGATCAATTCTGTCAAATACTGCACCAGAAGGCCTTTCAGCGGCTAAATAGCATGCGATCAAATGGTTTCAGTTTGAATCAGATTCATTGAACAAAGGTAACTTTGGTGAATATTCTGGGCAACAGTCTCGTTTTGATATTGAGTGCCCCAGTCCACACACCCACAGTGCAACCATCTTCGCAATTGTAACGGACACGAAAGCCCACGCTGGATGGGCTGATTATTCCAGCCCCCCGCGATTCTCAACCCTCAACGAACCAGTACCAAGCGACCCGTGCGCGTGAATACGTCATCAGGAGAGTCTACAGTCAGGCGATACAGGTAGACCCCAGAGGAAAACAACAGATTGCGTAGAAATATTTCACGGCCCCAGCCAGCCGACACTTCAATCGGTGTCTGTAGCAACATGCGTTGGCCCGTTACATCCAAGACCTCAACCCATATACGAGCAGGCCATGGAAGATCAAATTGCAGACTAGTAGAAACCCGAAACGGATTCGGATAGTTGCCATGAACGGTAAACTCCACTGGCAGGCCACCCACTTGTTCAGTAGAGACGGAGGGGGCACAATTTGGGTCTGGGTACACATATTGAATACCGTCCAGCCAGTTCTGAAACTCATTGTCTGATGGAGCGCATAGGCCAGAATTTCCTCTATAATCAAACCCGACAAGGTTCAGTTGCAGGAAGCTCCGTGGGAGTTGACCAGAAAGCTGATTGGTGCCCAACGACAGAGACTTCAGGCCTGACAGATCACCCAGTTCAGGAGGGAGCGGACCAGAAAGCTGATTATCGTACACATTTAATTCCCGCAAGCTTGACAAATCTCCAAGTTCTGAGGGAATCGAACCAGAAAGCATGTTAACGCCCAACCACAGGGATTCCAAGCCTGACAGGTTGCTCAGTTCAGAAGGGAGCGACCCCGTAAGTTTGTTATTGCCCAACCAGAGTGACACTAGACCCGACAGATTGCCCAGTTCGGGAGAGATCGGACCAGAAAATTGATTATCGCTCATGTATAGATTCTCCAGTCCCAACAGGTCACCCAACTCAGGAGGGAGCTGGCCAGAAAGCTGATTGTCGCGCAAGTCCAGCAAGTTCAATGCCACCAACTTCCCTAACTCGGGAGGAAGCGGGCCAGAAAAGTTATTGTAGGACAGATTCAATCTCAGTAAACCTATCAAGTCTCCCAGTTCAGAAGGAATTGAACCTGAAAGCTGATTGTCGCGCAGATTTAATCTCTGCAAGCTTGGCAAGGATCCCAGATCAGAAGGAATCGAACCCGAAAGTTTGTTTGTACTCAGCGTCAAATTTCTCATGTCGGACAAGTTGCCCAACTCAGGAGGAATTGAGCCAGAAAGGTGATTTGAGGCCAGATCCAATACCTGTAAGCTTGTCAAGTCTCCCAATTCAGAAGGAATTGAGCCAGAAAGGTGATTGCCACTCAGCGACAACGACACTAAGCTCAACAGGTCGCCCAACTCAGGAGGAATTGGGCCAGAAAGATGATTACGTCCCAACGACAGTGACACCAAGCTTAACAGGTTGCCTATCTCTGGAGGGATGGGGCCAAAAAGACGATTTGATGCCAAATTCAATTCCTGTAAACTTGTCAAGTTTTTCAGTTCGGGGGGGAGCGGACCAAAAAGCTGATTATTTTGCAGGGAAATAGAAACCAGTTCCCCATTCATTATGTCCAGTCCATACCAAAGATCAAAGTCCTCCATGGACGAAGGAACCACATCTACATCCCAACCCCAAATGTTTGTCCACTGATCCCCGTTCGTGGAGAGGTAGAGAGCGGACAGAGCCTTGTGAACAACCTCCACACTACCCGCTCCTCCACCTATGTTATGGCGAATTGACGAGATCTCGGTAGGCACTTCGGTAAATACCGTTACCGCTCGTTTCTCCTGCGCCATTGAAACGCGAAGGGAGCAAAGGGCTGCCAACATAAACAGCAAGGAGGATCGGAACATAGATTCGCAGGATAATCAGAATAAACCAAAGATACAAAGGCTATTGCAAAAGTCTCTGCCATGTGTAAAAATACATCCACAGGTACTCCCAGAGCGATATTTGCCTCCGAAAAAGTATTTTTGCAAGAGGTTTGTGTATTCAGATGATTTTGCCCACCTGATAAGATTTAATTTGCCCACCTTTGACGGATGTTTCTTAAGCCTGCATTTTACATATAATTCCCATTTTTTTGTTGGTATGAGTCTGATTTGTGATTGTTTCTGTGGATCAATCCGACGGGTTCGCCAATGCTTTCGCATGGAATCTCCTTTGAGTTCAATGCGATAGGCAGGCTGGACGAGTCGATCCGGGAGGGTATCGGCAATCGTTGGATTGGCCATATTTTAATGCCAGAGTGTTCGACGGATAATTGACTGGTTGTGATCATGGACCGTTTTTGGACTGTTTTTTTTTTGCAACAGGCAGACCTTGGTGGAAGCTTTGATGCGTGCAAAGCAGGATCAGGGACTGCCGAAATTCATCAGGCAACTCATGCGATATGATGCGTTCATTGTTGACGGTCTCGGTTATGTTCAGCGTAGTCGTGAAGAGACGCAAGCCTTATTCCAGTTGTTGGCAGAGTGCTACGAACACAGCAGCGTCTTGATCTCCAGTCATCTGCCATTCTCAAAGTGGGAGACGATCTTTCACGATCCCATGACCACCGCGGCCGCGGTCGACCGACTGGTGCACACTGCGTGGTTCTGGAACTCAACCTTCCCAGTTACCGGCTGGAAACTGCACAGCGCCGTCAGGCGGGGATGCAGGAAGACACGAAACCCGTTTCACTTTGATGCAATTCTCCCGACTCTCACGGATGAGTCATTCCTGTCTCGTGCATCTTGGTGACTAGGTCACCAGGAACATGGAGTACAGGAAAACGTTAATATCGTTAGACAAGTCTGCACAGTGCCGCCAGATCGCCCTTCAGGAAGGTTCAGATATGGAATACTCCGCAGACTAAAACAGATCATCAAAATCATGGAGACTTGCTTGATACAGGTCTGCCTGCTGTTGCTCATGTCCGGCAGGCCAACTGAGAAATCCGACATGAGCTGAAAATCGTGGAACCAAATTGGTGCATCTCGGCTTCGCAGTTAGCTGCTTCGCCTCAATGCACCAATTCTCCATTGTGAATTTTAATGCCCCAACCCTTATCTTCATTGTCATCAACGCCATCTTAGTTGTCCTTGGACAGTTGTCCAGACACTACTTATACTCAAACCCGTGTTCTAATAAATGAAGCAAAATAACACTGTACCTCTTTTTTTCCTTTTCCTTTCTCTGTTCCTTGCATCCGGTGCATTCGCACAGAACCACTATGTAGATGTAAATAACGGATCTGGTAACGCTTGTTCGGATACCGCCCCCTGCTCAATGACTCAGGCTATTGCAGAGGCGGCTAGTGGTGAAACCATATACATTCGTACCCGACGATCTGGCGATACCGTAACCATTACCGGGGATTACGGGCCGCTAGACATTCCCGTCAACTTTGCCGCTTATGTGTTCGGAAGCACAGATGCTGTGTCAGCAACCCTTGCATTTACAGGCAAATTTGAACTAGGAGAATCTGGGAAAATTCTTCCGCATTCAAAGATCACCGCCCAATTTGAAAACCTGCTGATTTCTAATGGGAATACGAACCCGTTCGGAGACGATGCGGAAAATCTTGGGGCGGTAACAATTTCTACGTTAGAGACAGGATTCGTCACAATTAATCGGCTTCAAGTAAAGTCGGATCTTATCATTAAGAGACTTGAAACTGCAACTTCGAGCCCCGTGATCACTATTCAAGAACTGGAAGTAAGCCAGGGGGCAGCCCTGACAGTAGGCCTGGAAATGAACACGGACGGATCGGATCGTGAAAACCCCGTTCACTTACGCGTTCCACTGCGCCAAGCCGCTAATGCTGACGAGAAGTTTGACAGCCTTATCGTCCATGGCATAATTAACGGTGCAGGTTCATTGCTGGTTGTGCACGACAATAGTGCCACAGGACGGGGTGCGTCGGGTATGGACTTACACGTTACAGCGGACTACACACCCACAGGAACTGACCGTGTGATTGACCATACAGACTGCGTCAAGATTACAGGAAACGGGGAGATCCACAACGACCTCTATGCAGTCGCCGCTGGAAATATCTGCGTGACTCTGAAAAAAATCGGGGGGGGGCTCATTGTAGCGGGGAGTATTCAAGCGGATGAATACAGTAACAATGCGGAAATGATCACAACGGATGTGATTTTCAGAGAGGATGTTGAGATTATGGGAAACGTTGAACAGTGGAATGATGCAAAAATCTTATTTGAAAAGAAAGCCACAATTGAAGGTAGTGTGATTCTTGATTCCGGACCGTTTTCCTACCCGGTCCTCACGTCAATAGGTACAGGAGCCAATTCCATCACGCTCGGCTTGCCGAGAGACAATTTCGATAAAACTCTCATTTCTGGAGACGATCTGATCATTCGAAATGCTGAAAGAATAGATGGGCAGTCATGTTGGCCCACATACAGGCAGTATGCGACCACAACAAAACCTCTTGAGCATCAATTGATTTCCGGGATAAGATTTGAGGGACCGACTGATATTGCTCAAGATCTGGACCTGAGACATTATTTTGATGATCGCGATAATGAGGGAACCTCACAAACTAACACAGGGGCAGCCCAGAGATGTTTGATTGCAGTTGATTTTTGGATTCCACGACCTGCAAGTGATGCAACTGAGAGTCAGGCAGTGACTTCCAGGATTGGTGGAGACCTGTTAGCATATAACGGCGGGAGTATCAATCTGTCTGGACATTACAGGATTACATTTAGTAGTTCTGATTTCACTTTTGGGCAAGCATACAGTAACCATCATCTGGAACTAGATGGTGATATCATCGCAGATGGGGAATTCGGACTGTCCATTTGGGAGGGTGGTCCAAGGAGACCCGATTCTTTCCGCGGAGAATGCACTTCCACAGACGGTACACTTGATGCGTTCAACCTGAGGGGAGCCTCCCTTTTTGTCCTAACTGATGAACAGGACCATAGAATCGTTCTGAGTGATGGAAACATGAGAATGTTTTCCTTGGCAATTCGCGAAAAAGTGCGTATTCAGGGAGGAAACCTATTCACGAAAGCAATTCATGTTGAAGATGGAGGACAGCTCATCTCCAATGAAAATGTCCAGGTTGGATGGGATGATACATCCCTACAATATAGTTTTTGGGGTGAACAAGCCAGCGGCCGACTTATTCTGGAAGGTGAAGGATTGGATGGCACCTTACACCCCGACTCACATGTAAATGGTTCGGCGTATAGCACTACGAGGACGGATCTTATAGACGCAAAGTTGGTACCGATTAATTCACCAGGTTGGATTTATGTGGTATTTAATTTTGACAAGAATGTGCACATGCAACTCAGCGATCCATTGGTAACATCGAATGTCGGCTTGTGCAGTGGGACCGTGATTCTTGAGGAACCTGATGAGGCCGATTCAAACACTCTGACCATCAATGAAACCCTGTATGTTAAAGATGGCATCTTTGAGTTTGATGAAAATTCTCCGGGAAGTCTTGCTACTGATGATGATAACGAAGAAGTGGATAGGGCCAGCTACAGTCTAACATACCAAACAGAAGGAGCTCGTACAATTGGGAATGAATGGTTTGGCAATCCTAGGAACCTTTTAGTAGAACATAAGGATGCCATCATCACATCTGATATAGATAGAGAATTGTTGGGACGCGTTCATATAAAAGAAGGAGAATTTCATGTCAATGGGGGGCTTACGGTAGGCACAAATTTCAAGATTCTACGGACTCTACGGGAACTGACGGTGAATGAAGATGCTCTATTGCGGGCAGATACCATACGTGTCCATGAAAAGATGACCGTTAACGGAACCGTGAAGACCGACGGCGGAGATATTTATTCGTTAGGCTGGACTAATGACGATGGCCGTCTTGTTAGCTTCTCCTCACAAGTTTCTATTGGAGGTAAAGAGGGAATGATTGATCTGGGAGATGGTGGAACGTTGCATTTAGGTCCACCAATCACTGAGAAACAAGATGGCCTTATACGTCCACCAGGAGACGATGGCATGCCTTTTACGCTTCTTTCCGCACTCAATAGTGAGGCCGAGCAACCGTTAAAAGGCAATCTCAACCTTCCACCAGGAAGCAAATTTAACAGCGTTACTTTTATTTCCCACATTGACACGCTGACCTTTGATGGGACCGCAACTCCCAACCTATCCCCCATCAGTGCCTCAAATAAGATGAACTTGGAGGGAATTTTATTTCTTCAAAATCACGCCGTAACCGACAACGTATCCACACTTGTAGATAGTTTAGTTATTGATAGTTTGTCGGCAAAAAATGGATGGGTTCGTCTATGGAACATTCCATTCGTAAAAATCGACAAAGATGTTGAACTTGAATCTGCAATACTTACGGTTCAGAGTCAACTCCATCTCAAGGGTGATCTCACCGTTCGTGAAACAGGTTCACTGCAATTTGATGGTACTGCTTCGGGATTTCATCCGGACGCAGATCGATTTCTCAAAGTAGACGGCGACTTCCATCTTGGGGCTGGGAAGCAGCACTCTGATAACGTTTATTACATGAACCCTTCCCCCTCTTCTGGATTGCAATGGTTCGCTGGACATAACGCGTCAATGACGGTGTTGGGAAATTATCAGATTGATCCCGACGCGTTTGAATACGACATGAGTGGGCGCACATCCGACAGACCCTCAACGCAGCGGCCGGCAACTCTCACCATCCACGGGGATTTCCACTTTGATCTGAAGAAAGATGACTATGAAATGCTTGATGCGAATCTTGAGTTTCGTGGAACCGCTCCACAGGTGATCACTGCCTCGTCCGTTCCACTTGGTGATGTGGTCATTAACAATTCTAGTGGTCTCGTGCTTAAAAGTAATGTAGCGCAGGGGGTTGGAGGTAAGCTGACATTAACGCAAGGAGTCATCAGCAGTACCGCTGATACGCCGCATACATGGACAATAAGGAACCCGAATATTGAAGAGGATGTCAGGGGCCGGAATAATGCACTGATGACCTGTGAAGCGGATGCGAGTTGTGCCAGCGTCATCAAAGGCGGTTCTCTCCGTGCACATGCATCCGCTGGAGTTTCCCGTCATGTGATGCACGGGAATTCTGGTGGAGGTGAACTGAGCGGTGGTTACCTGTTCCCGGTTGGTGATATGGATGGGGATCGGGCTCACTATCGCCCGCTGATTCTGCAGATCGAGGATGATCTGTCGTCAGCGATACCGGTCACGGTTACTCCGATGCGGGCATCTGAAGACGTGATGCCGTCCTGGCCCGCAGACAATATCCTAGTTCCCATACAGGGTGGCTTACTGACGCTTGATGCGCATGCAAATATTTTCTGGAAAGTGGAGTTCAAAGAGGAGACGGACCAGAATCCTCATATTCGTATCGCTGCAGGCGGGCTTGTAAACGTATTCGATGATAGCAGGCTGCGCATGGTGCAGTGGGATTGTGATGATTGGAGTAATGCGCGTTTGGCTGGAACCTCGATCATCGGGACGGACGAAGATTCCTTTGCGGAGAACGGTTACGTGAATGGGATTTTGAATCTGACGCAGGAGAGTGTTGATATTGGGACGTGTGCGATCTTTGGGGTTGCCTCGAATGGGATTGAGAATCCGATTCACCGGGATGAAATAACTGGTGGATTGGCAGAGGTTCAGTTCATTCACAATGTACCGCTTCCGAGTCCGGTTGACCTGTCTTTAGACGGTGTCCGTCTGCAGAGCGGTCTGGAGTTCCGGAATGCAACGGGCTATGCAGTGGTTGCCGCCGGCGCACATTCGGCGAGCATTCAGATTCAGGGTTCGCCTGCGGATCAGGCTATCACGTTTGATCTGCCCACGCTTGCACATGAGAGCAGTTATGCCGTGATTGCGCACGGCGCTGCAACGGCCCCCATGGTTGAAATTCTGGAAACCAGAATGACCTCTCTGGCCGATAACATGGTGGATGCAATTCTGGTGCATGGGTCGGCGGATCTGGGGGAGGTGGATGTACGTACGGTGGATATGACCTCGGACCATGCTGCAACGAAGCTGTTGGCAAACAATATCAAGTTTGGCAATGCCACGAATTATCTGGCTCTTGAGCCTGGATTGCATAATATTCAGGTGAAAGCGGCACAGGGGGAGGAGGAGATTGATGTGTTTGAAGTATCGCTGAACGGGTATGAAGGGGAGACGGT
>JAJEFL010000179.1:0-5894 GCA_022820435.1 Rhodothermales bacterium
GAGGAGATTCCGACGGACTTCGTGCTGGAGCAGAATTACCCGAATCCATTCAACCCATCCACCGCCATTGAATTTTCGCTGACCCGAACCGGGCCGGTGACGCTCACCGTGTATGATCTGTCGGGGCAGAAGGTCCAGACCTTGCTGGATCGTGTGCAGCCGGCCGGTCGCCATAGTGTACGGTTCAGCGGGGCGGGGCTGGCCAGTGACACCTACCTGTATGTTCTGCAAACCGAAAGAGAGAGAGCAGTCAGGATGATGACCCTGCTGAAGTAGTCGTTTCGCAGGTGTATTGATGGAATGGAAGTATGAACGAAAAAGTGCAGGAGGTGGATATTTTGTCTATGTTCCCATTTCATTCACTGGAGCAGGTTTGTGTGTATTCGGATGAAATCACCCGGGTATTCGCTTGCGTTTTCAGTCACACATGAGGGATAGGCTCAGAAAGAACAGTGATGCTTGAGGTTGATCAGTAGATCGTCCCGCCCGGACTTGGAAATAGGGCCGGTGTACTAGAATCGGAGAGATTCTTCCGGCAGTGTTCCATCCGTATTCTGGAGGTTATGTGAAGAAGTATATGACGTGGGATATGGCACCGATTCATCAATCGTTTCGCTATCAGCACTAAGGATACATCCGATAATGATGACAGATCATAGATCCTTCTCTCGCTTGAGGCGAAGGGTTGGAGTTGATCCACGGGGGCCGGACCATTCAGGAATGCGATGGTCATTGTACAGGCGTGTTCTCTGCAGGTCTAAAGCCAAAAATACGTCATCAAGTGAGGGGATAGACTCCTTCAATGCGGGCAACCGGGCCTTTGCCTCCAGGAGAAACCGTTCCCTCGTTGCTGCTTCTTTGCGGTAGGCATTCTCCCACCAGGTTATGATCCGGTCCTGTGCTTCCCGGATGGTAATATTGTTGGGCAAATAATCTCTCTTGCTGCGATTGACCGTTTTACTGGAAGGCATCAAATTCCAAAGATCGTCGCATGGCCATACTGCCCAGGGCAGACAGTGGTCAATATCCATGTTTCCGGCCTGCAGCTTCTTACCCGTCCATACGCAATGGATTGACTGAGTGTCCAGCAGTGCCAGCGCACGCTTACGTACTTCCAATTGATTGCGGTCAGGTTCATAGGGACGCATCAGTTGCCTTAGTTTCAGTTCGTCTACCTGTCTGTTCTGCCGCTCTGCATATCGGCGTATCAGCCGGATCCATTCCTCAACCAGAGCGGGTTCAATCCACACATTATACCGCAGGAGTGCCTGCCAGAGGTGAACGGGGACGGTCATTTCTCCGAACTGCGAAAAATACTCCTCGTTCAGTGTGATGGAACGGCGGACTTTGAGACGGTTCTTGGTTACCCTGAAAATCGGCCGCCCATCCGGATAATTGAGATGTTTCACTGGCATTTTTGCAATCGTTGCCGCGGCATCTCGAATGGATTTTGTCAAATCCATTCCGCGGTCAGAATGCAGTGATGCGCCGGTTCGGAGCTGGGTAATATCCTGTGGGTTCGGGATGAATTTTTCGAGAGCATCTTTGACAAATGCAATGCGCTGCCCCCCGGATTCATTGTCCGGTCTCTGGGGCATGTCATTGTTCAGTAAAGGAAGATAGAGCTGGATCCAGGAAAGCGCTACCGCTCCCAGCGGGATCGCCACCTGATCCGGGCCGGATTCACGCGCCAAACCGGGCGAGATACTGGCCACTCTGCACAGAGATCGAAGCAGCGCGAGCTTGTAGGTCGCAGATTTATCATCAAGCAGTACAATTCGCCGAACAAGCGGCAATGCGCCCGTACCGTCATCCGGCAGGCGGACGATGATCTGATGCCATTTCACACCTGGCCGTCCAAGTAAGTCCTCCACTTCCCGGGTAAATTCAACGTAGGCACCGTGTCCCTGTGCAAGCGCTTCAATTTCAGAAACAGAAGTCGGGTGCATCCCTCGATGGGACTCGCACGGTGTGCGCAGTGTGAATGCGATGATCCCCCGAGGCTTCAGGAGGGTGATCAGTTTCCGAAAGCTGCGTTCGCGCTGCGTTTCGGGAATGAACATCCAAACCGCATTCAGCAGGATCAGATCAAATGACATGCCGCTCACGACACCTGTCTTTTTAAGGTCGGGCAGTCGGTCTTCCACTAAGGTAAAGGGGGGCTTAGAATCACGCAGTTTGGCCTTGGCTGCCTGATATAACTGGGGGTCAGGCTCCACTGCACACACACTGTGTCCCTTCGACGCAAACCAGACCGCATCCCGGCCACTGCCGGCACCGATATCCAGAATGCAGGCACGCTCCTTCGGAATGTAAGGATTCAGCCAGGCATTGAGTTTTCCGGCATCAACGGAATCGTAACCGGCCGCACGCTGCCTAATGTCAGACTCCGAAAATAAATCAACCTCAATGCGGTTCATGCAGAATCTTTATTGCCGGGCCATTTTTCAGACACGAAGCAGGGAATACCAAAAATCAGGTTCATTGCCGGGCTTTTGCAATACTGGCATGCAGGGTGCGGGCATGTTCGGTAAGTATGGAGAGCTGACTACTTTGAACCGCTTCCGTATCAAATAAAGCACTGCCTAATCCCACGGCAGCAGCACCTGCACGGATCCATTCCCCTGCATTTTCAGGAGTCACTCCCCCTGTGGGCACCAGCTTTAAATGTGGCAGCGGGGCTAAAAGTGCCCGGATATAGCCGATCCCCAGCTGTCCTGCGGGGAAAACCTTCACCATATCCGCCCCATATTCGTGAGCGATTTGTATTTCGGTGGGAGTCAGGGCACCTGGCAGAACGGGTAAACCGTGTGCATGTCCGGTATGGATCACCTCTTTTCTGGTAATTGGGCACACAATAAAGTCTGCTCCTGCAGCAGCGGCAGCATGTGCCTGCTTTTCGGTAATTACGGATCCTGCTCCAATCAGGATTTCAGCATCGCAGGATTTTCGGAGTGTCTCTATAGAGGTCAGCGCATCTGGAGTTGTGAGCGTAATTTCAAGGACTGTGACACCTCCATGTATGAGGGCATCCACCGCTGGCTTGAGCGGTAATGCTTCTTGAAGACGCAAAACCGCAATTGCACCGGAGGTGATCAGTTTTTTTGTCAGCAGGCTGCGATTTTCCATCTTTTATCGCAAAATTATGAAGCCTTTTCTGCTTCGTCTCGTATACGGCTCAAGCAGATCTGCTCGTAGATTTTCATTGAATATACGGGTACAGGTCTGATCATTGCGAATGGCCTCCAGATTTACTCATTCTGAGTGTCTGGACGTTCTTATCAAATTCCCCAAAATACGGTTATCATGGATTATCTAGCTTCAATTGCAGGACCCGGTGCAGAGACACACCGAGAAACAGTGAACAGTTCATTGAATCCCAGATTTTTGGCAGAACTTGCACAGCAGGCCAGTGCACTTGATCCCACTCAGGAGGAGCTGGAAGAACTCTTCACGAAAACAGGGAATTACGCCCGAAAGCACCTTGCAACGGTGCGTGAAACTCCTGCCTATGTAAAATCGAAGGAGCGGAGTGTGGGATTATTGTCCTCACCCATTGCTGAGGAAGGAATTTCATTGGATGAGGCGCTGCAACTTCTATATGATTTTGTAGACCATGAGGGCCTTAACTCGGGGTCTCCCCGATACCTTGGCTATATTCCGTCCGGGGGGCTGGTACACTCTGCGTTTGGGGATTTTCTTGCAGCAGTTGGCGGGCGATATGCTGGCGTGTTCCATTCTTCTCCCGGTGCCGTTCGCATGGAAAATATGCTGATTCGCTGGATGGCTCAGATTGTGGGCTATCCCAGAGGTGCCGGTGGCTATCTCGCATCGGGTGGAAGCATTGCCAATTTATCGGCGGTCATTACTGCACGGGAAGCATCAGGGCTCCGCGGTGCCGATTATGATCGTGCAGTGATTTATATGACCGAACACACCCACCACTGTGTGGACAAAGCGCTCCGAATTGCAGGAATGGGAAGTTCAATACGCCGCAGGGTTGCAGAAGATGGTCATTGCCGCATGTCACCTGACGCACTTGAGAAAACCATTGTGGCCGATAAGGCATCCGGTCTGAATCCGTGGCTGATTGTTGGTTCCGCAGGAACCACCAATACGGGGACAGTGGATCCTCTAAATGAGATCGCCTCTATTGCCCGCTCGAATCATTTATGGTTTCATGTTGACGGTGCATACGGTGCTTTTTTTGCACTCTGTCCAGAGGGGCAGGAGGTTCTTTCCGGGATCAATCAATCCAATTCTTTGGTGTTGGATCCTCATAAAACGCTATTCCTGCCGTTTGGCACAGGTGCGCTTCTGGTACGTGATCAGGAATTTCTTGGGCCTGCCCATGGTGGTCGCGGGGAGTACATGCTGGACATGGATTCGGATGCTCATGAACTATCTCCGGCGTACCTGTCTCCCGAATTATCCAAGCATTTTCGCGGGCTTCGTATGTGGCTGCCACTCAAACTATTGGGGGTCGCACCGTTCCGTGCGGCCTTGTCAGAGAAGATACATCTGGCCAGATATGCATATGAGCGTCTGAGGGAATTTGAGGGATTTCAGGTTGGTTCGTACCCTGATTTATCTATTGTAACGTTCCGATATGTTCCTGAGAAAGGAGACGCGAACGAATTCAATCTTGCTTTGGTGAATCGTTTACATCAGGATGGCCGGGCTTTCTTAACCTCCACGCGAATTCGGGGAACCATTGTCTTGCGTTTAGCGATTGTGTCATTCCGGACGCATCTGGAGGACATCAACGAAACGCTTGAGATTCTGTGTGATCATGTGAATGCTCTGAAAGAGAACTGACCACACCGAGGCTTTAATATCTTGGTAAAACTCGGTTGAGCAGGTGCAGTGAGTATCGGTGCAGGGAGGGGTTTTCAGGAACTCTCGCGGGTAACTGTAAAGTGTCGCTGGTCGGATTTAGCTGGACAAAATAAGAGAGTTCCAGTCTGCATCATAGATCTCCTGACACAAAGAGGATCTTTTTGTCGTCTGTTCTTATTGCTCAGCGAAGAAGGTGGCATAGGCCAAGATGAGTGAGATTGCCCCACCGAATAGCCCGATCATCCATATTAATATATTGCACTTTCTGTTTTGGGCATCCAACTTTGCACTCGCAGATTCGGTGAGCGCGTCCATCTTTGTATTTGTAGATTCGGTGAGCGTGTCCAAATTTGCATTTGTGGATTCGGTGAACGAAGCGATCCCCGCGCTAAGAATTTCGAGCCTCGCCAGCACGGCTTCCTTGAACCCTTCCATTTGGGCTCCGAATTGAGAAATACTGTTAACTCCTGACATGGTGTACTGGGGCAGTTGGTCAGATTTCTCAAACCATCAACATTTTCTGATTGATCGAGACCGCGCCATTGTTACTATTATTGTTCAGCAAAGAAGGTGGCATAGATCAAGATGAGTAAGATTGATCCACCGAATAGTCCAATCATCCAGATTAATATATTGTACTTGCTGTTTTGGGCATCCATCTTTATATCTATAGATTCGGTGAATGCATCCAACTTTGAATCTATAGATTTAGAGAACGCACCCAACTTTGAATCCATAGATTTGGAGAACGCATCCATCTTTGAATCCATAGATTTGGAGAACGCATCCATCTTTGCATCTGTGGATTTGGAGAACGCATCCATCTTTGTATTTGTGGATTCAGTGAACGAAGCGATCCTCGCACTAAGAGTTTCGAGCCTAGCCAATACGGCTTCCTCGAAGCCTTCCATTTGGGCTCCGAATTCAGAAATGTTGTTAATTCTTGACATGGTGTAATGGGGCAGTTGGTCAGATTTCTCAAAACATAAACATCTCCTAATTGATCAAGATCACGCCACCGTCACTATTATTGTTCAGCAAAGAAGGTGGCATAG
>JAJEFL010000028.1:0-32189 GCA_022820435.1 Rhodothermales bacterium
CTTGAGTAGATCCGGCTCTCCGAATAAAGAGGGGAGTGTCTGTACATCTGCCATAGATACTCCAAGTCTACTCATCTGCACCTGCTCTTCAAGCCGGTCATCCTGGGATGCCGTCACCTCCAGCGAATCCAGAACGAGAACAACAGGGTCTAATTCAATCCGAAGCAATTCTTCAACCGAACCTTGAAATGTCATCGTTTGCGTTGCATAGCCCTGATAACTGAAACGGATCACTGCACTAACAGCCGGCAAGGTCAGGCTGAAGAATCCGTAATTATTTGTGGTTGTACCAATCTGGAGATTCAACTCATACACATTGGTTCCAATCAAAGCCTCTCCAGTAGTCCCATCTGTTACATAGCCGCTGATGGTAAGGGGCTGGGCGGATAAAGTTGAGAAATTGCAGACCGTAAAAACGGCGATCACCGTCAATGCAGGCAACCTTACTATTCTCATCATGACACAGTTTGCTGTAAACTCTTACGTCAGAACTTGGCCAGACGAACTATACTGAAAAAAGTTAGACTAATTAACGACATACATTTGGCAAACATAACCAAAAGTATAAAGATTGCTAACCAAATAGTCTAACACATGATCTGCAAAGCCCCTTCAAGTAGAAAAATTTTATTTGAACCACATGAAAAACAACATCGCTTACGGGAAAACATTGCTCATGATGACAAATCACTAAGGCACATAGTGATCACTATTTCCTTCCCAAGAAGCGGAATTACTGTACATCAAATAAGTCTTACCACTTATCACGGTCACGGTAGCAAAATATTCATGGAACCCATATCTATGCCAACTTACCGCGCCACGTCGGGGTTTTCGATTGGCAACAACCATGATACTGTTACAATTTCTCTCCGAGAGATACGAGTATGGGGGATTATTAGAATAATCCAGTGTCCCTACTGATAAGCTCCCGTAACATGTCTCAGTTCTCTTTGAGTGACCACCTTGTGCTGAAACACGTAATCTTAAACGTGACCCTAATCCTGGCGGTCCCTCATCGGCTAAATCTACCCATCTACCTTGGTATAAGACCATCGGTTCTATTCCCGCAAGTGCTCTCCGCCTCCTAGTATGCGTTGATTGATTCCAATAGCGGAACTTAACAGTATAGCACCATTGAGATAAATTTGCTTCCCTCGCTCTGCTACTAGGCAAACAAACCGTACTAGTTCCTGTCTCGTGCGTATTCATGTAACTACTATTAGACATAATTTCAGAACTCTTACCATGTTGAAAGGAGAAAGAAGATTTTGCGGTATTTGCAAAATCATCTACCTGAGACTGGATAAAAGGATTTTTAAATGATTGTTTAAATAGAATTTCAGGCCTTCCTATCAATGAGAAGAACTTGGAGAGTTCCCGCTCAACCTCTTGACCGTCCTTGCTCCAATATTCCTCCAACTGCAGAGTATTATTTGGATCATCAACAAGGTATTTATAAGCGGCCACCTCTGTTGTGGTATGTACATATTCACCGATTGTCACTTCACCATCCATATCTAAAAGGCGAATCTCTGCAGGATAAAGCGCATGAATAAACTGGCGATACAAGGATGTATTTATAATCAGTTCATCTTCTTCCATCAATCTATCCACCTCTTCATAGTAATCCTCCTCATCTTTGAATATCTGACGTTCTTGGATTAACGTGTCATCCAAAATAATCTCCACAGCATGCTCTTCACCGTTATCAAATACGCCATACACATAGCGAACATACTCAGTGAATTCTTTTTCATCATTCCTTGATGTATTATTTCCTGGATCAACTCCAGTACCTGAATCACATCCTTGGATTGCAAAAAAGGAAGTTATAACTAGTCCGAAGACTATTGCCTTAGAGGACCAACTGAATCTAACGAAAATTTTCATGATATCATGCAGGTTTAACTGTTAAGAAAGTAAATCACCAAAACTGAATATCAGCGATTCGCGTGAGCATCACCAACCTAAGCAATGCATACATTAAGTGACGCTAGCAACCATTTGAACGCCCTTATTCAAGAAAGTTCCAAGCATTATGGTTGAACTTACCCCCTGTATAGTAGGACGATGGTCAGGCGAGCCAAAACGAGTGCTATGCTGGTTAACGTTACATCGGGATTTTAGTTTCGCCTATGGAGACGCAATCTCACGACTTCTAAGGTTAATCAACTTGGTATTCTGTCTAACGACAAATCACGAACCTACTCAATCGCATTCAATCGGCCTCCACTAAGGGTTGTTCAACTTATAGTACAACCCAAAGAAACCAAACCAGTTCCCAGGCGACTGCCGTAGTCGCAATGCATCTGGACTTCACACTGCTCAATTTACGGAATCGGCGGTAAAGCCGATTCTGGCTTTCCAAGCGATGGCAGCCACCTCCGCCGAGAACGCGTCTTGTCGCTCACGAAGCACTTTGCCGCTTTGGGTTGGACCACATAGTTCCAACTTGCTTTGTATAGCGCTGCCATGTATTGACAAAAAATACATGGCAGACCTTGGTGGCCATGCCACCAGGAAGATGGAGTATAAAAAATGTATCCGTACGAGGTAATATGAAAAGATGGGCGCATTTTCGTATTACCTCGTACGGATACTAAAAAACGACTTTTGTCACGGGCAACTCGGCTTTGCAATTAGCTACTCCGCCTCGTTGCCCGTGCTCCCCCCTGATTGGAACTTTTAAGTGGCCGCCTAGAATAAAGTCAATGTCGTTAGACACCGCTGATGAATCACGCGAACTCATGCCCTTAGAAGATGTCCTTGTATAAAGTCACCAATTCTTACAGATCGTATGTGGACCGGGTTGCACAGTTGATCCCAACGGAGATCGTTGCGGCTCATCTCACTATCCAAGGGCTGGTTTATAGTCATATCACGATCCGGGACATTGCCATCGAGATTTCGGCCTTGGTGTTTTTTCTTCTTCTTCCATCCTATCTTACTCGTGTGGTAGGAGTTACTGCAAAGAAGCAGATCTTCTTAACAATGGGAAGCTTCGTATTCTGGGTGCTGGCAGTCAGCCTCCCCGTCCATCAGAGGTTTGGAATAAATCCAATCTGGGGATCAATCGCCCTGATCTTTTGGACCGTAGTGACTACTGTGCTTGCAAGTCCCAATGTGACTGAACCCTATCCAGATGCTGAGGGTGAGGCAGAAAGTAGGAAAAGTCAGGGAGGATGAGGCAAATGATGTACATCTGTTTGCCCCCTGTGTTGGTTGCGGTTCTGCTAGCACCCCCAATCCAAGCACAGGAATTCCTAGAACCCCGCCGACTCACTAACCGTACACAATTCTATTCTTCCGCGCTTGGAGTTCTAGCTTTCCTTCCGCAGGTTACGAGGTCGGAAGATACCAAATATGCTGGTCAATGGGATATCTTCGTAGAGAGCGGACGTTACAGAATTGATCCACGCGGCCAATATTGCTTTGTCCTGAACCACCGTGATCGTGCCCGGGAGGGGAGGCGTTCGTATGTCGCGATCGGGGGCCTTTCCATCCTTCGTGCGGGAACTCAACCGAGCCGTCCTATTTCGATATTCAGGAATCAAGGATGGTCACGTGATGGTGATCTAGAATATTCTCGTGAGAACGGTTTACCGAAACATATATCGCCCACGCTGGAGACATTTGTCAGTGCACACGATCAAAGTGAACTTGAGGAGAACGACCGGCTCTTAGCACACCGGTGGCATGGAGATTTTGGCGGCGGGGAGTCGTGGGTGGATCGCGATTTGTGGGCAAAGTCGGCTTCGGCTGAACCTGAATTGATTGCCAGTTTGGCGGGTTCTGAAATAGAACAATCCGACTTACGATTCGACGCGAAGCTCCTCAGGTTTACATTCACAGGAACCCGCAATTCCAATCAGCCAGTCGCATTCTGCATGGAAGGTGATCGCCGAATCGCAACCATTTTGACGGTGTTCAGCCCACACTTTGATATGGCAGAGAAGCGGTTTGAGTTGGTGTTCCGGTAGCAATTTCTCTTGGTGGAAACTTTACAATCGGCTGTCAAACATATAAAAAAGGGTTGATGCCCCATGACACAGGTTACACCCGAATTCATCTCATTTACAAAGAGGTTCTACCGATATTTCCATACAAATGCTGGCAGAACCCATAGATTAACCGCGGCAAACGCCCAGTATACCGTCCCTTGCGCAGAAAAGAATTCAGCGAAAAGTAATGCGGGTCCCAATGTTAAACGTTCTGGGCAGGCCAAGGAACACCTCAGCATCGTCTGCCCTTCCCATGTTTGTACCATTCCCAGTGTAAGCATGAAAGCGGGAATTGTTTACGGCATCCTGAACATAGATCGCATCCGTTATATTGAAGATATGCGCAAATATGCGAAAACCATAGCGGCCCCGGTCAAAATCGTAGCCAGCCTGTAAATCAAAGACCGTATATCCAGGGGCCTCCCACACGACACTCCTGCGATCACTGTATCCAGCAGGATCAAAATCTGCAAAATGTCGAGTGTATGAACGCCCCGTTAGACGAACATGCAGCCCGGAACGCGGGAATGCCGTGACTGCGTAGGCGACCTGTGTCTGGGGGGCATCCCCCACCTTCACTCCACTCAGCGGAAGCGATATCTGTTCCTGACTATCTGGATTGGAACGATCCAGTGTGTAGGTGCCAGATACATCATCGGTGTACTGCCAGTCGCCAAAAGAGAACGCACCATCTACACGTACAAAATCAACCGGCTGCCAGGCAAACTCTCCCTCAATACCTTTGTGCAGTGCATTCAACCCCCTGATACTTACGAGTTCATCATTACCGCTTTGCTCCACCAGGTTGCGGGTTACCGTACGATCATTCCAGATCGTATGATAGATGTTTAGTTTCGCCGTCATTTTTCTGTTGAGGGATCGAAAACTCATACCGCTCTCAACCCCGACAAAAGTTTCATTCTGAGGATCTGGATTGATACTGCCGGAGATCGCATCAATGACCCCGTCAAAGACGGGTACTTTGGAAACATGACCTGCATTTGCATAAACGGAAACCGCATCACTAAGGCTATAACTTACACCACCCTTGATCTGGTAACCGCCGATAGAAGGCGGTGAGACCATGAAGAAATCCCCATTCCCGTCATCTGCAAAGAAATCTTCAAACGAATACTTTACACTGGAATAGCCTGCGACCGCAAAACTGCTCCACGCGCCTGCATCATACTGCCCCTGCAGGAATCCACCAACCCAGTTTACCGTCACCTCATCGTTGTACTCAAAACGTTCGCCCAATTGCAGGACCCGCCCCTCGGTCCCCCAGAAATCGCTGTCATCAAGCCGTAGATAGCCCTCCCCGCCAAGCAGATCTCTTACCGTACTGAAATGCTGAATCTCAGCAGTACGCCAGTCAAGCCCCGCCTCCAACTTGAAACGGCTGCTGACCTGATGTGTCAACTTGGAGATCGCCCCCAGCGTCCACTGTACATTGTGGCGGTTGCGGATAATACCGAAGGACTGCCCATTCTCTCTGTTCCACTGAATTGTTGCATCATAGTCAGGAACCGGAGACGGACCCTCATAATTCTGGATTAATGCGCCATGACGACCGGAGCCCCCTCCTTTCCCGCCTGAGTAGTACAAGGTCGTGGAAAGTAAAGACTTGTCTGTCAACTGCCCAAAATGGCTTAAGCTCAAAATAGGCTTGTGAAAGAAATTCTCAATCTCGTCGATATACCCGGAATTCTTACGCTTTACAGGGCCGAAGCCATTATGCTGGTCCCGCGTGTAGTTCTCTGAGACCGCACCAATATTTTGATTCCAGCGCCGTCCGCTCTCCGGGAATTGGCGAAGAATATCAGCGATTGTGTTCTCATCCAGACCATCACGCTCAAATACTTCTCTTGCAAAGTCATGATCATAGGCGGCAATGTTCTGCCGGAACAAGTTCTGACCGTGGCGCTGCGGTGCACCGATTGCAAAAAAATCTATGCGATGCCTGCTGCTTGCATTCCAGCCGGCGGCAGCGTAATAGGACCACATGTCCGTCCATGTCCCGTCCACATACCCCTGACCGGTCTTTCGCACCCCTGACACGGTTAAGGCAATCTTACCATTAATTAATCCAGAGGACAGCATGGCGCTGGTCTTACGAAGCCCGTCATTCCCGAATTCCTGTTTGAGCAGTATTTGGGGGGTATTGCGTGCCGGATCGGTAAGAATGTTCATTGTACCGCCAATGGAGGGTGTAGCAAGTGTGACCGCTGATAATCCGCGCTGGAGTTGAATGGAGTTCACCACCTCGCCCAAACCATCCCAGTTTGACCAGTAAAGCCATCCATTTTCCATGTCATTGACGGGAATCCCATTAATCATGATCGCCACATTACGCTGATTGAATCCGCGTACATTCACACGCGCGTCACCTGCACCACCTCCCTGCGCTGTACTGTAAACCGACGGTGCACTGTTGAGAACCAGCGGTACATCACGTGATCCAAGATCACGCTGCAATTCTGCCCGTTCCAGGGTCGTGAAGGAAACCGGAGTCCGCTGCTCCAATGCTCTTGAAGAAAACACCTCCAGCCCCTCCAGGGCTACACTGGTGGATTCTATTTCAAAGTTTAGTTCTACATCTGAGCTACGTATGGTCACAATCTGTGATGCATCTTCATAACCCACAAAAGAAACGGTGATGGTATAGGTACCGGGCAAGAGATCCGAGAGGACAAAAATGCCGTCTGTATCCGTTGTCGTCCCACGGGAGGACCCCTCCAGAATCACAGAGGCACCGGGTAATGAATCGCCGGTGTCAAGTGTAACAACGGTCCCTGTCACATGGTACTGTGCCAGAGATGTACCCGCAAAGAGGAGGCTTATAAAGACGGGGAGGAAGTATTTCATGGCAAATTAATTCGGAAGCCCTGACGTGATATCAAGTTATTTTGAGTTTTAGAATACTATTAACAGATAACCTGAGAAAATAGAACAATTCTACAAACTCAAAATCTCATATCTGACCATTGCCTATGCTCCTCTATTCCCATAAATCTTGTACTCAAAAGATTATTCTATTCCCAATTTTTTGAAGAATATACGATGTCGGATTTCAGCATCCTTAGCGATCTTATCCCATGTGATAACCTGAATGAATAGATTGCTGTTATCAAACCACCTGAACCAACCAAGCTGATCCGGCATTTCTTTGAAATCTTTTGAAGTACGAAGCCATTTCTCCACTTTACTATTGATATCGCATACAACAAAACCGTAGGCAGGTGTATTTGACGTAACCCGAATTAGCCGCCCCTTAAGATTATTATATCCGTCTTCACGAATCTTGCTCACATAAGATACTATTTTCTCTACAGGATCTTCATTCGACGAAGAATTAGCAAATTCGTCGTACTGCGGTCTCTTAAATTCAAAAATTGTCAAGGGATTACTTACTATATCATCTTCCCTGAACATAAGTGGATTATCAAATACTAGAATATCTGGTCGCTGAGGATTTTTTTTGCTAATATTTCTATCAGATGCAACATAATTTGTATAATTAAGTCGTTCCTCCAAAAGCCATAAATTATGATCCTCAAAAGGAATTGTGTCCGTATCCTTCTTTCTACGGAGTATTATATCATGCAAAGCACCCTCGTAAGAATATTTTCCATTCTCGCCTTGTTCAAGACTCACATTAAAAAGATCAAGAACATGCTTGCGGAATACCATATACTCTGCAAGCTTATTCTTACTTGAATCGGATAGATCATTGACTAACTCAGATAGATTCAAATCACTCTGATCAGGGCTCTCAGAGGCTAAAAATGCTGCCAGTCTATTTTTCGTATCACTCTCCCTACGATATTTGTCAGCATGAAGCACAGTTTCTATTTGTTCATCGGTTGACTTGTAGGACAACTTGGAAATGTCAACTTCTGAGAGAGTCCCTTTATACCAGGGTGCCTTATTGTCAACATAGGACTGAATGTGCTCACGCTTCTTATCCTGTCTAATTTTCATAGCCGACTCAACCGTGCTAGCTGCGATTTCTGCAACTGCCTCTTCAATCTCCGATTGACCAACAGGAAATGATACTTCGGGATTTTTTCCGAAACTGAAGCCACCGCGTTCCACAGATACGTTTGCATCAGGGTAGGTGCTGAATACGTATGCTTTAATCGTATATCTTCGATCATTTTCATCATGAAATGCTTCTTCAAATTCTGGAATTTGATCGTGAAGTGACATCGTTAGCACTTCACGTTTGTGAGCAACAATACTCATCTGATTTCCAGAAATTCTAGACGATGCATACAATTTGAATATGCGCACTGAAAACTCTTCCTTATCACCCTCCCGAGGCAGATAAAAAGAAGACTCAGTTATCTGGAGTTCCTCTATATATTCTTCTAATTCGTTTTCGAAAAAATCATTTAGACATATTGAATCGTCACCACTTCCCCCTGTACCATGGTCATCAGAGAGTATAATTTGGGGGCATGTAGATTCCCTTGAAATGAAAAATGGCAGAATACGTTGCACAAGAACCTTTCCAATAGTTTTAAGCCTTTTGTTAGGAAAATGATCTTTGCGCAGATGGCGTACTTCAACAGTGCTCCCAGTATCATCCGATTCAGCTTCGCTGAATCTGCGATTGGAAACGATCTGATTATTACTGCCCATTGAAAATTTTATAGATTTAAATCCATTCTCACTCCTGAATACGCTCCGAACGGAGAAATTCTTAAAATGCTTAAGGCATACAATACGCCCAAATCCTTTACCACCTTTGTTAATCTTTCGATCTGTGTAAAGTGTATCAAACGAATCAAGATGCTGTTCTGTAAACCCAATCCCGTTATCTTCAACTTCGAAACCTTCAACTTCAGGGAGGCTTTGATCTATATCTATTTGATCACTCCTTAATATGCGAATTTTGACGCACCCATCTGAACGATCTGTCTCTTCAATTGCATCAACGGCATTTACTATCAACTCAACGAGAGCAGTGTACGGTTCGGTTCTGCCACCAATATTTTGGATAGCTCGCTCAAGATTAATTTTGCTCATTAGACAAGATTTACCAGTTTCCCAAGGGGAATATACGGATACCTTGGACTTATGTGCCAATCTATCGGGCTGAATACTTAACCTATTCATAATTATTTGATCACAACTGAGCAAAAACATGAAACGTGCACTGCCCGTGCACATCCCCGCACCGTACTGTAAAGAGACGGAAAACTACTGAATACAGGTAGCACATCATGAATTCTAACATTGCATTTCAGTTCTGCTTTCTCCAGAGTCGCGAAGGAATTCGAAGTCCGCATTCTAATGTTCTCGGAGAAAAACTCTATACATTCAGGGCTAACGCATGAACAGCCCGCCATTTACGTCTATGGTCTCGCCGGTAATGAACGTGTTTTCAATCAGAAGTTCCACCGCCTGTGCAATATGGATACTCTGCCCATTAAAGCCTACGGGCGTATCGCCGGCAATGCTGGCCAGTTTTTCCTCGGTGGAATACCGGTCATGAAATGGTGTGAGGATTACGCCTGGGGCGACCGCATTGATGCGAATTTCCGGCGCAAGTTCACGCGCCGAACCGCGCGTGAACGAGTCCATGGCCCCTTTCGCTGCCCCATACACCGTTGCGGTAGGTGCACCATGCCGCATGGCGATGGATGTCATGTTCACGATACTGGGGTCATTTCCCTTCCGCAACAATGGGATACACAACTTCGTCAGTAACATTGCGGAATAGGTGTTCAGCATAAAGATACGCTCCATCAGATCCCAGGTCACCTCTTCCACCGTATGACGCTGAAGCAGACTTCCCGCGTTGTTGATCAAAACATCAAGATGTTCGGTAACACGATTTACCGCCTGCATCAATAGATGGCATCCCGCTTCGCCCGCAAGATCGGCCTGACATGTATGGACTGTACCCCCTCTGATCTGCACATCCTCCGCCACCGGCTCAATCGGGGATTGATTGTGATGGAGAATCAAGGTGTTGCCCTCGGCAAGGCACCGAGCCGTTTCAGCGCCTATACCTGTACTGGCACCTGTAATCAGAATTGTGCGTGGCATACTGATGATTAAGTGAACGAGTCTTCATGCAGCAGTAAAATCTTCAAGCAAAAGACGATACCATAAAATACTGCTGCCGCCTTTAACTTGACTCCTCCCTTTAAGGATCATGTAGCATTTGGAGAGAATCGCACACTACTGGCAACTTATCAGCGGCGTTGCACTCCGATGGAATCTGCCCAGATCTCCCAGCGGTGCTGCAAACGGGAAGCGACCTCGGGAACTTCCTCTGAAAGATCATACAACTCCGTTGCATCCCGTGCCAGATTATAGAGTTGCCATTCCGCATATTCTCTGTCCCAGACCAGTTTCCAATCCCCCTGACGAATGGCACGGTTCCCAATATGCTCCCAGTAAAGAGTCCGCTCCGGCCAGCTGTACTCCGGCGCGTCTAACAGCGGCAACAGGCTTTTGCCATCGGAATGAGGCAAGTCACCCTGAGAAATCTCCACAATCGTTGCCATCAGATCAATGACATGCCCGGGCGCGTCAATAATTCTACCTGTCTCTTTGATATATGCAGGCCAGTGTGCGATCAGAGGAGTGGCAATCCCTCCCTCGTGCACCCAATGCTTATAAAGTCTGAAGGGAGTATTTGAGACGTTTGCCCATGCCTCCTCATACGCCAAATAGGATCCCTGCTCACCGACACGCGTAATCGGGTCATGCAGCCTGCGCCCGTCCACACTCTCTGCGCACCCACCATTATCCGACAGAAACAGCACCAGTGTGTTTTCCAGTTCCCCCATGGACTGCAGTTGCTGGATCACCCGTCCAATTCCCTGATCCATCCGGTCCACCATCGCAGCATACACAGACATACGCTGCGCCCAGTCCTTTCTGTCAATCATATCCTGCCACGCAGTCAATCTTGAAGGCCTGGACGAAAGGGCGTACGTTTCATCAATCATTCCCAGTTCCTGCATCCGTACATAACGGCCTTGGCGAAGTGAATCCCATCCATCTTCATACGCGTGTGCATATCTGACTATGTCTTCGGGGAGTGCATGCAAAGGCCAGTGTGGAGCGGTGTAGGCCAGATAGAGGAAAAACGGCTTATCCGATGCGTGCGACCGCAGAAATTCAATGGCATAATCAGTAAACGCATCTGTCATGTAGAACCCCGAGTCCGGTGGACTCCAGGGATCGTCGTCCAGTACCATCTGCCGTTTGCGCGGCTGATTTTCGATGATTTCATAGTAACTGCTCGCACCGCTGATCAAGCCGAAATAGCGTTCGAACCCGCGCATACGGGGCCAGTGCTGTGGGCGTTCTCCGACGTGCCATTTCCCGGACATATAGGTATGGTAGCCGGCATCCTGAAGCATTTCTGCAAGGGTTACCGCCGATTCACTGAGATAGCCCTGATAGGGTCCCTGTGTGAGTTCGCTGTTTACGGACGACACCATTGCTCCCATCCCGACGCCGTGCGGATAGCGGCCTGTCAATAACGAAGCTCTTGTCGGGCAGCAGCGTCCTGCATTATAGAACTGGCGGAAGCGGACCCCATTTTCTGCCAGCGTGTCCAGAGCCGGCGTATGGATTTCGCCCCCGTAGGCCCCGATATCCGAGTATCCCAGATCATCTGCCAGAATGATCAGAATATTCGGACGCTCCGCTGATGTCTGGCAACCTAAAATGCCAATCACCACAAGAAGCAACCCAACTCCCCTGAAACCAATCCCTTTTATTGTCATGTTCCGTTGAATCTTTTCACTGGACGAAATTTAAGGGGCTTATATACCTGAGTGCCCATATCTGGGGAACTTTTTCCAGTCAAGTGGATAGAACTGATACAATCAGGAGAGAGATCCCCTCCCTGATTGCCTACACAATATCATCCGCTTGATGCCATGCCCGTTAAGGATTGTAAGACAAAGCCTGGTGCTGGCTCAGGGACCCGCCAGTACGTGACGGTCAAATTTCGCTTACGGGGAGACCAAAAAGTCGGGAATTATATAGAATACTTGAGACCCTTGCAATAATAAATTCCCAAAAATAAAATAACAGATGACGATGACGGAAAATACAATAAGAATTATCGCTTCTATTATCCCCCCATTCGGGGCTTTTGCTAAGTATTGGTTGTCCGTTCATTTTGTTGGTGATCCCTACAATGGCACGGACTTGCTTTGGGCTGGATTAGTTACGATAATTTTAATGGTAGGCTGGTATCTGTGTTTTCCGCTACGCAAAAAAGTTGAGCGTCTTAGTATAGCGTGGGTGCTTGCGGTAAATTTCGGAATCTTGCTTATGGTCATTGGGTATATATTCGGGGTAGAAATGCAGTACCACTGGGGGGATTATGTGTGGTTTTACGGACTTTGGAGTACGGGCTTATCTTTTGTTTTTGGCAAGGATCATAAACCCCACAAAATATCATTCCTCAAGAGCCCAAAGCCAATCAAGAACGCAAGCGATTAGGTGAGATACAGCAAATCGCCGCGAACCCGCAGCGGTACGGTACACGGTAAAGCGAGATGGCGGGAAATCCTGCACAGAGCAAGCCAAGATGCGTTAGCGCAAGAAACGGGTAGCCTGTGCTGCAGAGGTAATATTTCTTGTGAAAACGCGTGGTCATGGGCACTCATGTATATAATTCCCAAATTTAACACTTTAACAATGAATGCAAAACCTTGAAAGTCTCCAGCAGTTGATTTGCCTCCTGCGTGAAACCCCACCTAAAAATACTGGCATCTGGTAACCGAAGATCGTTTGGGATTGGATCTTTTATGGACACCTTGCAAAAGAACCTGACTTTTGGAAAGGGACTTACAAGAGGTTCATCTTATAACCGCCCTGCGCATTCCAATCAGGCTGGCCCGTTTCAACTGGAATCAGTGGCTCACATGACCGGGGGATGCACTTTGGTCAACGCCGCGAATGTCTTCAACGAAATCCATGGAGGATGCAATGGTGGGGTGGGGAGATTTTCGCTCAGAGATAATTTCCATATCCTTGTCATCCAGATAGCAAAACGATTGTGGGGCAGTCTTCTGACTCGGCAGATCTGACAAGTCCATTGGACTTTCCATTTGATAAACATCCCCAAGGATAAAAACACTTGCGTTTTGTTTCCCCGAATAATAATCTGAATAGAGACTGTGAGAAATTCCCGATCCTCGTGATGTACGATCCCATATATCTGCTAACGAACCCACAAGACAACCCCTTACTTCCACTACGGCAGTAATCTTCCTAACCGGTGCGGTGCAATAAAGCACTAGAAACGAAATCTCCTGTTTAGGCAAGAATTTTCGATACTCGTACACCTTTTCCCCCGAAATTATGCTCTTAACATGTTCTGGATGAATGGAGATAAGTACAGCACGCCCCATCGAATTACTCTGCCCGTTTGAAGTATCACAAATACTGTTCATGCGAAATTCCCCGTATTGTTTGAATGAGTTACCTGATCCCGGATTGGAAAGCATTTCATGGTTTAGGATTCGAAAGTTAAGCAAGAATCTAAAGAAAATGACTAAAGTATTCCTCCTCTACCATTTTTCATTTTTTGGGATACCTGGAAGCGGCTTCTCCAAGGGGATGTTCTGGGCAATTTGCATGTTGACCTGCCGGCTTCCCATATATCTATGTGCTGCTTACGATCTCATCTTGCCAAAGCAGAGCACCGTCAGCCTTAAGTGGATATTATCTGGAATAGGTTGCTGGAGTTCGCCGAATGGAATCAATTGCGAGTGCCTCCTCAAACAAGCGGACGGCTGCATCCTAAGGGATGAAAGAACAGCATCCTTCCTCGAATCAACATAACCCGCCCGCAGATTGCTGACCAAGACATTGTGCCACAGCAGACGGAACGTTTTACTAGGAAGATCTCTTGCCCTGACAGTAAACAGATCTATGACTGAATAGAGAATATTACCGTTTCCGGCTTCTTGTCCCCCGAAGCCATTCCGGCAAAAACAGACCAAAAATACCCATAGTCCCAAGCGGGATTGATACCCAGGCCGGACCGTACAATATTGAGAGTCCAGCCAATGCCATCATACTCAAAGAAATCATTACAGAAGTGACTGTTCTGAGTATAGACCGCGTATGATGCTCTCTAGATGCCGTTTCCTGAATTTTCAGGGCATTTTCTGACAGGGCAAAAAGATATTCAGCCGCTCCAGGATACACCTCTTCATATTTAGCAACCTCGGAGGCGGGTGGCAGCAGGTCACTGCACGGGGCTGATCCCCTCTTTATCCGGTCAAATCGCTGGATTAGTACACTTGGAGTCTCTGGCTTGAACCGCTGTTCAGGGTTAAAATCCACATCACTTGTTGGCTGAGTGTCTTGACCTGGCATCCGTTCGGTTTCGGGTAGCTCATTGATTCCATCATCCCCACCTATTGCCGCCGGGGCCGTCACTCCGGCGGAATTACACGGGGCCATCGCCTCTGCCATATAGGCACCTGCAAGATGCCATATCCCATCCAGAGTAGACCAGTAAGCATCCTCATCATATCCCTCATCCTGCCCCATTGGGGTGCAGTTTACGTCAATAAATTCATCCCAGAAAGTTTGTCTCGGGGCCCATCCATCTCTCACTTTCTCTCTGGCCCTATCTGCAAGCTGCATGCGTTCAATCACCCGGTCTAACACCTTGACCTGCTTCTGCAAATCGTCGTCGGAGATAGATGGAAACTGATCCGCAGCGTCTGTGAGCCTATTGTCATGCATACTACAAGGTTTTTCCTATATTCATAACATCAGGGATACGATCTTAATTCCGCAAGGGTTCCCTTGCACACAAACTTGTAGTCTGCACACCCCCGAAAACATCTAGATTGTACAAAAGCATCCACACACTGATGACATTGACACGGATTGCCGACGCTGGCACGAAAAACTGCGCGCCAATTTCTCGTTTGCCGATAGCCGAAAATTCTTTTTTCCTGCCCGCGGCGGCATCAAGCCTGCATCCGGGGGAATCATCAAAGGATGAAACAACATGACTCTGCATCCTCAGGATCGGGAATCAGAATAGATCCTGCACACATGAGACGAATTTTATCCAAATTGCAACATCGTGAACTGAGAATTTGTACACCCCGCCCGTACCGTGTACAATGATGACCACAGAGGGTAACATTGAGCGTAGTCTGAAGGCACCGCCTGACCTGAAAATGGCGAAGCATAAAGCCGACCAGCTGACTTGGCTTTACTCAGCTCCCCCCATTCCAGTCATGGAAATTGCTGAGATGGAAGGAATCCATGTCGTATTCGCCACTTTTGGAGACTACAATGATAAGATAGCCGGGTATTGTGATTTCAAAAACAGCAAGTTGTATGTGAATGCCGATGATCACCCAAGACGGCAGCTTTTTACGGTTGCCCACGAACTAGGCCACTGGATCATGCATCAGAATATTTTTTCTGACAATCCAGACAAGTATCCGATGCTGTTGCGGTTCAGCAAACCATCTTCCAGCCCTCGAGAAAGAGAAGCAGATACGTTCGCCGCCCATCTTCTGATCCCTGATCGGCTTTTGAAACCCTTGACTCCACCAATAGAGGGGACGGTGGCACTGTTGGCTGATATTTTCCTCGTATCAGTGACCATGATGGAGATTAGACTTCGGGGGGGATACGATTACAGATCAACCTTCTTGGGACGAAGAAATTCCCGACACCTTTGCCAGTGAGACCGGGCAGTCCGGGGCACCGCATCCTGCCGGAAGACGGAACTATCCTGATCAGTTGCCCTGTATACAGTCAGATATCGGATCAACAGAATTAGATCCGAGCCGACTGGAATCTCACACAAATCCGTTCATGGAGAACAAGCCATCCACAACCCTGCTGACGCAAACCGATATAGCCCGGATTCTTGAAAAAGGGTTACGGGGCAGATTTGTATACAGTGACCGGGTTCTGGTGATTATCCCGGACGCAACACGCACAGTGCCGCTTCCCATCCTCTTCCGCCTGATCTGTGATCTGCTGTTGGAAAGGGTGGCTGCTCTGGACTTTCTAATTGCCCTGGGAACCCATCCGCCGATGAGTGAGGAAGCACGCCTGTCACATGTCGGAATCTCACACGCCGAAAAAAACAGCCGCTACGCAGGCATTCACATCTTTAATCATGCCTGGAGTGATCCGTCCGAACTGGTCACTCTGACAACCATCTCGGACAAAGAGGTGTCTGCGATTACAGAAGGGCGCATTAAACGCCCCCTTCCGGTGACGATCAACCGGAAAGTGCTTGACTATGATGCCGCCCTGGTATGCGGCCCGGTTTTTCCACATGAGGTGGCCGGGTTTTCAGGAGGCAATAAATACTTCTTTCCTGGAATCAGCGGACCGGAAGTGATTGACTTTACCCACTGGGCAGGTGCCCTTATTTCAAGCCGTGCAATGATCGGTACCTGCGACACACCGATTCGCCGGCTGATTAACCGGGCAGCCAGCGAAATCCCCTGCGCCCGCGTCCTCATGAATCTGGTTGTACAGGGGGATGGGTTCGCCGGCATCTACATCGGAGACGATCAGGATGAATCCTGGCGGAATGCCGCACGGCATTCCGCGCAACTGCATATTACCTGGATGCATCAACCCGTCCATCAGGCTTTTGCGGTCATCCCATCCATGTACGACGATCTGTGGACCGGGGCAAAAGGAATGTACAAACTGGAACCCGTCATTGCAGATGGTGGCGAAATCATCCTTTATGCCCCGCATATTTCGGAACTCTCCTACACGCACGGCACCCTTCTGGATGTAATCGGATTTCACGGTACAGACTACTTCCGGGCAAACTGGGACAGGTACCGCCACTATCCATGGGCCGTCCTTGCACACGCATCACATGTCCGCGGCCAAACCACCTATAAAGATGGGATGGAAATCCCCCGTATCCGTCTTGCGCTGGCCAGCCGGATCCCCAAAGAACGATGTGACAAAGTGGGACTTGGATACCTTGATCCGGACTCCATTGACCTTTTCTGGTGGAAAGAGCGAAAAGACCCCGATTATCTGTATGTACCCAAAGCCGGAGAGCACCTTTACCGGCTTGATACGGAAAGGATGTAACTGTTTCCGCCCTCTCCATATGGGTGGATCCATGGACCAGAAACGCCACCATCACAGCTCCTGAGATTTATTCTGATTCAATCCTCCTGAATGGAGTACAACTGCATGCAATTCAAAAATCCACCGTTCATCTACTCGTCAGTCCCTTTATAAAGAAGTCTGTTATTATATTCCCTGTTGATCATGAAAGAAACCATCGGATTTATTGGTCTCGGCATTATGGGCGGGGGGATGGCCCGCAACCTGCTGAAAGCCGGTTTTGAGGTGCATGTCTGGAACCGGACTGCCTCCCGTATGGCCCCCATCGTGGATGCCGGGGCACAGGCAGCTGCAAATGCCGCAGCCGTGGCCGCACAGTCGGATCTGATCCTCCTCTGCGTAAGCAAAACCGAGGATGTGGAAGAGGTGCTGTTCAAAGAAAATGGAGTCGTACAGAATGCAAAGCCCGGCTCCCTGATCATTGATACCAGTACGATCAGCCCGCAGGCAACCATTAGTATAGAAGCCCGGCTTCGAAAGGCGGGCCTGCGGATGCTGGATGCCCCCATCAGCGGCGGCAGTGAAGGGGCCGCCAATGGAACCCTGAGCATCATGGTGGGCGGAGACGAAGCCGATGTCACCCGTGCAATGGGCGCTTTGGAGGCAATGGCCAGCCGGATTACACATGTGGGCGGCACCGGGGCGGGCCAGATGGTGAAGCTCGTGAACCAGATCCTGGTGGTAGGCAACATGATGGCAATCAGCGAAGCGCTTATCTTTGCTCAGAAAGGAGGCCTGGATCTGGGAAAAACGCTTGAGGCAGTCAAACACGGAGCAGCCGGCAGCTGGATGCTCAGCAACCGGGGAACACAGGCCATTGTGAGAGACTTCGAACCTGGATTCACGATTGACCTGCAACAGAAAGACTTGCGACTAGTTCTGGAGGCAGCAGACGCACTGGGCATTCCCCTGCCAATGACAAGTCAGATTTTTCAACTCTATCGCAGTCTGCAGGAGCAGGGACTTGGAGGGGAAGGGAATCATGCACTCGTCATGGCACTTGAGAATCTGGCCGGGATACAAATTAACACACTAGGCGAATGACAACCGTATTTGTTGGTACCTATACGCAGCGCCTCGGCCATGTCAATGGACGCGGGATAGGGGTTTATGTGTACTCTTTTCATGAAGGCTCCCTTCGGCAGGAGAGTGCCTTTCGGGGGCTTCCGAGTCCATCCTACCTCGCAGTGGATGCCGCCCGCCGGCGGCTGTACGCAACCAGTGAAACAACAGAATTTAACGGCTCCCCGCAAGGAGCCCTGCAGGCATGGGGCTGGGATGCCAATCCAAAAACACTGGAGCCGCTTGGCCAGATCGGTACAAAGGGGGGCGCTCCATGCTATGTCAGCATCAACAAAACCCACCTCCTGACTGCCAACTATGTGGGTGGATCCATCACCTCCGTAAAGCTGAGCGATCACGGCGGGATTGAACAGATTGCCGGACATGTGCAGCACACGGGATCCGGCCCGAACCCGAAACGTCAGGAAGCCCCCCATCCACATGCCATTGTGCCGGATCCAACCGGCAGTTACTGCCTCGTCCCGGATCTGGGCACCGACCATGTCTATGTGTATCGAACCGGTCACGGGAATCTGGAAATTTTTGGCGAACCCGTAAATATTCATCCCGGAGCAGGCCCGAGACATCTGGTCTTCCATCCCTCCGGAAAGTTCGTCTACCTGCTCAATGAACTGGATTCGTCCATCACAACGCTTTCCTGGGAGGATGGCCGTTTAGATGCAGTGAGCACCATGGATGCACTGCCCGAAGAATATGCCGGAGCGCGATCCGGTGCAGATATCCATGTCCATCCAACCGGACGATTCCTATATGCGGCCCTGCGCGGCCCGGGCAGTATCGTTTGCGCTGAGATTGCAGAGGATGGAAATTTATCCAACCCGGCGTGGTTCCCGACGCACGGAACCACCCCGCGTAATTTTGCGCTGGATCCCGCAGGGAAGTATCTAATCGCTGGCAATCAGGACTCGGATACGCTGGTGGTTTTTCATATTGACCAGGAAACCGGACATCTTGTCGGCCCCCGTCAGGTTGTGCATGTGCCCAGCCCCGCCTGTATCAAAATCATGCCGTGACCGAAAAGCACATGTCTGATTTATTTGCTCCCTATTTTGTACTTTCTCTTTATGTCGTTCAATTTTTGCCATCGTGTGAGATGAATACTGTAAACCTAACCGTCACGACTTCCCGGTCTCAACGGTGGCCCCAATCTGCGCAGTTCATGCACCCGGACGTTCATCAAAAATGAATAATATTGGCGTTGTCGTTGCGGGCACAGGATTTATTGGCCCGGTTCACGTAGAGGCCCTGCGGCGCCTTGGGATGCCCGTACGCGGGATTCTGGGGCGGGATCTGCAGCAGTCCAAGGAAGCCAGCGAAGCACTTGGGCTGCCTCACGGCTACGCCAGTTATGATGAGGTTCTTGCCGATCCAGCCGTTCAGTCCGTACATCTGGCAGTCCCCAATGTGCTGCATTACGAATTTGCACGCCGTGCACTCCTTGCCGGGAAGCATGTGATGTGCGAAAAACCGCTGGCCATGAATGCCGCCGAAGGCCGGGAACTGGTTGATCTGGCCGGAGAGAAAAACCTGCATGCCGGAGTGTGCTACAATATCCGCTTCTACCCGCTAAATCTGGAGGCCCGCGCACGCATCCGGAGCATGGGCAAAGTCCACAGCATTGTGGGGCGCTATGTGCAGGACTGGCTGCTCTATGATACAGACTTTAACTGGCGTGTACTGAGTTCCGAGGGAGGCGCACTGCGTGCCGTCTCCGATATCGGCACCCACTGGATGGACCTGATCCATTCAATCACCGGTCTGGAACCCGAATCCGTATTCGCAGATTTGAATGTCGTTCATCCGGTACGAAAAAAACCGAAAGGAGGAGCCGCCACCTACACCAGTGCGGAAGGGCAGGAATTCGAGGAAGTCTCCGTCAATACGGAGGACTGCGGCTGTGTGATCCTGCGCATGAAAGGCGGTGCACAGGCGGTGCTCTGGGTCTCACAGGTGACCGCAGGACGCAAAAATTACTGCACGTACGAGATTTCGGCAGAGACCGGTTCGCTCTCCTGGTGCAGTGAGCGCCCAAACGAATTATTCATCGGCCACCGCTCCAAATCCAATGAACTGCTCACACGTGACCCGGCCCTGATGGACCCGGCAGCCGGCAGATTCAGTAACTATCCCGGCGGTCACAATGAAGGCTTCCCGGATGCCTTCAAACAGTGCTTCCGCGCTTTTTATGAAGACATTGCCTCCAACGCAAACCCGCAGTCCGTGCGCTATCCCACCTTCGCGGATGGCTTCCAGGAGATGCTTCTCTGTGATGCAATCCTGGAGAGTCACACGACGCAGAAGTGGATTCACCTCTGAGCCTCTTGCAAAACCTCCAAATTGGTTGAAACTCCGAAAAGTCTGGCTCTATCACCTGCATCTGAGACTGATGAATCCCCATAGTCGCAATTCGATCTCACTTTCATTCCAGCAGATGTATCAGATGCTTTCATGTAGCCGTTTTCCATGGGAACCTGTACCTTTGCTACGGAGGGAACCTTTTTTGTTTAGCCGGGTACCTTCAATCTCCAAGCGTACAAAGCTTTAGCTTGCACTTGAATAAATCCATGGACACTACCTTATCTCTTGCTGAATTCAGCATCGCTCTGGGAACCGCAACTGTAATCGCTCTTGGAGTTATATTGACCGTCACTAAAATGCTCATTGGGCAGGTTTTGCGCAGCATTAAAGAGAGCGGGGCACGACAAGAGAAAGCCTGGAAAGAAAGCTGGACGAGACAAGAAAAAGCATGGAAAGAGAGCGGGACACGACAAGAAAAAGCATGGAAAGAGAGCGAGACACGATACTTTGATGACCTCCAAGAGATTAAATCTGGAATGAAGCAAATGAATGACCGACTTGAGGATCTTGCCCATGCAATGTATGACATAAACGGACAATTACAGAGAATCGTGGGGTATCTTGGACTGGAAGGGATCATTGTTGAAAGAAAGTCCCGCCCTCGTAGACGCTCTGAAATGCCCCGGAGTCCTACCCCACCCCTGTCCGCTCCATAATGAAGATCATTTAGGTAGATAGCGGCGGACGTTCACGAACATTTCGATTGGCGACTTGCTGGTAATCACGACATGCTTAATGAGAGCAGGCAGGAAACGATTCCCCTCAGAAAAGGCGAACCATGATAAGGAGGCCTGTCCTGTAAATGGAGGTTACTGTAAAATCAATAATCCAGACTAAAAAGCGTTTCCGGATGCACTCAAGTGAACAAAAACCTTCAAGATTGAGAGTTTTGCACGATGTTCCTCTGAATTAATTTTTGCGATACACACACAAAACCCCTGAATACATGAAAATGGCATTCTTCCTGCTTACACTCGGACTCGGCGTGGTGCTGGCAGTCCATCTGGCCATGAACGGGCGCGTCGGTGCATCCGTTCAGAATCCGCAAATGGCCAACGCTCTCTTTTGGTGCATCGGTGCGGTGACCGCCATCATGGTAGGCTTTACGGCCTGGGAAACGGAATTTTTCGGCCGCCTGCAGGATGTGAACCCGTTACTGTTCACCGCCGGCATCATGGGGGCGCTCCTCGTCTTTGCGATTGCTGCCATCATTCCAAAAGTCGGTGCAGGGGGGCTGTTCATGTCCCTCCTCGCCGGACAGGTGATTACCGCAATGATACTGTCCCATTATGGCTGGCTTGGCTCGCCTGAACAACCGATTACCCTGATCAAAAGCCTTGGCGTAGTGCTCCTGCTTGGCGGTGCGGCCATTGTGACCTTTGCGGACTGATGGACCAGCAGCAACTTGGGAATACCAACGTAACGGTCAGCGCACTCTGCTACGGAACCGACCTGATTGGCAGCCGCGTAGACGAAACACAATCCCATGCGCTTCTGGATGTGTTTGCCGACCGCGGCGGCACGTTTATTGACACCGGTAACTTCTACGCCAGTTGGTACCCGGGATGCGTGGGCGGCGAGAGTGAGAGTACCATTGGACGCTGGATGGCCGCCCGAGGCAATCGCAGCAGGATGGTGCTCAGTACCAAACTCGGCTTTGACTATCCCGGATGTAAAGGTGGACTGAACGCCTCGGAAATTGAATCCGAGTGCAACAAAAGTCTCCAGCGCCTCCAGACGGACTGTATTGATGTCTACTATGCACACCGGGACGATTTTGAAACTCCGGTTGCAGAGACCATGGAGGCTTTCCACCGTTTAGTGAATGCAGGCAAGGTGCGCATACTGGGCGCAAGCAATCTATGGCTCTGGCGCGTCGCCGAAGCAAACATGCTGGCGGACCTGCATGGGCTTACAAAATACAGCGTGGTGGAGCAGCGCTATACTTATTTGCGGCCGCGGCATGGCGCAGATTTTGGCCCGCAGATCTGTATCACGGAAGATATGAAGCGGTTCTGTGCCCATCACAATCTATCGCTGGTCGCCTACTCCATCCTTTTACAGGGGGCCTACTCCCGTGATGACCGCCCCGTACCTGCGCAGTTTGCAGGCCCGGAAGCCGACGAGCGCCTGACGACATTGCAATCCGTCGCATCCGAAACGGGCGCAACCGTAAATCAGGTGATCATCGCCTGGATGCGACAGAGCGATCCCCCTGTACTCCCGATCATTGGGGGAAGCAAAGAAGCGCAGGTGCTGGAGAATCTGGCCGCTTTGGACGTAACGCTGTCCGAAACTCAGATGGATCACCTCACAGACGCAGGGAATCCCAATGTAAAGAAAGCGTGGCTGAGATAAGGAACGATGATACGTGATGCCCTGTGCATCCGTAACATCTCCGAACAGGGATGGACCGGGCCGTAATGATTCTCTCCCCCGAACCGCGGCGCAACAACCCGAATACTCCCCTTTTAACCGATTGTATTATGACGTACTTCTTCCGCTCCGCCCTGCTGCTGGTTCTTCTGAACCTGCCCCTATCTGCTCATGCACAGGAGATCATCTTTACACCCGTAAAAATTGACGGCCCCGTACATGACCCGCTCCAGAACAGCTACTGGTTCGGCCCCTTCCCGGAAACCGCATCTGTCGCTGACCTTGACAACGACGGAGACTACGATATTGCAGCCGGACGAAACTGGTACGAGGCCCCTCTGTGGATTAAGCACCTGAACTACCGCTCAGGCGCCGAAACCAACGGGCCGGAAACCGAAAGCAACAGCGAATTTGCCCTGGATGTTGACTTTGACGGATGGGAGGATATTGTGAGCAGTGGATGGATGTTCATGAAAGGGGCCTACTGGTACCGCAACCCTGGCCGGCCGCTTAATCCGGGTGAGAAGTGGGAATCCCATAAGATCCACCAGGCCTTCAATATGGAGGGAGTCGTGCACGGAGATATTGACGGGGATGGGGACGAGGATATTCTGGTCAACCACTGGAGCCTGGTTGACGGACAGGGCATGACCTGGCTTGAACACATTGATGAAGCACCATACTGGATTGAATATATTATTGGAACCGATGGAGATACCCACGGCAATGCACTCGGGGATGTGAATATGGACGGGCGGCTTGATATTGTTACCGGTCTGGGCTGGTATGAGCAGCCCGATAACCCGCGCGGCCCTTGGCCCTTCCACGCCGACTGGAGTTTCGAAAGTGCACTGGGCGAAAATGCGGGAGCCACCGCACACCCGAATATCGTACATGATGTCAATGAGGACGGCCTGAATGACGTTATCCTCGGCAGCGCCCATGCGTACGGGCTGGCCTGGTATGAACAGTCCGTAAATGACTCGGGTATCCGGTCCTTCACAAGGCACTGGATTGAAACTGACTTCAGCGTTTTTCATTCCTTAGCGATGGGAGACCTGAACGGGGACGGCAAAGAGGATCTGATTGCAGGAAAGCGCCTGTTTGCACACTATGGAGGCGATGTCGGGGTGGGAGATCCATCTTTTGTATTCTGGTATGACATCCGAGGCGGCGAATTCCAGCGGCACATTCTCTCCTACAACCATGCTCCCTATTACCCGGATGAGGGAGGAATCAGCCCGCCCCCCAACAATGTCGTCGGGGTCGGAATGAAAATCAATGTGAAGGACATGGACAAGGATGGGGATCAGGATGTAGTTCTTGCAGGAAAGACGGGGCTTTATGTCTTCTACAATCAGGGAACACCCCCCAAACCCCGCTACGCAAACGAACTTCCGCCCCGCTACACCTATCCGACCTGGCGTGAGTGGCCTGCCTATCGTGCACTGTTTAACGGGAAGGATTTCTCGGGATGGAAGGTGCCAGAGGGAGACGGCGGACACTGGACGGTCAAAGAGTATGTGATTGACTATGATGCCCTCTCCAAAGCCGAGGACAAGAGCCTCTGGACCACGGAAGACTTTGGAGACTTCCAGTTCCATGTGGACTGGCGCTTCAAAGGGGCCAGCGGGATCTACGATATGCCGACCATCCTTCCAGATGGATCCTATCAGATGGATGAAGACAGCACGATCCTGCGAACGCCAACTCCTAATTCGGACTCCGGCATATTCCTGCGCGGAACCACACAGCAGGTAAACCTCTGGAACTGGGGTGTTGGATCGGGGGAGCTCTGGGGGGTCCGCACCAATCCCGATGCAACGCCGGAGCAGCGTGCGGCCGCAGTTCCGCGCGTACGCGCAGACTATGCAATGGGAGAATGGAATTCTATGGATATTACCTTGATCGGGAACCGGATCTGGGTAATGCTGAACGGGAAGCAGGTCATTCAGAATGCCGAGATCCCGGACCTCCCCGAGCGCGGCCCCATCGGACTGCAGCATCACGGAGGATGGGACGAAACGCTGAATGCGCTCAATCCCGCCAGTTCAAATATCCAGTTCCGTAATCTCTGGATTCGGGAACTGGACGAACCCCTGGCTATTAAGGATCCGGCAAAAGACCCTGGAGGATGGGAAACGCTCTTTAACGGAGAAGACCTGAGCGGCTGGCTGACCGGGGAAAATAACAAGTTCGTTGTCGAAGACGGAGAACTGACCGTACGGAGAGAGAATCCCGATGGTCAGGAGCACAATCTGGATTACCTGTGGACGGCCGGGCGCTATGGGGATTTTATACTGGAACTGGATTTTAAGGTGATTGACGGAACCAACAGCGGGATCTTCTTCCGAACCAGCGACATCATGGATCCCGTCTACACCGGCCTGGAGGTACAGGTCGCCAACTCTTATGGACAGACAGATTTGAGCCGTACAGGGACCGCAGGAGCAATTTACGATTTGCAGGCCCCGGCCCAAAATGCCATCCATCCCCCTGGAGAATGGAACACCTATCAATTGACCTGCCGGGGGAGCCGGATTCAAGTGAGACTAAATGGAGAGAACGTCGTAGACATGGATATTGCACAGTGGCGAACGCCGTATGCGAACCCGGATGGATCATGGAACAAGTTCCCCACAGCGGGAACCGCGTTTGCGCGTGAAGGACACATCGGCCTTCAGGATCACGGCCAGCCGGTCTGGTATCGAAATATCCGTGTAAAGAGACTTAACTGACATGCAAAGTGTGATGAAGGCAGGACTCGTGGGGGTGATCACATCCGTGATCCTTACCATGAATGTTACGGAGGCTTTGGGACAGGACGACTATGAAGTGCTAGTCTTTTCCAGGACCGAGGGATTCCGACATGGCTCCATTGGGGCAGGGATAGAAGCGATCCAGGAACTCGGAGTTGAGCATGATTTTGGGGTGGTTGCAACCGAGGATGCAGATTATTTTCATGCGGACTCGCTGCAGCGTTTCCAGGCCGTCGTGTTCCTAAATACAACGTTAGATGTTCTGAACGGCGATCAGGAGGAGGAACTGAAGGCCTACATCCAGTCCGGCGGGGGATGGGTAGGGGTTCATGCGGCGGCAGATACGGAATATGACTGGGACTGGTACGGGGGACTTGTGGGCGCATATTTTTCATCGCACCCGGAGGTGCAGCCCGCGGATATTGTCGTAACCGACCGCCTTCATCCGTCCACCAAAGATCTGCCCGTACTCTGGAATCATACCGATGAATGGTACAACTATAACATGAACCCACGAGCGAATGTCCATGTACTGGCCGTCCTCAAGGAGTCTTCGTATGAGGGCGGAGCAATGGGGGACGACCATCCGATTGCCTGGGCACACCATTACGATGGAGGGCGTGCCTGGTATACCGGACTCGGACATACCGTAGAGAGTTATGCGGAGCCCCACATGCGCTCGCACCTGCTGGGAGGGATTCAGTGGGCGGCAGGAACTGTAGAGGCCGATGTGACCGCAACCCTGGCATCCGCCTATAATGAGGTCATTCTCACCACTGAACTCACCGATCCCATGGAGATTGATATCACCTCCGATGGCCGTGTCTTCATCATTGAATGGGCGGGAAACATCAAAATCTGGGAACCCGACACTGGAGTGATGCGCGTGATCGGCTGGCTCCCGGTAGATAAAAAAATTGAAGACGGGCTTTTGGGATTGGCACTAGACCCCGACTTTGACGAGAATCAGTGGGTTTACATCTACTATTCGGTGATTGCGGATGCGCCGCCGGTCAACCGTCTATCAAGATTTGTCTACGATGGCCGCATGCTGGACATGGATAGTGAAATCCCAATGCTGGATGTTCCGGTACAACGTGTCAAGTGTTGCCATTCCGGCGGATCAATCCAGTTCGACAAGGACGGGCTGCTCTATTTATCTACCGGAGACAACTCCGGCGGGGATCGGAACTCTCCCGACCCTGATCTGCGGCGCATGTCGGATCAGGGGCGCTCCGCTGCCAATACAAATGATCTGCGCGGCAAAATTCTTCGAATCAGACCCGAGCCGGACGGAACTTATACGATTCCTGATGGAAATTTATTTCGGGCGGACTCGCTGCACCGCGGGGAGATTTTTTCCATGGGGCACCGGAATCCATTCCGAATCTCAATTGACGATTCAACGGGGTGGGTCTACTGGGGAGATGTGGGCCCCGGTCTTGTGGATGGCTGGGACGAATTTAATCAGGCCAGGGAACCTGGATTTTATGGCTGGCCGTTCTTTACGGGCTACAACGATCCGTACCCGCACTATCATCTGGCGGAAAAAGAATATACCCAGCCGGATGCAGATTATCCGGTCAACCTCTCGGAGTACAATACAGGTGCACGCGAACTCCCCCCGGCACTCCCCGCCTGGATCCGCTACTACTACGGCCCCAGTGACGAATACCCGGAACTGGGGGCCGGCGGGCTGAATCCTATGGCTGGCCCGATTTTTCACTTTGACCCGACGAATGCGCTGGACACGGCGCTTCCCCCCTATTATGACGGAAAAGTCATGATTTATGAGTGGATGCGCAACTGGGTGAAGATCATCACGGTGAACGAGACCGGGGAGGTTCTGGAAATAGATCCGTTTCTGCCGGGCACTGACTATATCCGACCAATGGACATTGAAGTGGGGCCGCGCGGCCGGCTCTATATCGTTGAATGGGGGGACCAGTTCTGGGGCAGCAATGCAAATGCGCAGTTGGTGCGGCTAGACTATTACGGATCCTCTGATCAACCGGACCCCGCCGCCCCCGCCCCGGCTTCGATACTCCCGCTGAGCCTGAACTGGCCTCCGGATGGCGGTATATTTGATTTTGATTCAACCTACACCTATCAGGTTTCCGTACACGATCAGGCAATTGAAAACGAAGTGACGGTTCATCTATTCACGGGGTTTGATACATCGCCGATTCCTCTGACCGACCATTCTGGACCGGAAGGAGAGTTTGCGGTCACCCGGGCATACACCCCCACTCCTCCCATACACTATGTAGACCGGTTCGCACAGATCAAGGCATGTCTGGGGACTTCCTGTCACAAGGTGAAGTTACATCCCCGTCTGAAGGAAGCGGAGCACATCACCAGTTCGCAAAAGTCAGCACGCGAAACCTACGCCACCCATCCTGCAAGTCGGGACTGGCGCGGGACGGTACTCAGCGCAATGCCGCTTGAGAACGGATCCCGGCTTACGTATGCGCCACTGAACCTGTACGGCATTGACGCACTCACGCTGCGTTTTCGGGCGACGGGAACGGGAATGCTCCGGTTTTCTGCGGACAGTACCGAAGCCGTTTTGGCAGAGATTGAGATCTCTCCCGATACCGGCGAGCCGGTCACGCCGCATCAGGCAGATTATGCCGCCGGGGTATCTCCTGACTTCCCCGGGATGGAGTCCCTCCCCACGGGGGCCTATGAGAACTGGCGTGAGATCACGCTTCCGATTCCTGCCGGTGAAAATACTATTATATTAATCCTTACCTTTGAGTCTACGGAGGAGGACCCGGCAATGGAACTGGACTGGATCCGGTTCAATGGTCCCGGCCTCACACAATAATTAGAACCAATCACATACAACACAATGCGTACATCTCGCCGAGATTTTTTAAAGACGGGTGCTCTGGCTGCTGCCGCACTCCCTCTGGCTCCTCAGGTCTGGGGCGCACCCCGAAAGGAACTGTTTAAGATTTCACTTGCGCAGTGGTCTCTGCACCGTTCCATTTTCGCTGGAAAGATTGACAATCTGGACTTCGCCTCAGTTGCGGCGGAGAATGGGATTCCGGGGCTTGAATATGTGAATCAGTTTTTCATGGAGAAAGCAGAGGATACCGAGTATCTGAATGAGATGAAGATGCGTGCCGAAGAGGTCGGAGCGACCAGTATTCTCATCATGTGTGACCGGGAGGGAAATCTGGGGGATCCAGATGCCGGGTTGCGGCGTGAGTCCGTGGAGCGCCACTTCAAGTGGGTGACTGCTGCGAAACATCTGGGCTGTCATTCCATCCGGGTGAACGGGTACAGTGAGGGGAGTTACGAGGAGCAGATGAAACTGGTTGCGGACGGCCTGCACCAGCTTTGTGAGTTCGGGGATGAGCACGGCCTGCATGTCATCATTGAGAACCACGGCGGCTATTCCAGTAATGGGAAATGGCTTGCGGGCACCATCAAGATGGCGGACCATCCCCGTGCCGGCACGCTCCCCGACTTCGGGAATTTCCGGGTGGACAAGGACACCACCTATGATTCGTACCGCGGTGTGGAGGAACTCATGCCGTATGCAACGGGCGTGAGTGTGAAGCCCAGTGTGTACGATGATGACGGCAACTCCAGTCCTCTGGACTATGTGCGCATGATGCGGATTGTTCTGGAGGCGGGCTACAGTGGCTACTGCGGCATTGAGCACGGCCCTGAGGACCGTGAGATTGAGGGAATCCTGGAGGTAAAGGCGGCGCTGGAATCCGCACACGAAACGCTTGCCGCCGAAATGGAATAGAACAAAGCCTCGTTAGAATTTAAACCTGATCGGCTGAATCGAAAAGTTGGGGGATGGATAAATTTTACAACATGATATATCAATTCTTATGATGCGAGCGTTCCCCTAGATTGATCAAGACATGGATGTATCTATTTGCTCTTGGGGAATCTCCGCTATCTGACCGTCTCAATGAGTGAACTGGGTATACCCTGAAAGAGAATCACCCTTCTGTGGCACTGCACTAGCAAGCCTCCTATGAGCCCAAGAAATCTCGGGCAAGCGCCGGGATGGGCCTCTGAAATCCATATTAGGCGATACCGGCATATCGTCGATGAGCCACCATGCTGTGGAGATTCAGTAGCTACCCTTTTAAATTCGTACTTCGTATCATTGGTCGTTTTTACGAGATAGTGATGACAAAGCGGAAGGGATCAATCCAGTAGGAATTAAGAAAAGGGCAGGCCAACCAACACCCTTCAGGAAGAGAATTAGGGTAGCAGCTATGCTCAGTACACCCAGTAAAAAGGCGTACCGTGGTCCAAAGCTGAAGGATTTGACCACAATTGTCTCCATTTTGTGCCTGTGTTCCTGCTCACTTTCGGCCATTGCCACAATGGTATCCGCTAAGCCAGGCATGGCTTCTTCATATCTCACCAAATCATCGGGAGAAGGAAGTGGGCCTTGATGAATTTGGCGAACAGTTAGACTTGTCTGTTCCTCAAGCACATCAGGAGTTATTTTCTCTCTTCGTTTAGGAAATCGATTACTCACTAACTATCTGTTTTTTCTTCGGAATCAGATGTCTCCAGATCAGCATTTTCTCTCTCTAGAACTGTCCACATGTCATTTCCTACTGCTTCCATATCAAGACGCAAAGCTTCTCCATCATCACGATTAATGATCCTTTCAACATAGACATAGCCACCTCCACATAGGATTCCCATTCCCTTAAAGAGGCTGGATCGCATGGATTTTAACAACGACATAAGATTATAAATGGTCAAGTTGGACAGCGTCTAACACATGAACCTAGTTTGAGGTTCCACCTACCCTCTACCATGTCTCTGATTTGCCTAAAAATCTGACTTCCTAAGCATCTCTGATCGACTTAGGAAGCTCTGGACGGGGATGAGATTGCCCCATTCATCGGACGGAGGTGTCTCGTATTTTCAAAAAAAACTTATATTGAAGAGACGTGTCTATATCCGTTAACCTTGAATCTATACCGAATCTCTCCGGCCATACTGTTCTGTTACTTGGTACAGGTTCAGGTCTCCATTGCTGATTGCGTCAGTGGAAATACTTCGTGCCCAAATGTGATATCTGTCCACCATGACCGGCATCATCCGTCGGCTGGGACAGGCATGAACATTGACAATGCAAACACGGTGAGCGGGTTTGTCCGGGATGCGGAGAGTGGTGAGAATCTGACTGGTGCTTCGGTGTATGCCCCACACTACGAAATCGGCACTAACACCAACCGATACGGTTTTTTCAGTCTCACATTGAATGCTGATTCGGTATCGCTGGTTATTTCCCATATAGGATACACGCCCCAAATCGTGCACAGACAATTGGAGGGAGACCTCCGGTTGAACATACTTCTGGAACCTGCAATCGTCGATCTGGATGCGGTTGAGGTAATCGCCGATGGATCCATGCTGGAGACGCTTCAGATGAGTGAGATCACATTATCGGTCGCACAAATTGAAACCCTTCCAGCCTTAGCCGGAGAGATTGACCTACTCAAAACACTACAGTTACTTCCCGGTGTGCAATCTGGAACGGAAGGAACTACCGGGCTTTATATACGGGGAGGCAGCCCAGACCAGAATCTTATTCTGCTGGACGGCGTGCCGGTATATAACCCCAACCACTTATTCGGATTTTTGAGCGTTTTCAACGAGGATGCGATCAAGGAGGTCTCTTTGATCAAGGGTGGATTTCCAGCAAGATATGGAGGCCGGCTATCTTCAATCGTAGAACTTAATATGAAAGAGGGCGACCTGAATCAATATAAAGGAACGGCATCGGTAGGCCTTGTCGCGTCAAGTTTTACCGTTGAGGGGCCAATCCTGAAGAATCAGGCATCGTTTATTGTCGCCGCAAGACGGACTTATATTGACCTTCTCGCCCTCCCATTCCAAGTAATCGGCGGAGGCGACAGCAGGGGTGGATATTATTTTTATGACTTGAGTGCGAAGGCAAACTATCTTGTGTCCGAAAAGGACCGGATCTACCTGAGTGTCTATACCAGTCACGACCGCGGCTACGAACGGGAGGTCTATAGCAACACGGAAGGTAAAACTTCGGTCAGCGACGAACTGGGATGGCGGAACCTTACGATCACAAGTCGCTGGAATCGTGTACTTGGATCGAGGCTCTTTGTTAACACTCTCATCGGCGTTACTCGCTATCGCTCCCGTTTCCAGGAAGAACAGGGCGGCATAAACGAGGTTCAGCACGTCAGTTTTTTGTCAGGTATTACAGATGGTTGTGTATTCAGATGAATTTGCCCGGGTATTCAGATTGAATTTGCCCACCTGGCAGGTCTCATTTTTTGGAGCGATTTTTTACGTCTGTTTGGGAGTTGGAATGAGTACGTTTCGTGAATGTTTCATGGCTTGGATTCTTCGGATTCAGCGACCGATTTTCGCATGGAATCTCCGCTGAGTTCGATGCGATAGGCGGGCTGAACAAGTCGGTCCAGGATGGCATCGGCAATCG
>JAJEFL010000053.1:0-18406 GCA_022820435.1 Rhodothermales bacterium
GATTCAGACACCTATTTTGATCTATGGCTTAAAAGTGCGAAAAAAGAATCCATCAAGGAGGTAACCAAGGTCGCCGAGATGTTCGAACGACACTACGAAGGCGTGTGCAATGCGCTTTGTCATCAACAATCCAATGGCAAGGCCGAACGCATCAATGGAAAAATCCAGGAAATCAAAACCGTCTCACGAGGATACCGGAAATTTGAAAACTTCAGATCCGCTGTCCTCTTCTTCTGTGGTGACTTAGATCTTTACCCACAACAATGCCGGTAGAACCGAAAAGGTTTGTTGCCCCGAGGGTATTCAAAACATTCTTCCAGTCTAGTGCGATTACAATCCGAAAATGACAAATAATCATTCCTATATCTGTATTTTGTATATGAAACAGAAATCAAAATGAGATATATAGCATTGGTGCTAGTGATTTTGTGTCTTTCGCCTTCATCTCTTTTTGCGCAGAGGTTGCAAATCACCCCGGTGGCCATGACGATTGTAGAGGGAGAATCTGGAAATTTTACGGTGGCACTGTCGGAGGAACCGACGGCAAATGTGACCGTGACCATTGTGAAATCTGATGGAACGGATGCGAGCCTGAACAGGAGTGTGTTGATATTTACCCCTTCAAACTGGAGCGTGCCGCAGAAAGTGACGGTAACGGTGGGAGAAGATGTAGATTTTGCAGATGATTCGGATCGGCTGATTCTGATTGCGAGCGGGGAGAGCTACGGACAGAATAGCGGGGTAACGGTTAACCCAAAGACAGCGCGAATTGAATCGATTGTTAAGACGGTTCAACTTAAGGCGGTAGTTCGAGATCAGGATGGAGAACCTATAGCAGGGGTGCCTCTGGAATGGTCAAGCGCCGATCCCTCTGTCGCCATGGTGGATTCAAATGGCAAAATCACCGGCGTCAGTAACGGTACAACGACCGTTACCGCCGCACTTGCCACGGCCTCCGGGGAGGCAATGATCTTGGTTAATGATCCTACCTTGAACCTTACTGATCGCGAGATTCTTGAGGTGCTGTACAAGGCGACCGGAGGAGACAAATGGACACAGCGAGATGGATGGCTAACGGACGCACCTCTCGGCCAGTGGCATGGGGTAGATACGGATCAAGACGGCCGAGTAATTTCTCTATTACTGGAGCGCAATGGTCTCCGTGGCAGCATCCCGGCGATACTAGGAAGTTTGACGCATCTCACAAGATTGTATCTGCGGGAAAACAGTCTCAAAGGCGCGTTGCCGCCACAGATCGGTAACCTAGCGCAACTTCGGGAACTTTCGCTAGCCTATAATGATTTGGATGGAGAGATTCCTGCTACATTGGGGCGACTCGCAGAACTGCAGGTCCTGAACCTTGAGGGAATACCGTTTACTGGATCCATTCCGCCTGAACTCGGGGCGCTTACTAAGCTTGTATACTTGAATCTGTATGAAAATAACCTTAGCGGTCAATTACCCGTCGAACTTGCAGGCCTTTCCAATCTTCGGTGGTTCTACTTGGAGGGAAGCCGGTTGAGCGGATCAATCTCCCCAATGTTCATGGAATTGAAGTCACTTGAACTCTTCTACTGGGGGAGAAACGACGGACTGTGTATCCCGGGATCGCCGGACTTTATAGCTTGGCGTGCCGCAAATACAGACCGGGATTTTCAGGGGCCATACTGCAATGAAGCAGACCGTATTGCTCTCGAACACCTTTACGAAGATACCAATGGAGCGAACTGGACAAATTCAACCGGATGGCTTAGTGACACGCCACTGTATGAATGGTACGGTGTGAGTTCGGACTCGCTTGGACGCGTGACTGTACTTGACCTCTCAAACAACGGACTGCATGGACAATTTCGGAGAACTCTCGAAAATCTGGACAAACTGTCTGTCCTCAGGATAGATAACAATCCCCTTTCGGGCCAAATACCACCGCCTCTGATCAGGTTCGCGTTGAAGGAGTTCCGTTACAATAACACGGATTTGTGTACCCCTCGGATTGCACTCTTCCAGCAATGGCTTACCATGATTTCTGTTCACGAGGGGACGGGTGTGAAATGCTCTAGATACGATTATCGAGAGATCCTCTCGTCGCTATACGAAGCGACCGGTGGTGTGAACTGGACGAAGCAGAATGGATGGCTTACCGACGCCCCCCTTGGAGACTGGTACGGCGTGACGGTAAACGAAGTGGGAGAGATCGTTAAGTTGCAGCTCTTCGGCAATAATTTGCGTGGCCAAATACCGGATGAACTTGGAGAGACGGTCTCTCTTACTTTACTAGATCTTTCCTACAATTGGCTTGAGGGAGGCATCCCCTCTTCTCTGGGCGAAATCAAGGCACTCACGGAACTGTACCTAGAGAGCAATCTTCTCTCCGGGCCGATCCCTGCCGAACTAAGTAACCTTCCCCTGCAAGTTCTATATCTGCATGACAACCAACTGGAGGGAACTATTCCGCCCGAACTGGGCAATCTGTCTCAACTCAAAGATCTGCGTATCAGCCAGAATCAATTGACTGGCCAGATTCCGCCGGAATTCGGCAATTTGTCTGCTGTGGCTGTTATCTGGATGGATGATAACCAGCTTGAGGGGGAGATCCCGCCGGAATTGGGGAACCTGACCTCAATACGATACTTTTATGCAGGGAGTAACAACTTGTCTGGAACGATCCCGCCGGAACTCGGCAACCTGCAGTCTGTAACAGATTTGGGCCTTGATATTAACAATCTGAGTGGACCAATTCCGCCCGAACTGGGCAAAATTGAGAACTTTAAAGGCGAACTCAATCTGATTGGGAACAACCTGTCCGGCAAGATTCCGGTTGAGTTGGGAAACCTGACGCAATTAAAGAAGCTGAGGCTTGGCCGCAACAATTTATCGGGATCAATCCCGTCCGAGATCGGCCACATGCATGCTATTGAGTGGCTGGATTTGTCGTATAACCCTGGGCTTGACGCGTCTTTGCCTTCAACTTTTGCCGACCTTGATAACCTTAGATTATTCAAGGCGAGAGGCACGGAACTGTGTGTTGCGCAGGATTCTCCACTCGCCGATGCAGCGATTTTTCGGCGTTTCCGTCTACCTTTCTGTAGCAAATTAGAGGAGCGTTCCACCGCGTACCTATCCCAGTCTATTCAATCGGCACAGTATCTGGTCCCACTCGTGTCCGGCAGAGATGCGCTTTTGCGCGTGTTTCCGATTTCGGCGCAAAGTACCGATGCGAGCATACCGCCAGCACGAGCAACCTTTTTCATTGACGGAACGGAGGTCTACACGGTTGATATCCCCGGACAATCCACGCCAATTCCAACCGAACTGGCCTATGCGGAGGCATCCCTGGACCGTTCTGCCAATATTCGCATTCCCGGCTCGGTAATACAGCCTGGCCTGGAGATGATTATTAACATTGATCCGGATGAAACATTAGATGCCGGTCTCGAAATGGTACGCCGGATTCCCGAATCGGGACGGACACCTGTGAGTGTTGAGGCAATGCCGACTTTGGAACTTACGATGGTCCCCTTCGTCTGGCAGACGGAGCCCGATAACACGGCCGCGGAACTGATTGAGCAAATGGTGCAGGATCCTGATGGACACAGATTACTTTCAGAAACCCGAGAACTGCTACCGATCAATGACATTACCGTGACGGCCCATCCGCCTGTTTTAACCTCAAGCAACTACGGGGATAGACTCCTTGACGAGGTGGGAGTAATCCGTATTCTTGAGGGCGGAACGGGATACTGGATGGGGGCTCTTTCTGGCGAAGCCAGAGGGCCGTGGGGAGTTGCCTGGATTGACGGATGGACCAGTTATGTGCGGCTGGGAATCTCAGATCAGTCCGAAGAGGCACTTACCATTGCGCATGAACTCGGCCATAGTATGAGTCTCTATCACGCTCCCTGTGGAGTGGGTTCGGTGTTGGATCAGGGATATCCTTATCCAAATGGAGCGATTGGATCATGGGGGATTGATTCACGATCTGGAAGTGATATTCTCGTACCGTCCACATGGGCAGACATGATGTCCTACTGTGTGCCGGCATGGATCAGTGAATACAATTTTAACATCGCGATGTATCACCGACTTGACGAGGAGGAATCGGAGGAATCGGCCAAACGAGTCGCAGCATCAGTTCCCGTCCTGCTGGTTTGGGGCGGCACCGATGAAAGGGGCGCACCTTACCTGAATCCGATCTTCTCGGTGAATGCACCACCATCCCTCCCTAATGGAGGTGGAGAATATCGGGTTGTCGGCCGCGCCGCCAATGGTGAGGTTTTGTTCTCTGTCAACTTCGACATGAAATCGGTTGCGGACACGGAAGGACAACAGGCCGGGTTTGCATTCGCAATTCCCGAAAGTCGCGACTGGACGGATGTCTTGACAGAAGTCGAATTGACCGGTCCTGGGGGATCGGCCGTACTTGATGCGGACTCAAACGATCCTGTGTTGATCTTGCGTGAGCGGACCAGTGGGCAGGTACGAGCGCTCTTCCATGGCGAATCTGCTGCCGGGATCGAACTGAATGCTGCCGCGGCCGGCGGCTCCCTGGGGTCTGGAACGGATGTCGAGATCCTCTTCAGCCGAGGCATCCCGCAGTCGGTACAAAGATAACATGAGGCGTTATTCGACACCAAAAATCACCGGAAACGGGGAGCCTTTAAGAGAGCGAAAGATGTGTGAGCATCCCTGCAATGATACTCCGAATATCTCATTCTGGCCGAATTCTTGTACAATGCTGATCTGTTCGGTTGCTCCCAAGGAAGGGGAGCTAAGTCATTTGCTTGATATTGCGCCAGCTACTGTATTTGAACCTAGTCTGCCAACTCAGTAACCAAAGAACCGATAACCTAAATTCTTTCGTGGTTCTACCGGCCTAGATTGTTAGTTTTGCAAGAGCCTCTGAATCCAGCAAGAATATTGTTCCAGCTTTTGCCAAAGCAAGGGTAAGGGTTACACGAAAAGGGGAGATATGGGCATCTTCCCGATTTTTCGCTATGACTCTGTTCTGGATAGAGGCTTTGCAGTCTGCGGGTAAGGTTCGTAAAAGCTTAATCGACACTTTTCGAATTCATTTTTCAGGATTCCACTCCTCGAAATATCCACAGGAGGAGAATTTTCGTGCTCACGAAGATCCCGAAGGTCGAAAAATAGCCGGATCGGCCATCTGCGATAAGTAGTTGCACTGTCTAATTCAAGGGTCATAATTTATCCACGGGCAGATAGTATGTTTTCCTTTGGCGAAGTCTTCTGGAGTAATCTACCCCGTATCTCAAGACAAGATGTATCGGTCAGATGGAAGATCATTCCCGTATTGTCGTCACCCTGTTCACCGTTACGATTCACTTCAGTGCCAAGATCGTCTGCCTTATGTTCCAACGCATCTGCTTCGCAGGTCACGGGAATATAGCGATCCCCATGTCCCCCTTGTTTCATGCGGAAATAGCCGTTTTCGGTGAACCTTGATCCACCCTGTGGAATAGTTGAAATAACTTCAGACCTAGTCCCCCTCTGGATGTGCCGAGCGACCGCATGACCGGACAGGTGGTCGTCTTCAACCTGCGTATGCTTACTGGAGAATTTATATTTATCCGTCAAGAAAATCCAGTATTTGATTGTTTCCTGTGCATTCACAAGGTGAGGGCAGAAAACCAGCAGTACAAGAAAAAGGACTGGACGCATTCCCCTTAGTCGGCTTAAAGTATTATGCTCCCTCGTACAAAATCATTTTGCCCTATAGATTGGGAGTTGGCGGTGCCATTGCCGTGTCAGAGGGTTCCGCATTTTTCACATACGTGTCTAACCAGCGCGTCGTTTCCCAGAGGACATGTCCCACAGATTCCCGCGCACGATATCCATGGCTTTCATGAGGAAGCATGACTAGGCGTGCAGTCTTTCCCAGTCCCTTTAATGCACCATAAAAACGGCGGCTCTGGAGAGGAAATGTCCCTGAGTTATTATCCGCCTCTCCGTGGATGAGCAGGATTGGCGCATTCACTTTATCCACATGCATGAAGGGGGACATCGTATAATAGGTTTCAGGGGATTCCCAGAATAAACGCTCTTCCCGCTGAAACCCAAACGGGGTCAGTGTACGGTTATAGGCACCGCTTCGCGCAATGCCCGCACGAAAGAGGTCGGAGTGGGCCAACAGGTTCGCAGTCATAAACGCACCGTAGGAGTGCCCCGCAATTGCGACACGGTTCGGATCTACAACTCCCCGCGCTGTGCCGGCATCAATGGCCGCCTGTGCATTCGCCACCAACTGTTCCCGGAATGTATCGTTGGGCTCTTCCTCCCCCTCTCCGATTACAGGCATGGAGGTGCCGTCCAGAACCGCATATCCCTGCGTCACATACGGGATCGCTCCCGAATAACTCATATACTTGAAACGGAACGGGCTGCCGGTGCGCTGACCGGCAAAGGCTGCATTCTTGAATTCACGCGGGTATGCCCAGATCAGCGTTGGGAGCGGTCCATCCTGCGTATCATATCCAGACGGGAGATAGAGAGTTGCCTTCAGTGGAACCCCATCTGCACGCGTATAATTGAGTTCTTCCTTTGTGATGGTCACCAGTTCCGGGTACGGATGTTCAAACTCAGTCACGGCCATAAGCGATTCATCCTCCAGATTACGCACAAAATAGTTCGGTGGATCATCCACCGACTCCCGAACCGTCAGAATGTGAGCGTCATCCATGACGTACACGGGACGTTCATAGTAGGGCGCTTCACTCTGGAAGAGGGTTTCGGCTGTACCTGTTTCCAGATTGAGTGTTCTCAGAAACGGCCGGTCTCCATCCTCCGATGCTCCCGTACCAATCAGCAAAAGATTATCCCCGTCCATCTGGAGCACAGACGTTCCCTGTGCGGTGCGTATCCTCTGAAAAGCCCCCGGATTCCTGTAGCGATCTTCTGTGGAGCGATCAAAGATCACCTTGGTGACGGTACCGGGACTTGAAGGATTCAGAAGCGAGGTTTTCTGTTGCCGGGTAGACCACCATGTTTCCACCACCAGCGCCAGCGACTCATTTCCCCACAGGATTCCGCTGTACCGGAGTTGTAACTTTACCAGCGACACGGGATCCGATTCAAAAGGCGCATCCAGTAAAAAGACTTCGTCCCGCAGCGATGCTTCCGCAGCGCCATCACCCCCATCCAGTGCTTCTACCCAGACAAGGGTCGCCGGCGCATCTGCTCTCCAGCCCATACTGCGAGGTCCGGTGGTCGTTGATCCAAATGCGACCGGTACATTTTCGGCCAGAGGCAGCCGGGCGACTTCTTTGACGAGTTGCCCCTGTGCATCATAGATTGTGTAACTGTGTGGAAAACGATCCGCCGTAACCAGATAGGAAAAGGGGCGATGCATGGCACGAACCAGAATATATTGCCCATCGGGAGACGGTTCGGGGGTCAGTGCCAGCCCGACGGGCCCCAGCGGTGTGGCCGTGCCCTGAAGGGGGATATGGAAAACCTGTGATGCCATGAACCAGGCAAACATGTCCTCATCGTACGGATCCGAGAGGAGATCCTGATAGGTCCGCGCAGGCGCTTCTCCACCTAGATTCTCCTGAATTACCGGCCCTGCCGGGGCAGGGGGCTCCACCGGCATGCTTTCCTGATTCTGCGGGACCGCGCGAACCAGCAGGGATTTTGAGTCTGGATGCCAGCGCAGGCTGCTATACGTTATATCGTTGATAGCAATGTCTGTCAATTTGCGGGCGGTTCCGGTGGATACATCGGCAACATGCAGATCAATCCGGTCAACCATATCCACTGTGAAGGCAATATGCTGCCCATCTGGTGCCCAGGATACATTCCGAACCCTGCCGGACTCTGGAATGCCTGTTATCGGACGTGCAGGGCTTGCATCCAGTGACTTGATGCTGATTCCCGAATAAGCAGTGGTCCGGCTTGGGCCGTGAATCCTCGGATTAATCCGTATTCCGGCAAGACGCAGTTCCGGGGCCGCAACTTCTTCAATTGAGGGAAGTCCCGGCCGGTGCAGCAAAGCCATAAGCGTACCATCAGGGCTTAGTCGTACCGACGGGGTAAGTGGTGCATCAAGCAATCTGTCGAGCGGTGCCGGTGGTGCCTGATAGTCCAGTTGTGCCTCCGCGGAATGCACACTAAGCATAACCATGAGGAATAGGCATGGAAAGAAGGGGGAGTATTTCATGAGTCAGAGTTGAGCTTGATGGTCCCCAATAATACGGCCAAATCTGGTTTAATAGAAAGCCATGCATCTGTTCGCAGCCCCTCAACCCATCCAGCAACTTGTATCCCTTCAGTCTCTTGAATCCGTAACACAGCCGGATGCTCCTTAAACTGCGTTTTTGGTTCCAGAAGACCTCTATCGAACTCATGGGGGGATAGTCTTGCCGGATTGGAGTCAGTGGGACAAATTTTCCATATCAAGACGAATGGTCTCCCAATAGCTGTGGGTTGTGTATCCCCTCAAGTCAGTCTCAATCTTAGCCACCAAAGGCTTACTTCTTGAAATTTTTTCAAATTTTCCCCGCTGTATAGGTGGGAAAAAGAAAATTTTTGTATATTGTGCATCCAAGAACGTTCTGTGGGAAGATTTTTTGTCCCACCTGTCATCTCTAACCAGACATTATTTTACACTATGAAGGTAAGAAAACTATTGTATGCGCTGATTCCGCTCGTTGCTTTTTCGGCTGGAAGCGCTTTCTCTCAGAATCAGGTCCAGGGCACGGTGCGTGAGGCATCAACCGCTGAGTCAATACCTGGTGTAAACATTATCATCAAAGGAACATCCACCGGGACTACATCCGACTTTGACGGAATGTACAGTCTTGATGTGCCTTCGCTTCAAGACACTCTGGTCTTCTCCTTTATTGGGTTTGACACGCAGGAAATTGGAATTGACGGTCGAACGACTATCGACGTTGACCTGATTGAAACGGTCTTCGAAATCGGCGAGGAACTTGTGGTCACAGGCTACGGATCCCAGGAGCGCCGAACCATTACCGGTTCCGTTTCCAATCTTGGCGAAGATGATTTTGTAACTGGAAATGTAAATTCCGTTGAGGAGATGATCCAGGGCAAGGTTGCCGGTCTTCAGATCAGTACCCGCAACGGGAATCCGAATGATTCACCGGATGTGCGTCTGCGGGGCATCTCCTCGTTCGGAGCAAACCAGTCTCCTCTGGTTGTCGTAGACGGCGTTGTCGGCGGCAGCATTGACAGTATCGATCCTACAGACATTGAGTCCATTGATGTACTCAAGGATGCATCCGCTTCCGCTATTTACGGAACACGCGGATCCGCCGGTGTCATCCTGATCACCACTAAAACCGGTGAGGCCCGGGAAGGTGTATCCGTAGACTACAATGCCTACTATACCTTTGAGGGCATCGAAAACCGTCTGGATGTGCTTTCTGGTGATGAGTATCGCCGGTTGTCCCAGGAAACGGAGTTTGAGGCACCGGATCTGGGACATAATACCGACTGGTTTGAGGAGATCACCCAGACGGGATCCAATATGGTGCACACCCTTGCACTCAGTGGAGGGAGTGAAAACTCAATTTATCGGGTTTCCGGGAATTTCCGGGACCGCAATGGAATTCAGCGCTATACCGGCTTCCAGGAAATCGGCGGGCGGCTGAACTTTACCCAGTGGACGCTGGATCGCAAACTGGAGATCACGATTCAGTTGTCCGCGAACAAAAAAGATCAGAACTTTGGTTTTGCAGATGCCTTCAAATTCTCCGGTGTCATGAACCCGACCGCGCCGGTCAGGGCGGATGGATTTGAGAATACGGGCGGGTTCTTTGAGCAGCCGCTCTTTAATTATTTCAACCCGGTGGCCATCATTGAAGAGGGGAGCAGAATTGGGGAGAACAAGTTGTTCTCCGGTGTTGTGAGAGGTGAGTACGATCTGTCTGTTCTGCTTCCTGGTCTGTCCGTTGCCGCCCAGTACTCTTATCAGAACAATGACCGTGTTGCGAGGAATTTCTATTCACGCCGACACAAGGTTGGTGGCGGAGCAACGGCTGCCTCACTCGGACCGGGCCGTGCAGAACAATCCTATTCAGACTTGGAAAGCGAACTCTTTGAATCCACGCTTCACTACGCTGGCGATCTGACCAGAGATGTTGCGCTTGAGTTCATTGCAGGCTACTCCTACAATGATTTTGTCAGTGAGGGGTTTGATGCCGGGGGAGGAGACTTTATCACCGATAAGGTATCCTACAACAACTTCTCCTTTGCACAGGATTTTAATCAGGGCGAGGCAAGCGTAGGCAGTTTCCGGGAAACCAACCGTCTGATTGCCTTCTTCAGCCGTGTGAATGCGAACTATGACGGCTCCTTCTTCTTCAATGGAAGCGTTCGCCGTGAAGGGTCTTCTCGCTTCGGGGTGGATAATAAATGGGGACTGTTCTGGTCTGCCGGGGTTGGCGTGGAATTGGCCAACCTGGTTGAGTTGCCTTACTTCAGCGAATTGCGTCTCCGGGCCAGTATCGGCAAGACCGGGCAGGATGCACCGGTCAGCGGCCTTTCCCTCTCCAGATTGGGCCCTGCAGGCAGTTTCTTTGTCAGTGGTCAATACATCCAGAGTTTCAGCCCGGTCAGCAATCCGAACCCGGATCTGAAGTGGGAAGAAAAAACCGAGATCAATCTTGGGGTTGATTTTGTTGCGCTGGATAACCGCTTAAGCGGCCGGATTGATGCCTATCAGTCCACGACCAGTGACTTGCTCTTCCAGATCGCAGTCCCGGTTCCGCCGAACCTCTATCCCACTACATGGAGCAATGTGGGTGAACTGTCCACCAGTGGACTGGAATTCTCTCTGGACTATGAAATTCTCCAGGGCAGTTCGGCCGGTGACTTCACCTGGGGTTCCGGGATCATTGCGTCCATTTATTCGGAAACCATGCTGGACGAGTATCTCACGGAAGATGTTCAGTTTCTGGCAGAACCTGGCGCACCTGGACTTAACAACGTACAAATGGTCCGAATCAAGGAGGGCGAGCCGATCGGACAATTATGGGGGCCCCGGTTTGCCCGGATCGGAGACAATGGCAAGTGGCTTTTTCATGCCGCCGACGGTACCGAAAAAGAGTATGAAGCCCTTGATTTTCCCGATGATGAGCAGATTCTGGGGAACGGTCTTCCTGATTTTCAACTGGGTTGGTCAAACAGAATGACCTACGGTGATTTTGATGCCAGCTTCTTCGTTGAGGGAGTTTTTGGCCATCAGATTGCAAACATGTTCAGCACCTTCTACTCCGTGCCAAAGCAGATTACATCCTACAATGTGCTGCAGGATGCGTTTGAACTGGCCGACCTCAATGATGACCCGCGCTGGTCCAGTTACCACGTAGAAAACGGGGATTATGTGCGTCTAAGCAATGCCTCCGTTGGATACACCCTCCCCGCATCGATGCTTGCAAATACCCCCATTCGGAGGGTGCGCGTTTATCTGTCGGGAAATAACCTGTTCACGATTACCGGCTACTCCGGCTTGAATCCACAGGTGCGGTATGTGGACCGGGATCAGGGACAGTCTGGACAGGGCGCGACCGTCGGTCCGCTTGGACCCGGGATTGAACGGCGTCTGGAATACTTTACGACACGCTCGGTCAGTTTTGGCGTGAACATCAATTTGTAACCATAGACCAACAAACGTAAATAGATTGAAAATGAAAAAAACACTCACACTTCGCTCGTTGGTTCTTGCACTGGGCATGATGCTTTTCGTTTCGGCGTGCACGGACCTTTCCGAGCCCGTTGACGATCAGGTTGAACCGGTTGACTTCTTTCAGGACGACCAGCAGTTTATTTCTGCCATGGGCGATGCATACAGTAACTTAGGCAGTGTTGGCGGAAGTGGTCCGCCGGCGCAGTTGAACGAGGTCACCACCGATGAACTCATTGTTCCAACCAGAGGACAGGACTGGTCCGACGGTGGATTCTGGTTCCGCCTGCATACCCATACCTGGACTTCGGAAGAAGGCACCTTTGACGGATTCTGGACGGGATATTTTGGGGGCGTGAATAATGCGAACCGGCTCATCTTTCAGTTCGAGAGTGCGCTGGCGGAAGGAACGGCCAATGCAAGTCTGGTGACTCCATTTGTGTCTGAACTGAAGGCGCTGCGTGCATTCTACTACTACTGGCTCCTGGATGCCTTCGGCAACGTACCCCTTGTGACCAGCTTCGTGGATGCACCGGAGGAGCCCTCCCAGCCCTCTTCAAACTTTGATGAGGGGCGGCGCATGGTCTTTGAGTTTGTGGAAAAAGAACTCAAGGATAACCTGCCCAATCTGAGCACCGATACCCGGGCCACCTATGGCAGGATGAATGCGTATGTGGCACACATGACGCTGGCAAAATTGTACATGAATGCCGAGGTCTACACAGGGACTCCACGATGGAATGATGCATTGACGCACCTGAATGAAATCATCAACTCGGGCATATTCAGTCTTGCAGATGACTATCATTCCAATTTTCTCATTCTGAATGAAGGTTCCCCCGAGAATATTTTCGTCGTTCCTTATGACAAAGTATTTCGAGATGGGTTCAACCTGCATCAAATGACCTTGCACTATGGAAGTCAGAACACCTACAACTTCCAGAATCAGCCATGGAATGGCTGGAGTGCAACCCAAAAACTCTATGAATCGGTGATTGATCCGATGCAGAACCCGGGGCCGCAGGGAGAGGTGTTCGGGGTCAATCCTACCAGTGACGATATGGGGGTTGAGATGGTCATGGGGACGATGGATGACCGCCTTGGGAATTTTCTGGTTGGCCCGCAGTATACTGCTGCAGGGGATCGTGTTGAGGATTCAGGTGTATTCAGCGATTTTGACATGAATGGACCTCCCCTGTCCTTTGTGCCGACAATCAATGATATCCAGGGGGTTGCCTGTCGTCAGTGCGGTGCACGGATCGGGAAGTACGAGTTTGAGCCTGGAATCGGCAGCGAGATGAGCAACGACTTCGTCATCTTCCGATATGCAGATGTACTTCTCCTCAAGGCAGAGGTCCTGTGGAGACAAAATCCTGCGAATGCAGAAGCTCTGGCGCTGGTCAATCAAATTCGTATGCGCTCTGGTGTGGATGGTTTTGATATGCTGACTGCGGACCGTCTGGTTGCGGAGCGGGCGCGGGAATTGTTCTTTGAACAGACACGGCGACAGGATCTGATCCGGTTTGCTGGCGTTGCCGGTGGCGAGACACGCTTTAATGATCCCTGGCGGTTCAAACATCCAGGAGGAGATGCAGCGGGAGCCGTATCGGGAGCATTCCGCAATGTCGCCCCCATTCCGAAGAACCAAATACAGGCCAATCCGAATCTAGTCCAGAACCCCGGGTACTAGGTTTTGCAAATTTTCTGATTAAAAACGCTCCTCTGTGCTTTGTTTGGTACAGGGGAGCGTTTTCAGGTTTATCCGGTTCGTGAGAGTACAATGTGTGATTTACGTAACGCAACTTTGCACATACTGAAGGGGTACGAACCTAAAACAACCACAATCTACATGCGCTGCCTGATACTTCTGCTTTTCTTCTTTCCTGCTGCCCTTTTTGCACAAGAGGGGACGGTGGAGTATTCCATGAGATACGAGATGGAGATGCCCCCTATGGAAACCATCATGGCAAATCTGCCTCCGGATATGCCAATAGACTCTACCATGGTTGCGCAGATGATGCAGCAGTTTTCAGGTATCCCGGAGCAGTTCGGAACCCTTCGGATGTATATGGACTTCAGCGGTACGAAGTCCCTGATGCGACCTGATCTGAGCTCCTTCCCCGCTGGAATGAATCCATTTGGAGGTGAGATGCCTTTAGGATTGAGTTATACGGACCATCTGGAGGGCACGGTTCTATCACAAATGCCCAGCTTTGATGAAAAAGCGCCGTACCTGATCTCGCAAAATATTGAGACCATTGACTGGAGTTTAGTGGATGCAGATAGCACAATTCTGGACTATCCCGTCAAGAAGGCCGAGTTTCTCTCGGACACTCTCAATGTCGTTGCCTGGTACTTGACCGATTTTCTGTCCATGGCAGGACCGTTGCAGTTCGGCGGGCTTCCAGGGCTCCCTCTACTGATTGAGACGGGGATGCAGACACCGCAGGGGTTTACCGGCAGTATCAGTTTTGTCGCGGTGAGGCTTGAAGAGGGGCTTAAAAAAGAGCTCAATGCTCCCGAAGGTATCCGGATCACTCCAGAGGAGTATCTGGAGATTATGTCGGAGAAAATGAATTCATTCAGGTAGAAACTGCGAAGCCCCGGGACCGTGGATTAAAATCCATGATCCCGGGGCAGCCGTCAAGCCCTTGAGGAATTCAGCGGACACAGCCCACCTCTCTGTCCGTGGAGATGAGGGAAGTGTTCACAGTAAGAGGATACGATTTATTCTGCCTGATCCGCAGAACTTTTGTTCTTCCTTCTTGGCTTGTTTGTCTTCCTCTTCAGAACGAAGACCCGACACCCCTGAAACGTTTCGTTGGAGAGTCTAATGTTGTAGGAGATCACCCGATTTTTATAATCAATCCCGAGGCGGTCCAGAACATTTTTGACGTTGATATAGGAATAGGCCGAAGAGTTCACCGCCCGGACAGGGTTGATGCCTGCCTGAAGCACCTTTTTTGTTTCAACTAAAAATAGTTGTGCCAATTCCTGATCTCCCGGTCTGGTTGCCAGAACATAGGAGGGGTTTGACTTGAGGTTCATGTATTTGCCTGCATCCCTGTTAAAGGCAAACCTGCCCATAGCCTGAATGCTCACCTTAGGCCGTAATCCCTTCGTCTTCGAGTCCCATAGTTTTAACTGCATTTGGTTTTTTTTTGTTTGGTTGGTTGAAAAGTTTGATACCGGCGACTAATATAAGAAATTATATTCAATTGAACGAATATTCTGCATTAGACGTTCTTTGATCAAATGCGATCCCCGTTTCCCCGCCATTCTGACGGTGGCCAGATGCGGGCATGATCTTCTGCATTGCAGGCGGCAAAGCGGTTCTGACTACGCACCTCCGATCCATTGTACAAAGACTTGGCATGCGGGATTTTTCCAGGAATGATCCAAAACGGTAATCAGGGCAATTAGAACTTGCGGTTCGTTTCTTCGTGTGTAAATAACCCACAGACATGAAGCGGGAAAACCTCTGCTTTGTTGGACGGATCTGCCAGTCTTCAGGGAGGATTGACCAGGGATCTGTGTGTGAAAAGTGGATGTCATCCGACCTGTTGTCCGGTGCAGGTTGAAATTCCTTTCGGTCTGCACCCGGTATCCATCTCCACCATGCACGAAATAGATATATCCTGCGTACAAGTGCCGCACACAAGCCATGATAGAAATTTCTGCCAATGCAAGGGAGATTCTGTATCACTTCGCTGGTCATTGTACCGGGAGCGGGACTTGAACCCGCACGACCTTACGGCCAACGGATTTTAAGTCCGTTGCGTCTACCAATTCCGCCATCCCGGCTGCAGACAAAGGTAAACTGATTGGTCATTCTTTGCGTTCCTGAATCCATGGGAGAATCTTCAGTAATTGACACATTACGGCGTTTTGCCAAAGAAGCTGCGCTCCGCGCCTATGTTCCCTATTCGGCTCAACCAAGAGCTGCACTGGTGCTTCTGTCAGACGGAGACTGGATCTGTGGAGTTCGGATTGAGAATGCCTCCTACCCGCTCGTCATCCCTGCGTTACATTCTGTGCTGGTCCGTGCAGTTATGACGGGAAGAGAAGATATTGCCGCCGTTATTTTGAGTGCCCCCGCAAAAGCGGAGGAGAGTTTTACGATCCTCCAATCCGTAACACCGCCGATAGAACAACTGGAGGAAGACTTTTTTGGCACACCGGGATTCACGTACCGGATTCGTAGCCGGCTCACGATGCGCAGGCATGTTACTGAACCGATCAATCCACATACGGGTATTCGCCTTGCTCGGCGAGCAGCAGCATATGCCAGAACGCCGGAATCGGATTTTCCAGTCGGCGCAATTGCGGTTACGGACAACTCTCAGTATTTTCAGGGTGCGAATATTGAATATCCTGACTGGACACGAATCCTTTGCGCTGAACGCACTGCGATTGCGGCCGCGGTGAGTGCGGGCGGTTCCAACATTGAAAGTGTCTATGTTTCCTGCTTAAAATCTGCTGCCGCAACCCCCTGCGGGGCCTGCAGGCAGGTACTGTATGAAATTGCTCCCGAATCCGTCATCTGGATGGATCGGGGCAGTCAGGCACCGGAATGTTTTCGTACAGAGGAGCTACTCCCAAGAGCATTTAGTTTGACGAATCGTTCTCGTACATCCTCCCGGTGCACTATCGAAAATTAATGTAAACTCCCGAAATTTTTCATTCATATCCAACATCATGCGTATCATCTCATTCTTCATTCTTCTGTGGATCATCCCCCATCGTGTAACTGCCCAGGAGGAAACCAAATACTGGATTTTCTTGACGGACAAGTTGGATGCTTCCGGCAAAAATACTCAGGTGGAAGAAGGGTATCTGGCGGATAAAGCCATCGCTCGCCGTGCATTAAGAGGAGAGTCGCAATTCGCGGCGAGGTTTGCCCTGCAGGATGCGCCCGTTTCCTATGTCTATGAGGCGGATCTTCAAGAAATGGGGGTGACGATAGAACATCGAAGTCGCTGGCTGAATGCCGTAACGGCGCGGCTCAGTGAAGACGAGGCAGCGCACATAGCCGCCCTTCCCTATGTGCGAGAAATCCGTCCTGTCGCACATCTGGCACCGGACAGACAGCCGTACATACCAGTCTCCCCTGTGATTCCGGAACGAGTTTCTTCAAACTGCCCGTCAAGCGTGTATGGCCCGTCCTGCACCCAACTGGACATTGTGAACGCAATTCCACCGCTTGAGCGCGGTATTAACGGGACCGGGGTAATTCTGGGCTTTATTGATACCCATTTTAGTGACGGCGGGCCGGGCCCCTTCAGTCATCGCTCACTGCGCCCGATAACCGACGATGGTCGCCTGATTGAATTCCGGGATTTTACCAACAGGGATTCATCGCAGCCATGTCGCAGAGAAGATTCCCATGGAATGGAGGTCGCATCCATTGCCGTCGGCTATCACGAGGGGCGACTCATTGGTCCTGGACATGGTGCAACCATTTACGCGGCGGCGACGGAGTGTGCTCCCTATGAGCGTAACATTGAAGAAGACAACTTCGTCGCCGCAGTGGAGTGGATGGAATCCGAAGGAGTAGACGTGATAACGGCTTCGCTGGGATATTTTGATTTTGATGGCGGTCAACGAAGCTATATTAAAAGCGATCTGGATGGGGACACCGGACTTACGACGATCGCGATGGATGCTGCTGCAAGTCGCGGAGTGGTTCCCCTCAACAGTGCAGGAAATGAGGGGCCTGGAAGGCAAACTCTCAGCACGCCGGCAGATGGTGACTCGGTGATTGCCGTGGGCGCAGTTTGCCCTGAAGACATCTTTTTCAGTTTTGTCTGCTCTCCGCTGAGAGATCATTTCATTGCCGGGTTCACCAGCCGTGGGCCCACGGCGGATGATCGAATTAAACCTGATGTCTCTGCACAGGGATTTAGGGTGTCTCATGCGGAGCAAACCGAACGCTACGGTCAGGGGGGAGGAACATCGTTTTCCGCTCCAATGGTCGCGGGAATCGTGACTCAGATTCTTCAGGTGAACCCCAGCCTCGGGCCGAGGGATGTCTGGCAGGTATTGACCTCCACTGCCAGTCAGTCCAGTACTCCGGACAACGATTATGGCTGGGGAGTGGTGAATGCGGATGCCGCAATCATGAGTGCAATGGCGGTCAACCGGTCCGCGGAAGGAATTCCTGTTCCCCGTCATCTGACTGTACATACGCCCTACCCGAATCCGTTTCAGGGTGTCGTTCATTTCACCATTGAGGCCGCCGAACCCGTCTCCCATGCCCGGCTGATGGTCATTGATGTACTTGGACGGGAAGTTGGAACCGTCTATCAGGGACCGATTCGGGCTGGAAGTATGTCTGTACCGTTTCGTGGAGCCCACCTGCCCCCAGGGGTTTATGCCTATACGCTGCAATTTGACGGTGAAATGCAGTCGGGGTTGCTGAGCCGTGTCGGATTCTGATCGTTTTCTGGAATGCATGAACATGACCGGGTCTCTTTACGGCCGAAGGAAAAAAAGAAATGCAGCGCCGCTTTGTGATCTTGTCCATTGATTTTTCGTAACGATCCGGCAGTGGTCTAAAATGATCCGAACGGTCATTCCATCAAAATATGTCGCAAGATCAGGCGGATATGAATTTATTGGGAATTATATCCATAGGTAACAATGGGGGAACCTTTTCCATTCTGGTGTATAAAACGGATACAATCGGGAAGAATAGTGCTCCCCGATTGCCTACACAACATCATCCGCTTGATGCTATGCCCG
>JAJEFL010000044.1:0-27078 GCA_022820435.1 Rhodothermales bacterium
CCTTCCTCCACCACCGTCACCGCCTTTTGATCCAGCACAAGCCCGGCTTTATCATTGTCGGTGATGTGGACGGGGAGGGGTAGGGAAACCCGGTCATAGCCGCCGCCGGAGGCGATCAGTGTCAGCGTCTCCGACTCATCGTCAAAATCAGGATCGTCCTTTGCGGTCACCTTGATTTGATGGGGAAGATTCCAGTCGGCAGGAAAAAAAGTCACGGTATGTCTGTCCAGAGTCAGATCCGGTTCGCCATCGGTGCCCGGATCATCCACGGAAATCGTGACCGTAACATCCGCGTGCGGCCGCGCCGCCAGTTCAACCTCAAAGGTCGCCGACTCCCCTTCCGTCACCTCTACCGGGATGGGCGTGACCTTGAAGCCGGGCGCGTCATCATCATTGATCACTAGATGAATAGATGCCCGCTCACGGTCATAGCCGCCGCCGCTTGCGGTTACCCAAAAGTATCCATTATAACTCAAAAAATCGTCATCTTCTGTTGCCGTCAGCGTCACGGATTGCGGTGTATCCCAGTCGCTTGAGGTGAAGGTCAGGCTGGATGTACTTGCCGTCAGAGATAACCCTTCAGGGATGGGAATTGCGACCGTGACATCATTGGATCCCGCAGGCGGATTCGAAAGTTCGACCGTAAACGCTTTGCCTGCCGCCCCTTCGTAAAGTTCTAACCTTGATGGTTTTACGATCAGCCCTGGATCATCGTTATCCTCAATTCTGACGAAGGCCAGACTGCTTGAATGGAGACCGGAGACTTCCGGCGGCCCGGTTATGGTAATAGTGAATATGACTAGGTCATCTTCATCATCCAGATCCTCCTCTGCTGTGAGACTTATAGGATAAGCCTTAAAACATTCGGGGTATTCATTACAATAACGCCGGATACCCCAGGTATCTGCATCAAGACTGAATCGTGTTGGACGAATCGTTAAGTCTGAATCAGGATCGTCTTGGATAATGTCCAAAATTGGGTCAATTTTGGGCTCGTAATTCGTAGACAATACATAATAGACCGTGCGAGATTCCCCCTCTGGAACCAGAAATTCATAGGGAGGCCGATCTATGATGGTGACCTCTTGCGTGTATTTCAAGCCATTATAGCCTCCGCCTGATGCCTCCAGGGTTAGCGTGATGTCCTCATTTACATCATTGCGATCCCACTTTGATGTTAATCTTACGGGTTTAGCTTCCCATTCTCCATCCTGATTTGGAGGGGCCAATGTTAGGGTGATTGGATCCACAAGTAAATTTGAAGCTTCGTGTCCAGTGATATTGAGTGTTACCTCTCCAGAAGGAATTCGTCCTGAGAATAATGCCATTCCTGCAAGATGGGCGTAGAAACCTGATGCACGCCCCTCCTCCAGGGTTATGGGTGGTAGTTCGATGGGGCGATCATTGTCTATAATCGTAACATAGGCAGGCATTGACAATAATACGAAGGGGGTGTTGCCAACCTCTGTTGAAAGTTCCAGTTCCAAATCAACTCTCTCATCGTCTGTATCGGTGTCGTCGGCTGCAGTAAACGTCACTGGTTGCGATACATTAAGACTCCCCCTGGGAAATATCAGAGTCGTTGGATTCACCGTAAGGATGGATGAATCATAACCTTGAATCGTGACCGTCAGATCACCAGGGGTACTCAAATCAGGATTAAATGCTAAATTGTAGACTGTAGAATTTTCTTCTAAAACCCTGGTCAATTCAAAATTCACAGTCTTTCCATTTTTCCGGTGTGAATTTGTCAGATCTATCACCAATTCGCCTGAATTCTCCGAGAATTTCAGGTCCCCGGTATTCGGGTTCCATGGGGAAGCAAGGGGAAGGGAACGATGGGAGAAAAGTGTATCCTGAGATAGACTTTTTCCACTCATACCGATGATTGAATCCGGATTGATTTTGATGCTCTGCGCATCAAAGATCGCAACATCATTGGGTATGATTCCCAGCCTGTATTTTTCAGGAGTTTGCGGGTTGAAGTTTAATAATGAATCGGGCGCTGGCAGGAAAAGTCGCTCAAATTCAATTCTCGGCGTTTGCTCCTGCCCCAGTGAAACGGCGGGCAAAAGTAATACGAGAAGCCCGACGATATACAGGGCAGGCCTGACGAAGGGTACCAAACTGCAACCTCTGTCAGGGGGAATGCATTGAGTTACTCCAGTGTCACTTGGAACTGCAGGATTTGCGGGCATTGTATGCAAGTCACTTAACAATGTCAACATTCAAACTATCCCGGAAGCGCTTCCAGTGAGAAGTGTGTCCGCAGAGTTTCTGGTGACCGGTGCGGATTACTCAGATGCAACCGGCTCCATATCCTTTGTACGGAACGGGACGATGCGTGTTCAATCAGTATAGGAGGTGTAAGCGTCCCTTTATCCTAGATCAATCTGTTCCAAAGGATTTTCAAAGAGAACTGCCGACCAGAAAGACGGGGCAGTTGCTCTGCAGCATCGGGGGATCAGGGCCGGTCTGGTTGCCGACATCAGGGGGTTCCGGTGCCGGGATATTTTTCAGATCCCGCGAATATGTGTCACCACAACCTTGTCCGGCACAGGAACGTATTGAGTTGGTGGAACAAGTCTTGGAAATTACGGTATCCCGCGGGGCGGGTCTGCCACCATGCGGGGCAGATCAGAACGTTGTTACCAGACGGGGATCCTTCTGAAATAAAACAAACTCACTCAGTCCGGGAGGAACTGAAGATGACGGACAGACAGGAAGAATTGATCGAGATTTATCGACTCCACACAGAGATGGCGGACCGTGTCAGTCAACGCCGTGAGGGAGCGAATCGGTTGTTTGTAACATTACTCACAGGCCTCATGGCGGCAGGCGCTGCGCTCATCACAACAAATTCGTCCACTGAGCCGAAGATGGTTGTTTTCATGCTCCTTGGTTCTGTTGGACTCTTCTTGTCCGCTTCATGGTACGTGATTATTCGATCCTACAGACAGTTGAACACTGGAAAATTCAAGACGCTGCAGCAGCTTGAGAAATCGCTGATTTACCCGTTCTTTACACGCGAGTGGGAACTCTTAAAAGAAGGCAGGGAGTATCGAACATACTGGAAACTGACGATAGCTGAAACTAGCCTGCCAATCCTGTTTTTTGTGTTATCCATCCTTTCCATCGCTCTGGGATTGATCCAGCTGTAGTTTCATCCTCCAGACTTGTTTGTGCTGATGTGGTTTCATTCTCGGGGTATTCGTAGATAACTGGAGGTTACTTCAAGGTCGGTGGATGAGCAGATGATTACGAATGTGATTCCGAGGTAGTGCATACAAGGCGGAATCCAACACCCTGTTGAAACCACATCGCTGCAAAACCGTACCCCTGTATGTCTAGAATTTCAGGCTTCAGGGATGAATAATTTCAAAACGGTACTGCTTTTGGGAGGGCTCAGCGGCCTGGTGCTCGTCATTGGCGGATCGCTTGGAGGACAGGTTGGGCTGCTTCTTGCGCTCGTCTTTGCAATTGCAATGAATTTTGGGTCTTACTGGTTTTCTGACAAGATTGTGCTCAGAATGTACCGGGCCAGAGAGGTGGACAGAGACCATAAACTCTATCGCATGACCGAAGATCTGTCGCAAAATGCAGGACTCCCTATGCCCAGAGTGTATGTCATTCCCGACGATTCGCCCAATGCCTTTGCGACAGGCCGGAATCCCGAACATGCCGCAGTTGCTGCGACAGAGGGGTTGATCCGGAATCTGAATTCACAGGAGTTAGCCGGGGTCATGGCTCATGAACTGGCGCACATTCGGAATTATGACATCCTCATCAGTTCTATTGCCGCCACGCTTGCCGCCGTCATTATGATGGTGGCGCAGATGGCACAGTATGCGATGATTTTCGGCGGCGGCGGGGACCGCCGAAACAATATATTTGTCTTGCTGGCCACTCTGATTCTCTCTCCGATTGCAGCGATGCTGATCCAGTCGGCAATTTCCCGCTCACGGGAATTTGAGGCGGATAAAACGGGTGCAGAAATTGCGGGTACTCCGAGAGGGCTGGCCAGTGCGCTTGTGAGGATTGAAAATCTTCACGAGAAGGTGCCCATGGATGCGAATCCTGCAACTGCACACATGTTCATTATGATGCCAATTTCCAGAAAAGGGGTCATGTCACTGTTCAGTACGCATCCGCCGACGCAAGAGCGTGTGCGGAGACTGATCCACTAAAGAAGAACAAGGGGGCATCTCCTTGCCCTTTATCCTCTCAGGCAGGGTTGAACTGAGCAGCCGATGGACTGGAAGATGGATGGAATGACCGGTTGTCTCCTTCTGTGTAGACCCCGATTGAACCTATTCAATGGATGTCTAACGACATTAACTTTTTTCTAGGCGGATACTTAAAAGTTTCAATCAGGGGGGAGCACGGTTCTTCAGACTACCCAGGCGGAGGCAACAATTGCGGGTCTGGAAGTGGATGCGGACATAGAGCTGTTTCGCAATGAGCATAGCCGTGTAACTCTTTGACTGCTGGGCGATTATGTAAGCGAGAGGCTGACCGCCGAGGATGAGTATCTTCCACGGATTCCTCCGCTGCGTATCGGTACCTCCGTGCGGTATTCATTGAATAATTTTGTTGCCGACCTATCTGTGATACGGATCTCTGTCCAGGATCGGGTGTTCGCTACGGAAGAGAAGACAGACGGCTATACGATGGTGGATGCGAAAGTGCGCTATCGCCTGTTCGCAGGTTCTACGGTGCAGACGATTTCTTTGCAGGGCTTGAATCTCGGCAATACCTTAGCCAGATCACATACGTCATTCCTGAAAGATGCGGTGTCGCTTCCCGGCCGGGATATACGCCTGACGTATGCGATTCATTTTTGACGGAAAAGATGACTGGATCATAAGATTCCAAGTCCATGAAATGTGGTTATGTGGCGGATTCGATCTGACGCATGAACCTGTTTGTCTGGACATTACGAATGGGAGCAGACGGTTGGATGACCGCGCCAGTAAGATTGCTGGCGCGGTCTGCTCTGCTCCTTTGTGCATCACCATCTGGTACCCTTGCTTATCTGAACGATGGATTCTCCTGTCTAAGAGGCAAGGGGCGACTTGTCGGAATAATTATCATTTTTCCAGGGGTTCGCATTACATCTTTGCAAAGAGCGGTGCTGCGAACAGTGATCCATAATGACTGCAATCCCAAAGGCTAATTCGGAAGAAGTTCAATATCTGTGCCCCGCACAATCCCAACCAGCGGGTCGTATTGGGCATCCCCGTTTTCATCAAAGGAGAATGGACCGTAAATTGTGTCTACATTCTCCATTTCTGCCAGTTTCTGCCGGACTGCATCATTGGAAATATTGTCGGGAGCAACCTCCGTGATTGCCTGCACAAGCAGGTTCGTCGCTGCGTAGGTCCGCGCATGAAAGTCGCTCGGAATCGCATTGTACCGCTCCTGATGCTCCCGTACATACGTTTGGCTTGTCGGATGCGTGCTTCCCGCAATCCATACATGAAGGGCCAGAATCCCCTCGGTGGAAGAAGGAGCCGATTCGCGGGCAAGACGGATGTCCGAAGTGCTCAGCAGCGTCATGACGAACGGCAAATCCTTTACGCCTAGTTCGTGCGCCTTCAGGATGAAATTATACCGGTCCGGAGCAAGACCGAAAAAGAACAGCGCATCCAGTTTTGGAGACGCATTCGCAAGTGCATTAATCTGGGCGGACAGATCCGATACCGGATTACTGCCCGGCCGGTTAAAAGACTGCTCCATACCGATAGATACGCCACTGAGCCTGCCAATCTCTTCAATGAGTTTCTCCTCTGCACTCCGGGAGAACTGATCCCCGGAATTGGTCAGGATTCCAACATTTTTGTAACCAAGATAGTCCTGGGTCTCACGTACCCCGGCCGGCATCAGGATATCAACAGTGAGCGAGGAGCGGAAGAGCCAGTCAGATTTGGCGGCTAATCCCTGCGCGGCAGAAGCAGGGGCAATCGTGAGAATATTCGCATTATCAATGATCGGTATAATGTGATCGGTATTCGTAGAGGTATACGGGCCTACGATGAATGCGGTGCCGCTGGCGATAAGGCTCTGGAATGCCTCCTCGACACCCTCGGTGGTGCTTTTCGTGTCCTCAATAAAAAGACGGAACGGCGGGCTGCCTTCAGCAAGGTCTTCGTTTGTGAGTGCAATGGCCATTTCCGCTGCGGTACGCATGTCCTGACCGGCACGCGCGGAAGTGCCGGTCAGTGGCGCTGCAAGTCCAATGGCAATTTCGGTAATCTGGTCATTATCCGAGTTGTCGCATGCACTCAAACTCAGAAAAAGCAGGACAGAGAGACTGATAGATAAAATTCTCATGGCAGAAAGGACAGTGTAAGCATAAGGGTTAAAGAATTTGAACGTGTCTTGCAATCAAAAAAACGATCATATTAATCTACGATGGACCAGGCTGCAAAACCACGATCCTGAACGACTGCAACCACGGGGTTATACACCGCATCCCCGTCCTTGTTGAAGGAGAAAGCCCCGTAAATCGTCGAAAAATCGTTGATCCCGGTGAGCGCTTCCTGCACGGAATCCGCGTCGTAGGCGGAGGTGCGGTGTAAGGCCTCAATCAGAATGGAGGTCGCCGCATATCCCCTTGCCGCCCAGTCATCCGGGGGCATTCCAAAATTCTGCGTATAACTCTCTACAAATGCCCGGCTCAGTGGCTCCGGTGAACTGGCCAGCCAGATGCTGAAGGTCACCGCACCCTCCGCAGCACCGGGTTCCAGTTCTTCAATCGTCTCTACTTCGGCGCTGGAGAGGAGATTGACAATGAACGGGGCCGCGTTCCCTCTTCGATGGGCAGCAGGCAGAATCGTTATCTGATCCTCTGGCAGCCCCGACAGAAAGATCGCATCCACCGGTGGCTCGGATGCGAGAATATCGTCAAGTTGAGCGGCAATATCCGCTTCACTGAGGCTAGTCCCAGGTGGACGGGAAAAGGACGCTGCCACCGCAATGGTCACCTCAGCGTAGGCCTCCAGTTCTTGCGTGATCAATGTATTGCTGGACACAGAAAAAGCATCACCGGAATTGTGTAAGGTGGCAACGTTTGTGAACCGGAGGTTTTGCTTTGCCGTCCGAATTCCGACGGGAATAATGCGATTTCCGGTCAATGAGGAACGAAAAAGGTATGCGCTCCGGGCCGAGAGTCCCGTCTTGGAGGAGGTCGGGCCCACAGAGGTAATGCCACTCTCCTGAATGATCGGCAGGACCGCTTCTGTCGCAGTAGAACTGAGCGGTCCGATAATCACGGGCAGATCATTCAGTTCAAGAAGCTGACGATAGGCATGCTGCGCGCCACTCGCAGTGCTTCGTGTATCAACCAGCGCCAGCGTTAACTTGCGTTCAAGCGGGTCCGCCTGCTCCCGAATTGCTAAATGAATTCCGTTGCTGACCGATTGGCCGGCGGTGCTCAGTGTCCCTGTCTGCGGCATCGCAACCCCGATGACCAGAGCTGTATGTTCAGGTAAAGTCTCGGCTGCGTCACAGCCGGTCAGGAGCGTCAGTGCGCAGAGGATGAGTCCAGAAAAAAGGAACTCAAGATATCGGATCATGAGGTTTGCGAACTGAAAATATTTTGAAACGGCCTATTGAGACTCCCGACTGCCCTACGGCATCCGTGACCCGGTATCCGATGACTCCGGGGATGCTTCAATGATTGCAGGCTCGGTGATCCCCAGACTCCCGCGAAATTCCGTGTCCGCAAGCGTCAGCACAAGAAAAACCACAACAAAGACAACCCCGAGAACGACCGTAAGAAGATTGACACGATTATCGTATTTCAGGGCCATAAAGACAAAAACAACCAGAATGGCCTTGGACCCCGCAATGGCTAATGCCAGAGGAATATTCAAAAGTCCCAGATCAATCTGGGCGGTGATGACCGTGATCACCGTCAGGAATAGAAGCGCACCGAACACCATGCTAAGGGTGCGGAGCGGAATGATGTGATGCCCGTGTGCCATAAAGCCCTAAATCAAATAGAGTAAAGGGAAAAGAAAGATCCAGATAATATCAACCAGGTGCCAGTACAGGCCGGTCAGTTCAACCGGAGTGTAATACTGCGGCGAAAAATGACCACGGGCGACGCGCGTCGTAAGCCACCCGAACAGCCCCATGCCCACCAGCACATGGACCCCGTGGATCCCCGTCATCACAAAATAGATGCTGAAGAATTGGGGGGCAAAGGGAATATCGTACTTGGAATAATCCTTCCCGTCAACAATTCCATGGGGTTCAAAGCCCGCTCCAGGGAAGACTCCATGAGAAAACTTGCCCGAGTACTCAAAGTATTTGACCACCATAAAGATCGCCGCACACACAAGCGTCAGAATGAGCAGAACAACGACCTTGTCATTCTCCCCCTTCTGCACGAAATGGATCGAGAGTGCAACCGTGAAACTGGAGGCCAGAAGAACGACCGTGTTCAGTGCACCAAGCCGCCAGTCCAGCAGTTCACTGGCCTGAAGGAATACCTCCGGGTGCCAGGACCGGTAGACGGCATATGCTACAAACATTCCGGCAAACAAAAGGATCTCGGTCACCAGAAAGAGCCACATCCCCAGTTTCGCCGCATCAAACTGCTGTTCATGGCTCACGAAATAGTGCTTCAGTGTGGTATCTGCACTGCTCATTGCCTAGGACTCGTTTTTTTTGCCAAAGACATCATCGGCCAGATGGTAGTCATAGGGGCCGCGCGTCACCAGAGGGGTATCGTGGAAATTATGCTCATCTGGAATCGGACCGGTATGCGTCCACTCAAGGGTGCAGGCCCCCCAGGGGTTTGCCGTCGCTTTCGGGCCGCGAAAGAGGGAGTACAGAGCATAGACCAGAATCATCACCAGCCCGACCCCCAGGATGTACGAACCGATGGTGGAGGCCAGATTCAATACGGCAAATTCCGGGTAAATCTCAAGGAATTCGGAATAATCATGGTAGCGGCGGGGCATCCCCTTCGTGCCAAGAAAAAACTGCGTGAAGAAGGTCAGATTGAATCCAATGAAGACCAGAACTGCCGCAATGACACCGGCGGTCTCATTGTACATCCGGCCGGTCATCTTCGGCCACCAGTAGTGCAGGCCTCCAATGAGCCCAATCAGCGCACCTCCCATCATCACATAATGGAAGTGCGCCACGACGAAGTATGTATCATGCAGGTGCACATCCACGGCCAGTACGCCGACCATGATCCCGGTCAATCCGCCAATCGTGAACAGAAACAGGAACATCAGGGCATAGATCATCGGGGTCCGCAGCCACACAGAGCCCTTGTACATGGTCGCAACCCAGTTGAAGACCTTGATGCCGGTCGGGATTCCGATCAGGAAGGTGAGCATCGAGAAAATAATCGAAGAAAGGGCACTCTGCCCTGCCACGAACATATGATGCCCCCAGACAAGGAAGCCCAGAAATGCAATCGCAACCGAAGACAGCGCAATGAACGTATAGCCCGATACATGCTGCCGGGAGAAGGTCCCCATCAGGTCACTGATAATTCCCATCGCAGGCAGGATCATGATATAGACAGCGGGATGGCTGTAGAACCAGAAAAAATGCTGAAACAATACCGGATCCCCTCCCAGCGCCGGGTCAAAGATGCCAATCTGTAACAGCTTTTCCAGGAACAGGAGCACCATGGTGATCCCGATGACCGGGGTGGCCAGCACCTGCACAATGCCCGTCGCATAGATCGCCCAGGTAAACAGGGGAAGCCGGTTCCAGGTCATGCCGGGGGCACGCATCTTGTGCACGGTCACAATAAAGTTCAATCCCGTAAAGATGGACGCAAAGCCGGCAATAAAGACCGCCGAAGTGAGCCAGAGCACCGCATTGGATGCGCCGCTGGAATAGGGCGTATAGAAGGTCCAGCCGGTATCCACCTTCCCGACAAACAGCCAACCGCAGACGGCCATGATTGCTCCGGCCATGAAGAGATACCAGCTCGCCAGATTCAGTCGGGGGAAAGCCACATCTTTGGCACCGATCTGCAGGGGCAGAACAAAATTCCCCAGGATGCCGGGGATCGCCGGGATAATCACCAGAAAGACCATGACCACGCCGTGGAGCGTGAAGACCTGATTGTACTGGTCCTGTCCGAGAATGGTCTCTCCAGGTTCTCCAAGTTCGGTTCGTACGAACGTTGCAAGGATGCCCCCCAGAAGAAAGAATGCCCCACAGGCAATCGCATACATGATTCCGATCCGCTTGTGGTCGGTCGTGGAGAGCCACGACCAGAGGCCCTTGCGGGCGTTCAGATAATTGTGTGATTCGTCACTCATGCCTACTGCTCGTTTATGAATGCTACAAGTGCATCAATTTCTTCGGATGACATGGTCACTGCATACTGCCCCGGCATCACATTGAGATACCCTTCAACAATTTGTAATGCAGGATTTACAATGGAGGTACGGAGATAATTGTCATCCGCAACGGCACTGGCACCATCCGTGAAATTTCGTGTGCTGCCTGCCAGTCCGAGAAAACTCGGACCTGCGGCGGCGGTCCCATCCAGGGAATGGCAGCCGATACAGCCCTGCTGCGTGTAGAGAAGTTCGCCCCGTTGTGCAGGCGTTAAGCTGTCATCAGGCAGGTTTTCTACCAGCCAATTCTCAAAATCATCCTGTGAGTGGGTAACGACGCGTGCGTACATATTTGAATGTGAAGTGCCACAGTATTCCGTACAGGCAACCAGAAAGGTGTCCTGTCTGGTTGCCTCAAACCATACATAGGAGTAGCGTCCCTGCAAGACATCGGCTTTTATGCGAAATGCCGGGACAAAGAAACTGTGAATGACATCCTCACTGCTCATGCGAAGTTTGACCGGGCGGTTTACCGGAACATGGAGATCGGTTGAGATCACACCATTCGGATAGGTAAAACTCCAGCTCCATTTCCGGGCCGTCACATTCACCTCATAGGAGTTGGGAGGGGCGATCCCGATTTCCAGAAACAGCCTGAATCCCCACACAAACACGACTGCGACCAGAATGGAGGGGATCACGATCCAGGAGGCCTCCACCAGTTTATTTTCGTAGACCGGTTTGGGACGGTCATCCGGGCTGCGCCGGCGAAAACGCCAGGCAAAAAATACCATCGTGGAAACGACACCCACAAAGAAGATCACGCTGGTAACGAGGATAAAGTAGAACAGCGCATCCACATCCCCCGCAATCGTCGATGCCGCCTCGGGAAGCCAAATAGAGTTCTGCTGATTCATGTACGCTCCGATGTTTTTGTGTCCTTCATCCACAAAAGGCCCAGGGACGCAATCAGGAGCAGAGCGGTAATGCCGCCGCCCACCTGCATTGCACGCCGTGCCACGAGTACGTACGAGTTTGAGGCTGGATCAAACTGAAAGCAATAGAGGAAGGCGCGGTCCAGCAGGTTGCCGACCGTGCCATCGGAAGCCTCTACAATCGCCGCACGCAAATCCCGCCCCTCTGGAGCGAGATCCGGCAGATAACGCGTGATCATTCCCGCATCACTCAGAACAATCACCGCAGCAGGATGTGCATATTCCTGCTGCTCTTCGACCCACTTGAACCGGAACCCGGCTGCCTGGGTCAATGCCTGGATCGCCGGTTCATCGCCGGTCAGAAAATGCCAATCCGCATCTTCCTGATCCAGCCGGCGCAGATAGCGGGCACGCTGCTCGGCTGCACGCTCGGGCGTGTCTTCCGGGCTGAATGAAACGGTAATCATTTCGTAGCCGTCTCCAGGTGTCCAGGGCACCTCCTCCAGACTTCGCGTGACACCGTCCAGAAGCGCACTGCACAGCATGGGGCAGGTGTGGTACACGAACGTAAGAACCACCGGGCGGTCCTGGTGAAAGTAATCGCCCAGCGCAACCCTCTGTCCCTGCGAGTCGGTGAATACGAGATCAAGCGGGATCTGCTCTCCCAGGCGGGGAGCAAGCCCGACCCCCTCGTACGCAATACTTGCCTGCTCAGTCAACTGTGCGCACACCGTCGCTGAATACATGCAAAGCGTAAGTATGACGATACATCCTTTGTACATTTAGGGCTGCATTTCCCCGGAGATACGAACACTGTCAGGAAACTCTTCTGCGATTCTCATGATGGCCTGTTCAATTGGAATACGGAATGCACCATTGTCTAACTTTTCATACCGATTCAGCTGCTGGATGCCGGCAGCCTGTAATCGCAGCAGTTCAGGATACGAGGCTTCAGCGGCATGCTGCCGGTTTACCTGCTCCGCTTCATGCTTATACCAGTATGAAGCCAAAAATGTTAACGCTCCCAGCCCAAGGAGCAGAACAATCACAAAAGAAATAATCGGGACGGCTGCGACGGACTCATGCTGCACAAGAAGCCGTTCGGAGGTTCGATCATCAGATTCAACAGACATGGCAGAGACATTAAGCGTTTTCGAAACGTAGAGATTTATCTAATTGCGGATCTGCTTCGCAGACTATTGCGTGTCGGCTGAGACGCCACAGAAAGCCCGCAACACACACACACACAAGCCCGATCCAGCAGCTGAGATCCAGCCAGTGAAACTGTGCCTGATCCGGGTGCAGCACCGGCATGGCCTGCCAGTGAAGATCAAACCACTGCATCACCAAAAGCCACACCGCCATGATAGCAAGGGGCACGGAATAGCGCTTGACGGCACGGGGCATCAGGATCAGAAACGGAAGTATAAAATGTCCGAACAGCAGGATTGCGCTGTGCGTCTCCCATCCGTTTTGGAGCCGATACTTAAACCAGACTGTCTCTTCCGGGATGTTGCCGTACCAGTACAGCATATACTGACTGAATGCAATGTAGACCCAGAATATCACAAACCCGAACATCAGTTTTCCAAGGTCGTGATAATGTTCGGCGGTCACGACCCCGCGCAGCATCCCGCTCCGCTGCAGTCCGGCAATGGTCAGCGCCGTGAAGCAGAAGGCAGACAGGAACGCTCCCGAAAAGAAATAGACCCCAAAGATGGTGGAGAACCAGTGCGGGTACAGCGTCATGAGCAGGTCAAAACCGGCGAACGCAGTCGTAATGCCGCACAGCGGCAGCCCCCACGCACTCAAATGCCGCAGGCGTGCACTGATATTCGGATCACCGGTGACATCCTGCAGCAGGGACAATCTCCACAGGCGGGAAGAGACGAAGGTCCATGCCAGAAAATAGAGGGCAAGGCGCGTCAGAAAAAACGGGATATTCAGATAGGCAACCTTCCCCGCCAGAATCTCATCATAGTACTTGCTGTCCGGGTCTGCAATGCCCTCGGCCGTCCAGTGATGATAGGGGCCGTGCGTATCAAAGATGCCGATCAAAATGGGAATAAACAGGAGGATCAGCAGCGGGAAAGAGACCGCTGCCGCTTCCGGGATTCGGCGAAGGGCAACAATCCATTCCGCACGGACAAGATGCTTGATGAGTACGATAAACAGGCAGCCCAGAGCAATAGACAGGCAGAAGGTCCAGCCAATGAGATAAGAGAAATAGAATTGCTCCAGAAAGGCCTCGCTCATGCCGACAAAAATACTCACCGCCACAATTACCAAACCGGCAAGTCCGGGAAGGATATAACTGCGGGGTGTACCGGTAAAGGGATACTGGTCACTCTTGGTGGATGCCAAGGGATCAATCAGTTTCATCAAGAGCGAGCTGCCTCGCAGTGCGTCACGCATAGATCCTTGTTTCAGGGCGTCGTCTAAAAATTCGTCTGTTCATCCGCCGGGATGTCTTCAAGGTCTGCATTCTGGCTTCGCTGCAGTGCTCTCACATAGGCAACAATTGCCCACCGGTCGGCGACCGGGATCTGCTGTGCATAGGCGGGCATCGTGCGGACTCCCTGTGTAATGACCTCATAGAGATAGCCATCTTCAATCGTACGCAGCCGGTCAGTATGAAAGCCCACAGGGACGAACCCGTATCCGCCTGCCATCACGGTTCCCTGCCCGTCTCCGGCTGCGCCGTGACAGACGGCGCAGTAGATATCATAGCGTTCACGCCCCCGATGGGTAAGCTCGACTGTGTACGCAATCGGCGGCACTTTTACATAGCTGCCATCCGCGTTTCGTCCGCGATGAAAGGCGATATCCTCCCGCAGCATTCCGCGGGCAACGGTGCCGGGGACCGGAGGCCGCATCGCACGCCCGTCCTCAAAGAAGGGGTTGGCTTCCTGGGCCTCAAATCGCTCCATGGCATCCATATTCGGGTTTAGGTGGATGGGCGGATCCTCTTTCAGGCTGCCGCGGCAGCCGCCGAGAAAGACCGCAATTCCAAGTACAAGAGATACCTTTCTCATCCTATGCCGTATGCAGTTCGGAATATCCATGGTCATGAATCACCTCCACCGCCTTTGCACCGGCTTCTTTGAGGAGGGTTTCAGTTGCGTCCAGATCAAAATTCGAATCGCTGGCGGCAACATGCAGAAAAAAACCGTCATCCGATGCCCGGGTAAATTCCCGGGAATAGAAGAGCGGATTATAGGGGCGCGGCAGCCCGTTCAATGCCAGCATCCCGCCGACCGCAAACAGCGCCGAAAACAGCACTGTAAGTTCAAACATGATCGGGATGGACGGTTCAATGGCGAAGAACGGTTTTCCGCTGATATTCAGCGGATAGTCCACCGCCGAGGTCCACCATTGCAGCCAGGTTGCAAGCCCCAGTCCAGTTACACTGCCGAGGATGGTAATATATCCAATCTTGGATTGTCCCAGCCCCATTGCACGATCCATACCGTGAATCGGGAACGGGGAGTGGGTGTCAAAGTGGCGATAGCCGGAGGCGTGCACTTTCCGCGCCGCCGCAATCAGTACCCCAGGGTTTGGGAATTCCGCCAATAGCCCGTAGACCCCGTCTTCCCGGGCTTCATAGATGCCCATGGTGGCTTTTATGCCTTGAATCAGTTTGTTCAACATTGGGATTTCCGGTTAATTGGCCTCGTGTTCTGATTCGTGCTTGTCATAGTAGTGCGGATCGCTCTGCGGGAGCACCATTTTCACCTCGGCCATGGCCACCATCGGTAAATAGCGGAGGAAGATCAAAAACAGGGTCATAAAGAGACCGAACGATCCGGCAAAGGTCAAAATATCCACGATCGTCGGGTTAAAGTAATCCCAGCTGCTTGGCAGGAAGTCCCGGTGCAGACTGGTGACGGTGATCACAAACCGCTCAAACCACATCCCGATATTCACAATGATCGAGGTCAGGAAGAGGAATGGAATACTTCGCCGGAGGCGCTTGATCCAGAAGAACTGCGGGAAGAGGAGGTTACAGGACATCATCGTCCAGTAGGCCCATGCATAGGGGCCGGTCGCCCGGTTCAGGAATGCATACTGCTCATATTCAACCTGAGAGTACCAGGCAATGAAGAACTCGGTGATGTACGCAAAGCCGACCATCGTTCCTGTAAGGAGAATGATGATGGCCATCTTTTCCAGGTGATCCATCGTGATAATATTCTGGATCCCGTAGATCTTTCGTGCAAGGATCAGCAGAGTCATCACCATCGCAAATCCTGAGAAGATCGCCCCCGCGACAAAGTAGGGAGGAAAAATCGTGGTATGCCAGCCGGGGATGATACTCACCGCAAAGTCAAACGACACCACCGAGTGTACACTGAGCACCAGAGGTGTGGCCAGTGCGGCAAGGAGCAGGTACGTCTTTTCATAGTTGCGCCAGTGGCGGTTCGCCCCTGTCCAGCCCAGCGAAAAGAATCCCAGAATCCGGCGGCGGAACGCATTACGGGCCCGGTCCCGCAACGTCGCCAGGTCCGGGACCAAACCGACATACCAGAAGATGAGAGACACCATGAAGTACACACTGACCGCAAACACATCCCACAGAAGCGGGCTTTTGAACTGGGGCCACATCTCCATCTGATTGGGGAGCGGCAATGTCCAGTAGATCACCCATACCCGTCCCACATGAATGGTGGGAAACAGCAGCGCACAAATGACCGCGAAAAGGGTCATGGCCTCTGCACTTCGGTTAATGGCCGTTCGCCACTGCTGCCGAAAGAGAAACAGGATGGCAGAGATCAGGGTGCCTGCATGGCCGATTCCCACCCAGAACACAAAGTTCACAATGGGCCAGCCCCATCCAACAGGGTTATTATTGCCCCAGACCCCGACCCCGTTCCATACGAGATAGGCAATCATCAGCATCAGCACGCACAGCAGCGTGGACGACACGGCCATGGTCATGTACCATACCGAAGGCGGGCGCTTCTCGGTATGATAGGAGACTAACTGGGTGATATCATGAAACCCCAGATTCCCGGTAACCAGTGGTGGTTCGGCGGGAAGCGTTACAGTCTTGTCAGTCGATGCAGACACTTTGAGTTAGATAGTTCTATGGGTTTAGGACGACTCCGCAGGTTCCAGTTCCCGGTTCGGGTTACGCACACGGGCCAGATAGGATACTCTCGGTTTGATATTTAATTCGGCCAGCAGTTTATACCCGCGTGGATTCTGCATTGCCCGGCTGACACCGCTTTCGGGATCGTTCAGATCCCCGAAGGTGATGGCATCCGCCGGACAGCTCTGTTGACAGGCAGTCGCAACCTCGTCACGATGCAATGGACGCTTTTCCAGTCCGGCCCGTTTCTGCGTCTGGCGAATTCGCTGTACACAGAAGGAGCATTTTTCCATCACACCCCTGAAACGGATGGATACATTCGGGTTCTGGGCCATCTGGACGGTTTCGGGGATCGTCTTGGACCAGTTATAGAAGTTGTACCGGCGCACTTTATACGGGCAGTTATTGGCGCAGTAGCGCGTACCGATACACCGGTTGTAGATCATCTGGTTGGTGCCGTCGGGCGAGTGTACGGTGGCTGCCACCGGGCAGACCGATTCACAGGGCGCATTCTCGCAGTGCTGGCACGGCATGGGCTGCATGACGATCTGCGGATCTGCATCCAGATTTTCTCCGCCTTCGGTTAAGAAATACCGATCAACACGCAGCCAGTGCAGTTCGCGTCCATTGCCGACTTCCTTCTTTCCGACGACCTGAATATTATTCTCTGCCTGACACGCAACAATGCATGCATTGCATCCGGTACAGGAATTCAGGTCAATCACCATTCCCCACTGATTCTGCCAGTAGTCACTGTCACGGAATGCGGGGCTTTTGGCCGGATGCTGATTTTTCCAGAGTTCGGGGTAATCCGAGAAGTCCGTTTTTACATCTGAGCCGGGGGTCGGCGCTTCATCCTGCAGTGCGAATGCGGAATCTGCTCTGTACTCGTCCATTGTCGCCATGCGGATCAGCGGGCGGGCATCGGTGTCCAGAATACCGTGGTCCTGCGTGGTAACGATTCTCCATTTGCGGCCCGTGGCCGTGAGTTGAACTCCGGTGGACACCGGCCGCGCCAGCAGATCTCTGAGCTTTGCCACATTCGTTCCCACACCGCTGGCCAGAGCGCCGAGGGCATAGATGTCGGTTGCATCGTCGGTATCCCAGAACGGAGTATTCCGCTCCGGCCGTGTTGTAGCGATCTGACGACCATATCCCATTGTAACCGATACGGTATCATCTGCGTGTCCGGGCAGAATCCAGATAGGGAGTTCCGCCTCCTGACCATTGACGGTCAGCGTGACCACATCTGCGTAGTACCGGCCTTTGGAGTATTCGCACACGAGTCCAAGGTCAGTGGCCGTTTTCGGACTGATGACGGCCACATTATCCCATACAATTTTTGTGATCGGGTCTGGAAGTTCCTGACACCAGGCGTTATTGGCAAAGCTGCCATCCAGTATTGTGGGATCCAGCCGGATCACCAGTTCCAGACCGGAATCGGATTCGGGGAGTGCTGCGTCGAAGGCGGGCTCGGCGGTGACCGAAGGATAGCCTGTATCCTGCAGGTAGCCATTATGGAGGATGCGGCGCCAGGCCGTCTCAAAATCGTCCTCGCCCAGCACCGATGTCCAGCTTTCGCGGACCAGGTCGTATCCTCTGGCATACTGCCCGCTTGAGAGTGCATGGAGGATTTCGATTTCGCTTCGTGCATCTTCGTAGAGCGGGGCAATCAGCGGCTGTACCGGGGTGAGTGTTCCGTCCATCGAACGGCCGTCTCCCCAGGATTCCAGATAATGGGTCAGCGGGATATGCCAGGTACTGGCCTGGGCGGTTTCATCCACATGCAGGCCGACATGTACGGTATCACTGACACGTCCCATTGCGTCCTGAAAGTTCAGTTCAGGGGGCGCATCGTACACGGGATTGACATTCAGCATCAGAAGAAGGTCAATCTGGCCCGCCTGCATTTCCTCCACCAGAGCGGGGAGGGACTGTGACTGCGGCATTTGTGCGGGGGCACCGGTGTCCAGTAAAGTGACTGCAGTCCCGACGGCTCCAAGAGCGTAATTCATCAGTGCGCAGAGTGCGTGCACTTCAACGGGTTGCGTTTCGCCGGCAATCACGACACAGCGTCCATTGGCGGTCTGCAGGTCCCGGGCAATACCGGAGGCGAATGCATCGGGGTTTTCCCCGGAATAAACGCCCATTGCGGTGGCAATCCGGCTTGCCAGACGTGTAATGGCCCCGGAGCGCATCCGCCTGCGATGGTCGGCCATGGTGCCGGTTGCGGTGTAGGTGCTCTCCGCAACATACAGCCGGCTCATCTGATCTCCATTTTCATCAAGTTTGCGCCCCCGAGCAAATGAGGCGGTATTCCAATTGCCGTTTTTTGCATGGGGACCCAGGAAGTCTGCGTCCAGACTGACGATGACATCGGCATTTGCAAAGTCGTAGACGGGCTGCAGCGGCTGTCCATAGGCCATCTGAATTCCTAGGGCCTCTGCATCGTCTCCTTCACTGCGATAATCAATCCACCGCGTATTCGGGAACTGCGTCTCCAGTTGCGTCTGCAGGCGTGCGCGTGTGATGGAATGATCCGGTGCTGCGAGCACGGCGACCCGCCGGGTAAGGGTCTGGAATCGCTGGCACAGAGACAGAAAGTCATCCCAGCCAACCGGGGAGCCTGTACGCAGGATGGTTCGGGAGCGATCCGGGTCGTAGAGTTGAAGCAGGGAGGCCTGTTCAAAGACACCGGAAGATCCGGAAGCGTTGGGGTGATCGGGATTGCCTTCCACTTTTACGGGCCGGCCGTCATAACTTTTTGCCAGCAGCGGACGGGTGACTCCCCGAAAATTCATTCCGGTTGCATAGTGCAGCGGAACGCCGGGAATCAGTTCTTCCGGACGGTCCGAAAAGGGCATGATGGTTTCGACCGGCTTGCGGCAGGCGGCAAGGCCTGCCATGGCCATGGATGCCCCCAGCAGCTGCATAAACTGGCGGCGATTACTACCGCCGGGGGCTTTGCCTGCACCGGGAATAAACTCCTCGGAGGCCTGCTCAACCAGTGCCGGATCCTGATCAAGGTGCGGGCGGCTGCGCCACAGTTTGCGCACTGAGTCCGAAGGGGTGCCGTCGACAATTGGAAGGGATATCATAACGCGTTTCCGACTAATAGTGACAGGCACTGCAATTCGTCGGTGGACGAATGCCTTCCTGTTTGATCCGGTTCAAATTGTTTTCCAGAAACCCCTCACTGTGGATATAGCCCATCGTAGTGATCTCTTCATTGGGGCGGAGGTAGTTCTCCGGTTCCCGGTGACATTCAAGGCACCATCCCATAGAGAGGGGTTCAACAAGCTGAACCACCTCCATCTGATCAATCCTGCCGTGGCAGGTTTCACAGCCGACTCCATTATTCACATGGACGGCGTGACTGAACTTCGCATAATCGGGCAGTTGGTGAACCTTAACCCAGGGGATAGATGAGTTCTCCGCCCAACTGGCACGTACCGGTGCGAGATCTGTACTTTGCGGGAGGACGATTTCGTGGCAGTTCATGCAGGTTTCGGTTGCAGGCACATTGGATACATCGGCAACCTCCACAAAATTGTGGCAGTACCGGCAATCCAGTCCCAACTGATCAACATGTACCCGGTGGCTGTACTGCACCGGCTGTTTGGGGGCATAGCCAACATCGGTGTATTCGGGGGAAAAATAATACCAAACCAGAAATACCACGATGACCCCGCTTCCAAGCATTCCGCCCAGAGACAGGTGTGGAAGGGTGTTTGATTTCTTTGAAAAAATTTGAGGCATTGAGGGCCTTAGCGTTTCAACCGCGCAAATTTACGACATAATTCTAAGATTTTAGCCCTATTTGCGCATTTTAGAAATTATTCAATAAATCTTCACAATAAAGTCATCGAATTGCCGCCAATCGGGGCATTTTTGTCTTGCAGCCGCCGGGTCATGTGGACAAACCGGTACGTAAACATGATGGAGGCGGCCAGAAGACCGACGACCAGGCCCCACCAGAATCCTTCCGGCCCCATGTCCAGGCCGAACCCGAGTCCGAGTCCGGTTGGCATGCCAATCAGCCAGTAGGCGATGAAGCCCAGCATCATCGGGACGCTTGTATCCTTGAGTCCTCGCAGTGCTCCCAGTGCTGTGGCCTGCACTCCGTCAAAGAGTTGAAAAAGTGCGGCAATCCCGAGCAGACGAACCACTTGAATGACTGTTGCTGTATTGGCGGGATCCTTTGTATCCAGATAGATACGGACAATGAAATTGGGAGCAAGCCAGAATATCAGTGCAGTGCAGCACATGAAGATGAATGCCAGTCCCATCCCGGCGTGCCCGGATGCTGCGGCTGCGGCATAATGTTTCCCTCCGATATTCTGGCCCACCCGAACCGAGGTGGCAAATCCGATCCCCAGTGGCACCATGTAGGCAATCGCCGCACATTGAATCGCAATCTGATGGGCCGCAATCGGGACGGCGCCATAGGTGCCAATGAAGAAGGCGGTTGCACTGAACAGGGTCACCTCCAGTCCAATGGATCCTCCAATCGGGAGTCCGACCCGCAAAAGTTCACGAAAATAGCCGAAGTCGGGCGTTCGGAGTTTTCGCAGCACCCCGTAGGTGCGGTAGGGCTGCTGAAACGCCACATACAGCGCAATGCAGGAAAACATAAACCAGTGCACGATACAGGTTGCCCAGCCGGTTCCCGTGAGTCCGAGGCGGGGGAGTCCGAAATTACCGAACATCAGACCATAGTTTGCGAGGATATTCAGCAGGATTCCCATTACAATGATGATGGTGATCGGCAGCGGGCGTGCAATTGCCTCCACAAAATTGCGCAGTGCATTGAACCACATAAAGGGGAGGAATCCCCACATTGCAGCCTGCAGGTATCCTTGTGCGTAGACCATGGTTGCCGGGTCCTGCTGCATGAGGGTCCACGGCAGTTCTGCATTCCACATGATCAGCAGGACCGGCACGGACAGGAGCGTGGCCAGCCAGAGTGCCTGCCGGGTGGTCCGGCCAATGGGATCCTGCCTGCCTGCGCCGTAGGCCTGCGAAACCATCGGTCCTACGGCCAGCAGGATTCCAATCCCGATCAGTGCAAACAGAAAATAGGTGGCATTCCCGAGGGCCACGCCGGCGAGTTCCGGGGCGCCCAGCCGCCCCACCATCATCACATCCACAAACCCGTTGCTGATCTGTCCCAGCTGTGTCGCAACGATGGGGATGGACAGGAGCGAGACCCGGCGGGACTCATTCCAGATCCTATGGCTTGGGGAATGGCTCACGGGATTCAAATTTTATGGTTTTCGGATCATGTGCGCGGCAATACGGGTTTGACGGGGCAATAAAACTGCCCCCGAATCCATGAAGCTGCTACTCATTGGAATACTCCTGCAAGTAAGCATGCAGGCATCTGTGCCGGAGCGTGTTGAGATTTTACCGGGATCGGCCTCCTTCAAGGTCGGTGAGACCGTGAAATTTTCTGCCGAGGCATATGATGCCGGGAATGCGGTGCTTACCGGATTCATGCCCCGTTGGCATATTGCCGAGTCATCAATTGCGAAGATTGATGAGAATGGAGTTGTCCAGGGTCTGGCCTCCGGCAGTGCGGTGGTTGTGGCGATCATGGGAGGAAAGCCGGGATATGCAGAGATTACCATAGAAAAGGGGGGCGGTACCCAACTGGTTGCCAGCGTGCCGGTATCGCCGATACGATCCGGGACGAGTGTGCCGGTGGAAGTCAAGGTTAACGGTTCAATTCCAGAAGGCCGTATTCGTTTTCGAAGCAGTAATGTTGCAGTTGCAACGGTGGACCGATCCGGTCATATTCATGCAAAGCGTCCGGGTTCAACGACAATCACGGTTCGGGCGGCCGGTGCCACGGCGCTCATGGAGGTCCATGTGGCTCCCAACCCGGCCGTCTCTTATCAGATTGCACAGAACCGGTATATCGTGAGACAGGGGGATGTGGTACGTTTTCGTATCCAGGCGACGGATGCGGAGGGACAGGCGGTGGACGGGATCTATCCATTATGGGAGGCATCCGGAGGAGGGGCATTCATGGAAAATGAAGGGGCCGAGGGGGTATTTGTTGCGGAGGAGGCAAAGGACTATACCATTACCGCGCGTATTGGTGAAGGGATTGAGCGATCCATCATCATTGCGGCGGAATCCCGCATACACAAAGAGACCCTGGTTCCAGTCGGCCGCGGTCCGATTGCCCACCATCATTCGGGGGACACCTGGGTATTTGAGGGGGTGGACGGCCGTGATTATGCGTATGTGGGCACGTTTATGCACGACTGGATGAAGGTATTTGATGTCACCAATCCGGAGAGTCCGGTCAGGACCGATTCCATTCAGGTGGATGCCCGCCGCATTAATGATGTAAAGATTCACGAGAGTAATCAGTTGGCGGTGATTACGCGTGAGGGGGCTTCCAGCCGGAGGAACGGGATTGTGATTCTGGACCTTTCCACCCCTGCCCATCCGACCATTCTGTCAGAGTACACGGCGACGGTGACCGGGGGCGTTCATAACGTATGGATTGAGGGAGATCTAGTCTATGCGTGTCACAACGGCACGAGTTCGCTTCATATCATTGACATTTCTGATCCGGTAAATCCGGAGGAGGTCGGCCGCTGGGAACTGGATCGGGTGGAGAAGACGCTGCATGACGTGATTGTTCAGGATGGGTATGCCTACTTATCGTACTGGGATGACGGCGTGGTGACGCTGGATGTCGGCGCGGGGTCGCATGGCGGCACGGAGACGGCTCCGGTGATGGTCAGCCGGCTTTCCTATCCGGCGGGCAACACCCATGTCGCCTGGAGGCATGGAAAATATCTGTTTGTCGGGGATGAGATTTTTCCGGATGACTGGGATGCGGGCCGGCCGATAGATGCCAGAGGCTACATTCACATTCTGGATATGTCTGACATGGGGGCACCGGTGGAGGTTGCCCGGTATGAGGTGCCGGATGCCGGGGCGCATAATGTATGGGTGGAGGACGACCGTCTGTATGTGGGGTATTATCAGGGAGGCTTGCGCGTTGTGGATATCCGCGGCGAACTGAGGGGCAACCTCTACGAGCAGGGCCGGGAGATTGCCCACATCCTGACGACAGATGCGCAGTCCATGGTGCCGGGATGGTCCATGACCTGGGGGGCACAGATCTTCAAGGGGCACATCTTCACCTCTGACCTGAACAGCGGGTTGTGGATTGCCCGGATGGAGACGATCCGGCCGTAGGTCAGGGGCACCTTAGTGTCCGTCTCTGGACATTTCGGGTCATGAAGCACCCCATGGCCGTTCGTCCATCTATCATTAGAAAAAACGGCGCGTACAGGCGCATGTCAAGATCTGCTTTGCTGCCTTTGCCCTGCTCCGGATTCTGCGGCACCGCTATAATACGAGATACGATTCGAAGCATCGCTTGAGTGAAGGCCGGATTTTAGCCGAATTGGGGAATGAGGAGGCATCGGTGATCTGCGACCGGGGCAATCATGCCGAATATCTTCTTCCTTCCAAGCTGACCGAGGAATGGATTCGTCTCTATTGAGCCGTCAGCCAGACACTGCAGTGCCAGACGGTACTCTTCAAGGAAGTAACGACATCTAAACACGACCTTCGGATTGTGTTTACTGATTCAAGATTCATTCCCTAGAAGGGGGACAGGTAGTGTTCATTTTTCCCGGAAATCCGCTCTGCGTATATTCAGATCAGGGGCAACCGTCAAAGTCAGGATAGGAGGGCAATTGCCAGGAATCTACGGATACCCTTTCAGATGACGTACAACACTGCCACAGGAACTATGGCGTGGTACAAGTGGTCATCTTCGGGGAGAATCCGCATCTCCCGCTCATTCATTGGATATTCTGCTCTTCGGGAATCAATTGGTGTCACCAGAAGTTTTTACTTCGCCGTTACTGTGGTCGTCTACAGGGTCAATATCCGAATTTTGATCCTCAGGGCAAGGTGGATTTACCATAATTACTCGAATAATCTGGGGAGGTGGAAGTAACACCGTAGTATTTTTCATTACGTCGGCAAGGTTACCGTACACCGCCGATGAATCCATACGGGCGATATCCACTGCTGCATCTTCATGATAGTAGAAGCTAGCATCAGCATTATTACTTATGAAAGTCATTTCAATTTTTTCCAGCCTTCAAAGTTTCGTTCATCTTTAACCCCTTCGTGTAACCCGCTGCTCATCTGCACTTCAACGCGTGTAAGGGTTCCTTCCGAGGTAAAACAATAGCAACCACCAATGGTTCCTTCCACTAATGCACGGGGGATGACGTAGGGGATAGGATGATTTGGTTTAGCACCAGATATAAGGGCCTGTGCATTGTAAGGTTCAAGCAGTTTGAGTTCTTGGTTGTAGTCCAAGTGAATTTTTCTCAATCGCTTATAAAATGTGTCAGACGGCTTTTCGATGTTCAGTCCCAACTCGGCAGCTTCTCGTCGATTAATCGTATAGTCGTGACTGCCCGAATCCGCACAAAGAAAATCAATAATTGAATTGATTTTATTCTGCTCACCGATTTGTCTGGACAACAATTTTCCGGCTAGGAATCGGATTTGTGCCTGCGATCTAAATATTTCACCAAGAACTAAAGGATGAATATGGCTGGTCAAATCCAGAAGAATAGAAGTAAGTGACTGCTCTCCTTTGATCTTTAACTCGTCGCGGGCAGCATCAAGATAGCCTCTAACGCTTTCTACGCTGACTGGCACTTGCTTGGATTAGTCACCAATAAATGCCTGTGGGTTAAGGGGATTGTTCACGCTCGGGTCAATGGGGCCCATGGCTGCCTGTTTGGTCATAACCACCCGATCCGCACCTATAGAAATGAGCGTACCGGCACTAAGCGCTTTTAATGGAATTAGAACTTCAAACTCTTCGCAAAACATACGTATAAGGTTCACCAGACGCCATGCCACAAGGGTTTCTCCTCCATTAGTATGAAGGATCAAGGATATACGATGAGTAGGTCCTATCTCTTCAAGGAGATCTACGAATGGATCAACACAATCCTGAGCAATTCGAGTCTCCATACCTGCACGGTCGCTTGTTATGAACGACAGTACCTTGGTTTTTCGGTCTCTCTCAATGCTGTGATAGAGTTCTTTACGTTCAAAATACCCCATGAGAATCTATGATTTTCGGCTTCCATCCTATTTAAGATGACGTTCATTAAACCTCTGCAGTAGGTTTGCCCCTTATTAACAAATCAATAAAGTTACACATACGCAACTCCCGTCTACACCTGATTGAACCAATGGTTCCGCGAAGGCGATAAGGACTATTTTAACCTATCTTCACAATTTTGTGGTGATGCTAACGATACGGATCTCTCCTAATCCCATTTTTGGGCGTTTTTTTTGAGGGGCCGTAAGTGCGTGTCTGTTACAGAGTCGGTCGGGTTGATTTAGTGTGGTTTATGTACCGGATCCCCCTCGTTTTTCAGCGCAATTTCTCCCCCAATTCCTCTCTATATGATGTCGAATCGAACCGACTCCAGATGGAGCAGGCAAGGGGGAAATTCATTGTATCGCCGCACCTTAGTGTGTTTTGCCGGGGTCCGAGGTCTGTGTTCCCGGCAGAGGGGGTGGGGGCCGGTAGTGCTCATAGTTCTCTATGATCCAGGTCTCCATTGATGGGATCGGGATCATGTAGCATCCATATCTCTCGTCCAGCACGCCTTGATTAAGTGCCTTCGTACACAGTTCTTTTCCTGTCCCTTCACCTAGTTCGTTCGTTAGGAACTTGATGAAGTGGTCTGGATCAATCCGTGACTCTCGGGCAGACAACTTCACGTACTTTGCGATACAGTGTCGCTGCTTCCTGGATAAGCCAAAGGTGCGAGCCTCATAAAATTCCCGTCGCCCTTCCCGTCCCTTGCGAAGCACAATATCCAGTCCCGCTGCGGTCATCTCCCCGTCATGATCTTCCAGATAGTCAATGGCGGGTTTCAGATATGCCATGATGTGCTGCGGCCACCTATACGTATCCGATGCAATCGCATCCACCCACTTTGATGTATCCCCTTTCACCCTGCCATCGTTGATGAGCCAATCCAGAATGATTGCCCGCGTAGCTTCTTCGCTGAGAGGTCCCAGATGGATCCGCCGTCCCCTGTCCAAGTGAGATACCGCTAGTCGTCTGAAGGCCGCTTCCGTTCCCCCCAGTCCACCTGCCAGAAGGATCACGGAGCGGCCCAGTTCGCCGTTATGGATTGAGTTCAGGAACCTCTGCACTGCAAGAAACCGTTCCTCCGGGTCACGCGGAATGCCTGCCATCCGCTGCGCCTCATCCAGCAGGAGTAGCAGTGGGCACTTTTCATCCTCAAGAATCTCCAGCGCCAGAGGTGGGGGGAGTCTGGTTTTGGATATACGCCTCCAGATCTTTGGTATTTGCAGAGACCACTCCTTTTCTTTCTCTCTGGACTCATCTCGCCGTCCTAGTGCGTGAAGCAACAACGCTGTATCCAGAATTCCTTCGGGGTGGATACGGGCCGTCTTCCATTGCAACTTTTGCGCCCGTCGCTTGCACTCCTCAAGTAGAGCGGTCTTACCTGCACCGGGTGCGGCCTGGATCAGGAACGAGGTTCCAGAATTTGACCCTGCTGCGTGCGACATAGATTTCTCGAATCGTCGCAGGATTTCTGTCCGCCCGTGAAAGTATTTGGCTTTACCCCGCTCAAACGATCCAGTGGGATGCGGGGCGGGCGGTGGTTGGCGGTCACTCATT
>JAJEFL010000172.1:0-38911 GCA_022820435.1 Rhodothermales bacterium
CAAAGTGAAGCGCATTACCACCGAACTGCCAATGAGCCAGACCCGTGTTCTGGAGCTGAAGTTAGATCAGAACCTGCCGCCGTTATTGCAGGAGATCTTTCGTATCATGGGATACGAGTATGATCCCCGAGCCACCCAAACAAAACAGGAGCGCATTCGGCAGAAAAAAGTCCCCCAAAAACCACCCGACTCGTGACGCAAATTCCTCTCTACATGATGGCGGATCGAACCGACTCCAGACGGAGCAGCCCCTGCTATGCTCGCTTCAGAAAGACGGGGGGAAATTGCGCTGAAAAACGGGAAAAAAGTTGGGACAGGCCGGTACATAAACCACCTTAAATCAACCCGATCGACTCTGTAAAGACACGCACTTATGGCCCCTCAAAAAAAAAACGCCCAAAAATGGGATTAGGAGGGATCCGTTTTTTTATGTCACTATGAAATTGTGAAGATGGGTTAAGATGTGTTGTGGTGAACTTGCGGGGCAGAGGCAGGTGTAGTAGTCTGCCGATGGCGATTCCTGAACGAGGTAGACAGAGCCGGACACTGGGTCTACATAGCAGGCTATGATTCAGATCTGTGTACTGAAGATGAGAATGTGCCGGGATGATGGAAAGGGAGCGTATCAAGCGGGTAGTACCCATAAAGCATTGATGGTTAAAGTGCTCCACACCGACAGATATCTTCGTAGCAGTGATGAATGCCCTGTAATGAGGCTGAACAAAGAGATGACCACGCAACAAGGCATTAAAGCAATCCAAGCGGGGAGGACTTTGAGGCAGAATGTGAAACGGCTTCCTGTAACCAAGCATTAGGTTTGGAACGCATGGGAGCGTATGAAGCAAGCACTAGTCCGACTGTTAAAGTGTAGCAGGTAGAAAGTATCCGTCCGGGAATACCCTATCGTGTCTGGCGGTATTCTGTTTTCTTACGGGCACGGTACAGACTGACGACGTTTCACGCGGAACAACAAAACTAGTTCAGAATTCAATAGTATACGTTTCGGTAGCTGTATTTTGTCTAGTGTTCTAGATAATGGCAGGATTTGGGCAACATTAGGTCGATCAAATGGCAGAGGTCAAAGATTTTGTTGAAAGGATGTTCCAGTTTCAACTGGACCAACTCACGCTAACCACAAAATCAGACATTATGGCGATTTATGGCCCAATGCATAACGATCTGTCTGAAATAGTCAGGGACGGGATTGAAAGCATAGTTCAAGAATTTGGGCACAGCAACGATACCCTGACAATCCTGTTGCATACTGGTGGTGGGTTGGTTGATGCAGTTGAGAGGACAGTGAGGGTTATCCGTCACCACTACGACTTTGTTGATTTCATAATCCCCGATCAAGCTATGTCCGCTGGTACCGTGTTTGCATTGTCAGGTGATAATATATACATGGATTACCATTCTCAATTGGGGCCGATTGACCCTCAGTTTCTTGTTGACGGTAAATGGGTGCCGGGCTTGGGTTACCTGGAGAAATTTAAGGAACTAAACAAAAAATCCAGAAAAGGTAAATTAACGCCACTTGAGTATGCGCTTGTTCTAAACAAGATAGACATCGCAGACCTTCATCACTATGAACAGGCCCGAGAGCATTCGGTAGAACTGCTTGAAAAATGGTTGCCAGCATTCAAGTTCAAGAATTGGGATAAAAAACAATCAACAGGTGAGCCAGTTACAGAAAAAATGAAACAAGAGAGGGCAAATGAGATAGCACTGAAATTGAATGATACAAAAAGGTGGCATGCGCATTCTCGCGGAATTTCAATGGAGGTGTTGCAGGATGAACTTGACTTGGTAATTTGTGATCTGAGTGAAGACAAAAAACTTTACGAAGATGTAAAACAAATACATAGCTTTATCGTTGATCTCATGGAGACATCAAAGATGTTTTTCTGCCTAAGGGTTGCTCATTATAAAAAACTTGAGGACACGAATGAAGAAACTTGAAAAACAATACAAGACCCTTGCCGACAAAGGGAAACAGGCAAACTTAGACTTCAAAAAATCCGCTGAGGAGATAGAAGATAAGTTGAAACTCATGGGTATTGATCTTCCGCTCCGTGGGCCTCGTATCCCGGATCCAGCGCATACGAGAGGTGTGGGGCGCCACGAAGACTGACCATCTCTCCGTGCACCCAAATTCACACAGGGGGCGCAATCCGACTCGTTGGATCATGGCGAATTGTGGACTTGGGTCAATTAGCGCTTAGATGAATACAGACCGATCAGTTGTTTTTGTCGTACGTGATCGGCGAAAATACAGTGCGCGGCACATTTATCCAGAATGCCAAAATCCTGGAGGTTGTCATGAATAAGGTCGGACTCACCTGTATTCAGCGTTGGTCACGGAAATTGCCGGAAAATCGCCGCTATTTACCTCCCCCGTCAAAACAGGCAAAATCAGCAGCACTCAGCAGTCGTATGCGAAGGGAAGTAGTCCTTACTTTTCAGAAGGATGGCGAGAAGTAAATAAGGGGTTGCCAGCTTCAATGCTCACCTTCCTCTTGGGGGGGGGCTTAGAATCTAGGGGCAGGCGGCCCCTTATGCACCATATTCCGAATGCCGTTACTCTGTGATGCGTGATCGCAGAACGGGTTCCAGAACATGCCAGACGGTATCGGCCAGTCTTTGCTGCCCGGCAGTATTCGGGTGGATGCCATCGGACTGGTTGAGTTCAGTGACACCGCCGACTCCTTCCAGAAGAAAGGGGATCAGTTCGGTGTCCATCTCGTCTGCTACAGAGGGGAAGACCTCCCGGAATTCTTCCTGAAAGATGGGGCCCAGGTTGGGAGGGACCTGCATACCGGCAATCAGAATGCTCACATCAGGATTGGACTCTCTGGCCAGATCAATGATCTGGATCAGATTGCTTTTGGTCATGGATGGGGGAAGTCCGCGCAAACCGTCATTGGCCCCCAATGCAATGATCAAGATGTCGGGCGGGGTTTCCAGCTGCCAGACGAGCCGCCTCAGCCCTCCGGCGGAGGTGTCCCCGCTCACGCCGGCATTGATGACGGTTACAGGCCACTTCAGCGAATCTGCATGTGCCTGCAGAAGAGCGGGATAGGCCTCGTTTGCAGGGAGGCCGTAACCAGCCGTCAAACTGTTTCCCAGAAAAAGTACACGAATCTGTGTGCTCCCCGCGGGAGCAACCTGTGCAACCACAGGCCCTGCAGATAATAAAACACACAGACACATGACCGTGCACAGGGCGGTTCTAATTTTCAGCAAATCAGTCAATAGTCCAAAATTGAATGCTTGATGTTGTAGAACTTACGAAAACCTACCAAAGTGGGTCCCGCTTATTGACCGTTCTGGATAATATTACATTTTCTCTCGGTACGGGAGATCTCTGCGCTATTGTAGGACCTTCGGGTAGCGGGAAGACCACCTTACTGGGGCTATGCGCGGGGCTGGATTCGCCGACATCCGGAATCGTCAAACTGGCCGGAAAGAATCTGAACGACTGCTCGGAAGGGAAGCGGGCGGCAATCCGGCGCAGTTCGGTTGGCTTTGTCTTTCAGACCTTCAAGTTGATTCCCACATTGACCGCACTGCAGAATGTGATGGTCCCGCTGGAACTCAGTCGAGGGGGAAACGCCCGTAAGCGTGCCATGGAGTTGCTTGATGAGGTTGGGCTCAAAGGGCGGGCACACCACTATCCCGTACAGATGAGCGGAGGAGAGCAGCAGCGGGTCGGCCTCGCCCGGGCCTTCATTAATCGCCCGGCGATTCTTTTTGCGGACGAGCCAACGGGCAATCTGGATACGGCCACAGGCAGCCGAATTGAAGAATTGCTTCTGGAACTGAATCAAACTGCGGGTACGGCGCTGGTCGTCGTGACGCATGACCTGAAATTTGCCCAGTCCTGCCACCGGATTCTGGAACTCAATGCCGGCCGGGTTGCCCGGGATTATCAAACCGCCGAAGAAGTGCGTACAGTCGCATGAGCAGTACCTGGGTTCTTCGTATGGCATGGTGGGAAAGTCGGGGAAGCCGTCGCCGGCTGCTGATCTTCCTGTTCTCTATGATTGTAGGGGTCGCCCTGCTGGTCGCATTGTCCTCGACATCTGAAAGCCTTCAGTACAGTGTCGATCAGCAGGCACGGGAACTCCTGGGGGCCGACATGCGGTTCTCCAATAACCAGCCATTTGATGATTCCACACAGGCGGCCATGGATACGATCGGGGTTGCAAAAACCCGGAGAGTCTCCACAATGACGGTTGCCTATTTCCCAATACAGCACCAGTCCCGCCTGGTGAGCGTCTATGGAGTGGAAGATGCATACCCGCTCTATGGGGCACTGAATTCCAATCCCGCTGAAGCGGCAGCCGGGTTCAGGGAAACGTCAGGCGCACTGGTGGATGAAGGGCTGATGGAGACGCTCGGAGTTCAGCAGGGGGATACCGTCCAGATTGGCCGGAAGCGGTACGCAATCTCAGGTTCACTGGTGCGTGCCCCCAGCGAAACCGAGGTCAGCATGTTCATCATGCCCTCGGTATATGTTCCGATTGCGACGCTGGACACGATGCTTCTGGGGTTCGGGGCCATGGTGAATTATGAGGTATACATAAAACTTGCCTCCGATGAAAACCCGGAGACCCTTCGGGACTCCCTGTATCGCCGTGTAGATGGCTTCAACGCGGATATTGATACGGTCGCAGAGCAGCGGGACAACTGGGAAGCGGCATTGGGATTTTTTAACCAGTTTCTTGGACTGGCGGGCTTTGGTGCACTTGTGCTAGGAGGATTGGGAGTCGGAGGGGCAATCCGTGCACATGTCCGTCGCTGTCTGGATAATATTGCGGTGTTGCAGTGTATGGGGGCAGGCGGCGGGAGCGTCTTTGCAATTTATTTTTTTCAGGCATTTATGCTGGGCTGTATTGCGGGCGTGCTGGGCTGTATCGGGGGGGCATTGGCACAATTACTCATCCCCTACGCAATCAGCGCGTTCCTGCCGTTTGAGATTGCATTTCGCGTGTCGTGGTCAAGTATGGGGATGGGATTCGGGGTTGGCTTGTTTGTAACCCTGATTTTTGCCATCCTGCCTCTAATGGATGTGCGCGGGGTCTCTCCCTTACGGGCACTCCGTTCCAGTATTGAACCTCTGACCCCGGCACGGGTCCGCCTTCTGGCTTACCTCATTATCGTGGGTGGACTGATCCTGATCGCCGCCGCCCAATCAGGAAGCTGGGCAGTGAGTCTCTATTATGCGCTGGCCGTCATCATTGCTTTTGGTGCTCTGGTATCCATGGCAAAGATTCTTATGTGGATTGCCCGTAAGTTGACCAATCGGATTCCGTTTTATCCGCTTCGTCAGGGATTTGCCAACCTTCACCGCCCCGGCAACCAGACGATCTTAGTGATGCTCGCCCTTGGACTGGGCACCTTTATTGTCATGGTACTGCTGATCAGTGAGAGCACCATTGTGCAGCAAATGGATGCTGTAGGTGGTGAAGGTCGACCGGACATGATCTTTTTTGATATCCAGAATGATCAGCTCAGCGGCGTGACGCGCCTGATTCAGGAGCAGAACTGGCCGATCATTGACAGTTCTCCCATCGTGAATATGCGCCTCCATGCGGTCGGGGAGCAGACCGTGGAGGAATTGGTGAAGGATTCCACACGGGAATTCACATGGCCGCTGACACGGGAATATCGATCTACCTACCGGGTCGGGCTTACCGATGCCGAATCACTTGCCCGTGGCACCTTCACGGGAACCTATCAGCCGGATTCTGCTTTTGTCCCGATTTCAGTGGAGGACGATTTTGCGCGGGCAGAACTGGGGCTGGAGATGGGAGATACACTTGTCTTTAATGTACAGGGGAGATTGATTCCCGCAATAGTCACCAGTTTCCGAACCGTAGACTGGGAGCAGATGCGGTCAAATTTTTATGTAGTGTTCCCCGCGAATGTCTTGGAAGATGCGCCGCAGACGCATGTGATTACCAGTCGCAGGGAGGGAGCCACCTCCCCGGACTCCCTGCAGTCACTGGTGGTCGCAAGTTACCCGAATGTGACGGTACTCAGTCTTGAAGCGATTCTTCGTATCATTCGTGAAGTTTTGGATCGGATCCGCTTTGCCATCCAGTTCATGGCCTATTTCTGTTTCATCGCCGGAGTACTGGTTCTGGTCGGCTCGCTCTTAATCGGCCGATTACAGCGAATTGAAGAAAGCGGGCTGCTCAAAACTTTGGGTGCCAGCAGGAAACAACTCCTGATCATTACGATGGCGGAGTATTCTGTGCTGGGTTTTTTGTCCTGCGCAACAGGTTTGATTTTATCTTTAGTCGCAGGCTGGATTCTAGCGATGACCGTGTTTGATCTTCCGCTGGCCGTGACGGGGCAGTCCATTCTTGCCGTGATCGCTGCCGTGATCGGATTGACCGTGCTCATCGGGTTTCTAAGTAACCGGAGTGTTTACGACCGGTCCGTGCTTGCGGTGCTTCGCGCGGAAGGATAATGCATTAAAATGACGAATCAGATCAGGGAACGAATCCATCGGGTTCAGGAAAAAATTTCGGGTGCCTGTCGCCGGGCCGGGCGCAGGGAAAAAGAAGTCACCCTCATTGCAGTGACGAAGACCTGGCCCGTTGAGGTGGTCGCCGCGGCAGTTGAGGCCGGGCTCGCCGGGTTTGGAGAAAACAAGGTGCAGGAACTGGTTGCGAAAGCGCCGCACTTCCCAGATCAAAACTGGTATATGATCGGACATCTGCAGCGAAATAAGGCCCGTCAGGTTGTCGAGCATGCCAAGGAGTTTCATGCTCTGGACAGCATCCGGCTGGCGCAGACACTGAATCGTTATGCCGAAGCGGCAGGCCTTGTACTGCCGTGCTTTTTGCAGGTGAATGTGTCGGGCGAAGCGTCCAAATTTGGCCTGGATCCCACCCGCATAGATGAGATTCTAGCGCCGCTGGAGGAATTTCAATCGGTTCGTCTGGCCGGCCTCATGACGCTGGCCTCGCCAGATGTACGGAAGGTGCGTGAGGAATTTCGCCTGCTTCGTCGTATACGTTCCAGATATGGACACTTAACAGGGCCGGGGCTCTCTATGGGAATGAGCGGAGATTACGAGATCGCAATTGAGGAAGGAGCCACGCATGTCCGCGTCGGCTCGGCTCTGTTTGGACCACGAAATCAATTCAAAAAAACTTAATCAGATGGAAACGAATATTCCCGATCCTCAAACGCAGATTGCGCAAGTGGAAGCGGCGGTGGCGGTAATCCGCAAAATCACGCAGCTGCAGCCCCGGGCCGGCCTGATTCTGGGAACAGGGCTGGGACAGTTGACTGAAGAAATCAAGGTTAAACACCGGATTCCGTACGAGTCCATTCCGCATTTCCCTGTCTCAACCGTCAAATCTCATCGGGGCGAATTCCTTTTTGGAACGCTAAAGGGGGTGCCGATAGCATGCATGAAAGGGCGCGTACATGTATATGAGGGGTACAGTGCCCGTCAGGTGACGTTCCCGGTTCGTGTCATGGCAAAACTTGGCATAGACAGTCTTCTGGTTTCCAATGCGTGCGGCTGCATGAACCCCGATTATCAGAGAGGAGATGTGATGCTGCTCTCAGATCATATTAATCTGCAGGGTGTCAATCCGCTGGTGGGGCCAAATGTGGACGAATGGGGGCCGAGATTCCCTGACATGAGTGAACCGTATGATCCCAATCTTCGCCGGTACGCAATGCAGGTTGCCCGGACCCACGCTATTCAGCTTCACGAGGGGGTGTATGTTTCGGTACTGGGTCCTAGTCTGGAAACCAGAGCGGAGTACAAATTTCTCCGGACGATCGGTGCAGATGTTGTCGGTATGTCAACCACACCGGAGGTGACCGTTGCCAGACACATGAATCTGCGTGTAATGGCGGTGAGTGTGATTACGGACGAATGTTTTCCTGAGTCACTCCAGCCTTTAACATTAGAGCATGTTATCGCAGCGGCAGGTCTTGCGGAACCGAAGTTGTCCGCAATTATGGCCGGTGTGGTGGAAAAACTTGGGCACGAGTGAGCAATGAGTGAGGGGATACAGCGTTTTGAAGAAATTCGGCGTGCGGATGTTCATCAGGTTGAGCGGGAGATCCGTGAGAGGTGGGAGGCCGAAGATATCTTCAAAAAAAGTGTGGAACTGCGTATAGACGCGCCCACCTATACGTTTTATGAAGGCCCCCCAACTGCCAACGGACATCCAGGTGTCCATCATGTAATGGCCCGCACCATCAAAGATGTGTTCTGCCGGTACCATACTATGAAAGGGCGGCGTGTGGAGCGCAAAGCGGGCTGGGATACGCATGGACTTCCAGTAGAGATTGAGGTTGAAAAAAGTCTCGGGCTTGATGGGCAGGAAGATGTTTTGCGCTACGGCATGGCAAAGTTTAATCAGCAGTGCCGTGAGAGTGTTCTGACCTATAAAGGGGAATGGGATGAACTGACACGGCAGATGGGATACTGGGTGGATCTCGATCACCCCTATGTAACCTTCGAAACGAAATATATCGAAACCGAGTGGTGGCTGATCAAACAGATTTACGAGAAGGGGCTGCTCTACAAAGGTCATAAGATTCACTGGTACAGCCCGGGATCCGGCACAATTCTGAGCTCCCATGAAGTCAGCCTGGGATACAGGGAGGTCCAGGATCCAAGCGTTACGGTCCGTTTCCGATCCCTGGATCAGCCGGATACGTACTTCCTGGCCTGGACAACCACGCCCTGGACGCTGGTTTCAAATGCAGCATTGGCAGTCGGGCCGGAGATCGAGTATGTCGTTGTGCGCTGCGCCTCAATCCCTGAATCCCGTCTGATTCTTGCCCGGGCCCGATTAGAGATGCTGCGGGAGGAATATGAGGTGATTCGAACGATACATGGACGCGAACTTGCGGGGGAGCAGTATGCGCCGCTTTTCAGTTTTTTTAAGGATCAGGGCCACAGGGCCTGGAGGGTCGTGACCGCGGAGTTTGTGTCCACCGAAGAGGGTACGGGGATCGTACATATTGCGCCTGCATTCGGAGCAGATGACTATGAGGTGGGGCAAACGGAGGGACTTCCCGTGTTGAATCCGATTGATCTGCGGGGGCATTTTAGGGCAGAGATGCCGCATGTGGGCGGGCTCTGGTTCAAGGATGCAGACCGGCCGGTCATTCGAGAATTGCGTAGACGGGGGCTTCTGCACCGGGAGGACAGCTATGTCCACAACTATCCTCATGATTGGCGGAAAGGGACCCCGCTAATGAGTTATCCGGTGGAAAGCTGGTTCATTCGCACCACGGCGGTCCGTGACCGGCTCGTAGAACTCAATCATCAGATCGCATGGCAGCCCGCCTCTATTGGAACCGGCCGTTTCGGGGAGTGGCTCTCCAACAATGTGGACTGGGCACTCAGCCGCCGCCGCTTCTGGGGAACCCCCCTTCCGGTCTGGGTCTCCGATCACGACCCGGATGTCATTGAGGTGATCGGCTCCATTGCGGAACTGCGCGAACGCTGCGGAGATCAGCTGCCGGATCAGGATGAGGATATTGATCTGCACCGCCCGTTTGTAGATGAACTGACATGGCCGGCACCGGACGCAGGAACGATGCGGCGAGTACCGGAAACCATTGATGTGTGGTTTGATTCAGGGGCCATGCCGTTCGCACAGTGGCACTATCCATTTGAGAATCAAGAGGCATTCGAACGGAGTTTTCCGGCAGACTTCATTGCCGAAGGCGTGGATCAGACACGCGGATGGTTTTATACGCTCCACGCAATTGCAGCCCTGGTGATGGATGAAGTTTCGTTCCGTAATTGCGTAGTGGGGGGACTTCTTCTGGATGCGAAGGGCGAAAAGATGTCCAAGACCAAAGGAAATGCAGTAGATCCGTTTGCGTTGATCAAAGAGCACGGAGCAGACCGGGTACGGTGGTACATGATGAGTAACTCCCCGCCATGGGAGGATTTGAAGTTTACAGTCAATGGGGTGAAGGAAGTGGAGCGGAAACTCTTCAGTACCTTAACGAACAGTTACAGTTTCTTTGCAACGTATGCCAATATTGATGGCTATACGGGGATGGAAGATGCCCCTCCGGTGCAGAAGCGGCCGGAGTTGGACCGGTGGATTCTCAGCTGTTTGCAGTCTGCGGTGGAACGGGTTGATTCGGCACTGGCAGGTTATCATCCCACCCGGGCCGCCCGTACCGTAGAGGCGTTCGTGATGGATCTTTCAAACTGGTATATCCGCAGATCCCGCCGGCGTTTCTGGAGTGCAAAGGCAACGCGTCCCACGGAATCAGATGACGATAAGTGGGCAGCTTACGAAACCGTACATACATGCCTGGAAACGGTGGCGCGTCTCATGGCCCCGATTGCGCCCCATTACAGCGAGTGGCTGTATCAGCGCCTTACGGTCAATGCCGCCGGTGCAGCAGAATCGGTTCATCTGACAAATTTCCCGCAAAAAGACCACACACGGGTGAATCATGCACTTGAGGCGCGGATGAAAAGTGCACAGGTGATTTCCTCGCTGGTTCTTGGGTTGCGGAACAGGGCAAAACTGAATATTCGTCAGCCGGTGGGGCGGATCCTGGTGGTGGTGGACGAAAGTTGTCCGGAGGAAACCGTTTCAAGGGTCGCCCCCATTATTCTAGATGAGGTGAATGCACGAACGATGGAATACATTGATGCATCCCATCCCATTGTCCGCCGAAGTGCCCGCCCGAATTTTCGTCAATTAGGTCGGCGGGCCGGGCGGAATATGCCCCGGGTCAAGGAAGCAATTCTTGCACTCGGAACCGCACAGTTAGATGCCTACGCTTCCGGCGATCCAGTAATTCTGACGGGAGAGGGATTTGAACTTGAATTGCTGCCGGGTGACATTGAAATCACCACGCAGGGGGTAGAGGGCTGGCTGGTTGGTCAGGAAGACGGATATACGGTTGCTTTAGACACTGTGATCACGGAGGAACTGCTGCATGAGGGACTTGCCCGGGAAAGTATCAATCGCATTCAGAATCTTCGCAAGGCGGCGGGCTTTGCGGTGACGGATCGAATTCATGTGGATTGCCATGCAACCAAGGTGCTGCGCACGGCCATCGAATCCTATATTGACCGGGTCAGGAACGAGACGCTGGCCGTCACGTATAACTTCGTTCTTTCTCCAAAAGGAGAGCATGTTGAACGCTTTAATATCGGTGAGGAGATCTTTACACTGGGGATAACCCGGTCGGTGTGACCCTTGCAGTACAAAGTGAAATAAGTTAGACTATGGCAGTTCAAAAATCAGTTCCAGTATCTTCTGGATCTCCAGTGAATGGCCCTGCAAAGACGCCGTTTGATGATGAAACCCTAGCGCATTTCCGTTCGCTGATTCTGGACAAGCGCAGGGATGCGCTTGAAGATATCACGCAGATGCAGGCGCAGATCAAGGATTCACGTGAGCGATCCGAGAGCGACTCGGCGTACAGTTTCCATATGGCGGATGCCGGGACGGACGCAATGGAGCGGGAGAAATTGTATTTAATGCTGGCTCGCCAGAAAAAATACATCGGGTATCTGGACCGGGCGCTGGAGCGCATTGAAAATCGGACCTACGGGATTTGCAAGGTGACGGGAAATCCCATTTCCAAAGAGCGGCTGGAGGCGGTCCCTCATACAGAGATCTCGATTGAGGCCAAACTTAAGCAGAAGCGGTAGACTCGCATATGCGACTGTTCTGGATTGTGTCTGGCGTGCTGGTACTTGATCAGGTCACGAAAGTGGTCGTGCGTCTGAACATGGATTCCGGTCATATCGGGGCCATTGACCTTGTGGGAGGCTGGCTGAAGTTTACCTATACCGAAAATCCAGGCATGGCGTTTGGGATCAATTTTGGTCCTGCAGGCATGATTACGGCGTTCTCCATGATTGCCGCGGTCATGATTGTTGTCTATCTGGTTCGTGTTCGTGATGGCTATTTCCCCTATACCGCCAGCCTTGCCTGCATTCTAGGAGGGGCGATCGGGAATATTGTTGACCGGCTGTTTTATGGGATGATCTTTGATTATGGTCCTTTTTTTCAGGGGCGGGTGGTGGATTTCATTCACTTTGATCTCTGGCATGGACTGATCCCTGCCTCGATCCCGTTCATCGGAGGAAGCTATCTGTCCTTCTTTCCCATCTTCAACGTTGCAGATATTGGGATTGTGGGGGGCGTTATGGGTATTTTGCTTTTCCAGAAAAAATTCCTGATCGGAATGCATCCAGCGCCGTCTGAAGCGGAAATTCCTGTTCTGGAAGAGCATCCGGTGTCGGAGCAGGCAGCTCCGGCAGCATAGTCGCTCCCGGGTCTTTCTCGGCAGCAGTGCACCGGATACATCAGAAAGATCGCTTCAATCTGTCATTGGAGTCCAAAATGACCGCTATGGAGGAGCTGAAATCTTCACGTTGGACAGAGATGGAACCCAGGCGGGAGGAATGTGTGGAACATGAAGTGCGGGTATTTGTATCTTTAAACAGTTCTGCCTTAAAAATAACGAGAACACGTCATGTTAAATCTTGAATCTCTGGAAATCGCTGTCCTGTTTCTGTTCAGTTTTGGACCTATGGAGATTGGCATTATCTTCCTGATTGTTTTGGTGTTATTCGGGGCCAAGCGTATCCCTGAAGTCGCACGTGGACTCGGGAAGGGAATTCGGGAATTTAAGTCAGCCACGAGTGAGATCAGCCGTGAGTTGACCGTGGAGGATCGCCCACCTGCGTATCGTCCGCCCGCACAGCAGAATCCTCCAGGTTATGCACCTCCGTCTCAGGGGCAGGGGCCTGATCCAGCAAACCCTGCTCCCGAAACGCCTAAGTAACCCTTTTCCGCCTTGGCACGTCTGGGGAACCGCATATGGCTTTGCCGTCGTTTGCCGATTGCAGGAGTGCGTTACTGAGCAAAAGGGCGAGTTGCGCAGAGATTGCGCAGCTTGCCCTGGAGACCATTCAGGAGAAAAATCCATCTCTGAATGCGTTCACGCATGTTGATGCATCCTCTGTAGGTCAATCCGCTGAGGCGATTGATCGGGCATTGAGCGAGGGAAATGAGCTGCCCTTGATGGGGCTGGTGCTGGGGGTCAAGGATGTTCTGAGCACAACCGAGTGGCCGGTCACCTGTTCTTCAAAAATTCTTGAAGGATACCGCCCTCCATTTGAGGCCACTTGCGTGGCAAGGCTTCGCAAGGCAGGTGCACTCCTGATTGGGCGTACGAACTGTGATGAATTTGCGATGGGGGCGACGACTGAGTATTCTGCCTATGGCCCCACACTGAACCCCCATAATCGGGAATATGTGTCGGGCGGATCCTCGGGCGGATCGGCGGCGGCGGTTGCGGCCGGGATGTGTCATGCCGCGTTAGGCACCGACACGGGCGGGTCCATACGTCAGCCGGCATCCTTTTGCGGAGTCCTGGGATTGAAGCCAACCTACGGACTGGTGAGTCGCTACGGTCTGGTCGCATTTGCTTCGTCATTTGATTGTGTCGGCACCTTTGCCAATAGCGTTGAAGTGGTTTCCCGGATTCTCTCCCACATGGCGGGCACGGACCCGAGTGATGCAACATGTATGAATTGTTCCTATCAGCATGTGGAATTCTCCGCGGATCATGCAATCCATGGATTACGGGTCGGTTTGCCGAAGGAGTATTACGGGGAGGGACTTGATGAAGAGGTTAAAAAACTTGTGGATCAGACCGCATGTATGCTCGAATCCGAAGGGGCCCGTCTGATCCCCGTCTCGCTGCCTCACACAGAATACGGGGTTGCAACGTATTATATCCTTGCGGCTGCGGAAGCATCCAGTAATCTCTCCCGTTATGATGGAGTAAAGTACGGGCTTCGACGGGCAGGTGAAGCGCATTCACTGGAAGACATGTATATAAGCACCCGAAGCGGTGGATTTGGATTTGAGGTAAAACGGCGCATCATGCTGGGGACGTATGTACTCTCAGCCGGCTACTACGATGCGTATTACGGGAAAGCGCAGCGTGTGCGTAATTTAATTCGGAAGGATTTTGATGAGGCATGGGAAAAGGTGGATATCCTCTTGACTCCCGTAAACCCGAGGGCGGGAATGCGGGTTGGACAGCGGGATAAAGATCCGCTTCAGATGTATCTGAGCGATGCCTATACGGTGACGGCCAATTTGGCGGGCATCCCGGGGATATCTGTTCCGGTCGGGAGAACCGCCCAGGGACTGCCCGTAGGGGTGCAGTTGCTGGGGGCACCATTTCGTGAGGCAGAGTTGCTCACGATCAGCAGGAAAATCATGAATTTAGCAGAACATTCATCTTCATAGACATTGAATCAGAAAACTGATTATGAGTATTTTAATTGACAAAAACACACGGTTAGCCGTACAGGGATTTACGGGCAGGGAAGGGTCATTTCATGCAGAGCAGATGATTGAATACGGCACGACAGTCGTTGGCGGAGTTACTCCCGGCAAAGGAGGGATTCAGCATCTAGGCCGCCCGGTCTTTAATACGGTTCAGGAAGCCGTTACGGCGGAAGGGGCCAATACCTCGGTCATCTTCGTTCCCCCTGCATTTGCCAAAGATGCGATTATGGAGGCTGCCGATGCGGGTTTGACCTTAATCGTGTGCATTACAGAAGGGATTCCGGTGAAGGACATGGTTCAGGCATTCCATTATGCAGTATCCAAAGGCACCCGTTTAGTTGGGCCGAATTGTCCAGGGCTGTTAACGCCTGGACAGGCCAAGGTGGGGATTATGCCGGCGATGATCTTCGCGGAAGGGCCGGTTGGTGTGATTTCCAGATCAGGAACCTTGACCTATGAAGCCGTTGATCAGCTGACCCGTGAAGGATACGGGCAGAGCACGGCCATCGGAATTGGGGGGGATCCGGTGATCGGGACCCGGTTTATTGATGCATTAAAACTGTTTGAGGAGGATTCCGAAACGGCTGCCGTTGTCCTGATTGGCGAGATTGGAGGCACGGATGAAGAGGATGCCGCAGCCTATATCAAGGCGCATATGAGCAAGCCGGTGGTTGCATTCATTGCCGGCGCAACTGCCCCTCCAGGGCGCCGCATGGGGCATGCAGGGGCCATCATTGCGGGGGGGAAGGGGACGGCTGAGGATAAGTTTGCGGCACTTGCAGATGCAGGTGCGCATATTGTACGGAACCCGGCGCATATCGGCGGAGCGGTCCGAAGTGCAGGGATTTGATGCATTATTCATGGAGGTTCGGCAGATCACGTTTATCAAGAGTGCAGAGAACCTGGCACAGATGCCAGTGGAGGATCTGCCTGAGGTGGCCTTCATTGGACGTTCCAATGTCGGCAAGAGTGCACTTTTGAATATGCTATGCCGGAGAAGGTCTCTGGCACGGATCAGTGCAACCCCGGGAAAGACGCAGACCTTTAATTTTTATGAGGTCAACCATGGGATGTACTTCGTCGACATCCCGGGATACGGCTATGCCAGGGTAAGTAAAAAAGCAAGGGCGCAGTGGAGGAGAAATATCGTGGCTTACCTCACAGAGCGTGTGTCCTTACGTGCGGTGCTTCATCTTGTGGACAGCCGCCATGCCCCCACCGCTCTGGATAAGGAGGTTATGCTGCTTTTGCGGCAGACATGCGCAGAATGTTTTCTGGTGCTGACCAAGACAGATAAATTATCTGGCAACACCATGCAGCGCAGTATCCGAACGGCCCAGAAGGCACTGCAGTCCCAGGGGGCCGAACTCCCGATCATTGCCACCTCTGCAGTGGATCAAAGAGGGCGGCAGGAATTACTGCGTCGCATTGCAGATGCGGTGGAAGCCGTTTGAATACCGGGAGGGGAGGATCTACCGTTCCAGCACCGGGTTGGCGATACGGAGTTCACGGGGATGGAGGGACAGCGCCTCTCTGTCCTTTTGCCTTCACTCCCCGATTCCCGGTGGTTGGACCATATAGTCAACGGCCAGGTTGGCGAGTGCCCGTACACCGGTGATGAGTGCAGATTCATCCACAAAAAAATAGGGGGAGTGATTTCTTGGGACGGTTTCGAGGTCTGCATCAGCAGGAGCAATCCCGAGAAAGATGAACAGTCCAGGCACTTCGTTTGCAAAATAGGAAAAATCTTCAGCTCCGGTAATCTGCACCGCCTGACTGACCGAATCGGATACACGCTCAAGTGAGGGGATCATTCGCATCGTCAGGTCGGGATCATTGACCGTAACCGGATATCCGCGGTTAATCCGGACTTCGGCGGTCGCGCCGGCGCTGGCGGCAATGTGTTCGGCGGTCCGGCGGATATTTTCTTCAATTTCATCCTGAATGTCGGGCAGAAATGTACGGATGGTTCCTGACAGTTTCACCTCATCGGGGATGATATTGCTGCGCACCCCGCCATGAAAGGTGCCTACAGTGATAATAGAGGGGGTGGCCGTGACATCCAGTTGTCGGCTGGCAATGGTTTGTAATCCCAGGACAATTTGACTGCCTACAACAATCGGATCTACTCCTCCCCACGGAACGGCGCCATGGGTCTGTTTTCCTTTGACGGTGATAAACAACTCATCCGCGCTGGCCATAAACGGGCCCGGCAGATAACTGATCTGCCCGACCCGCTCCGGCCAGACATGTAATCCAAAAATCACTTCGGGGGCTGGATCGTCAAAGACCCCTTCACGAAGCATGAGTTCTGCCCCTCCTTCCTCGCCCGCCGGTGCCCCTTCCTCGGCAGGTTGAAAAATGAATTTAATGGATCCCGGCAGATCCTCTTTCATCTCGGCCATGACGCTGGCTACCCCCATCAGGATGGCCGTATGGGTGTCATGGCCGCAGGCATGCATCACGCCGACCTCCATGCCGTTGTAAGTTGTACGCACCTTGGAGGCAAAGGGGACATCTGCCAATTCGGTCACCGGCAATGCATCCATGTCCGCACGGAGGGCAACAATCGGCCCGGGTTTTCCGCCCTTCAGAAATCCAGTGACTCCGGTATGGGCGATCTCGGTTTGAACGTCCATGCCGAGGGAACGCAGGTGATCGGCGACCAGTGCTGCGGTTCGAAACTCCCGATTACTGAGTTCGGGGTTTGCATGTATGTCCCGGCGCCAGTCGATCACATCGGACTCCACCGACATGGCGTGACGGTCCAGTTTCTCATGAAGCGGTGAAGGGGTTTGTGCCTGTACCGTCATCATCACCCCCAGCAAGGGGACCAGGCAAAGGAAAAAGAGCAGCATTTTAGCGGAGAACATTAAAAAGTCGGCTGTATTTGATGGTGATTGTACGCCCCAGGCTGTTATGGAAGGGTTGGCTGGATTCGCTTACATCGTTGAAGACAATAAATAATCCTGTATTCGCAGACTGAAGCCAGCCCAGTCTCAGGTTGGCGGACCACAGATCTCCTGCGCTGTCGCTGTACTGGAACAGGCCCTGAACATAGAGTCGGGGGGTAAATGAGTAAGAAAGTCGGGTTTGAATCAGATTGATCACAAAGTCACCATTCGGCAGGCGCACATCGTTGTACGACCAATTCATCTCTGTGGTCAGGGCCTCATTGGCTCGGATACGGATGGTATTGGAGACGTTTCTGCGTGTACCGCCAAAGAATCCACCCAGAAACGCACGCGTACGGATACTCACCTTTCGTCCCTGATTGGTGATGAGTACGAGCTGCGCTTCTCTGTGTTCATAGGTCCCTGCGGGGACGCGTACATTGCTTGCAATCTCAAATTCTTCCTGAACCCCTTCACGGGTCAGGTTGATTCCGGTATGAATTTCGAATCCGCTCTTCCATTCAAAGTGATTATCAATATGCCAGCGGCCTCCTTCCTGGAATCCTCGAAAGTCCCAGTATCCCTGATAACTGATATGAGGCCGCAGTTCCAGGAGCCCAAACCAATTTTCCGGCCGCCATGCATACAGGATCAGGCCGGTAAGTTTGCGATACTCACTGTTTCGTCTCAGGAACCCAATCGCCGGATTGAAATTCTCGGCTACCTGGGTGAAGGTGCTATTGATTCTCCACACATTGGAGAGATAGGATGCATTCAGGTTGAATGCATGCTCCGCGCCGCTTAGATGGGGCGAAAATGTGCGGGCAGCGAAGCCGGAGAGGGTGGTATACCGGCCGATTCCCCATCGCCCGTCTATTGCCAGAGCCTGATTGTCTTCTTCTACAGGTATGGAATCGTCTGCATCAAGATGAAGCCGGCTGGTTGCCATGACTCCGACAGCAGAACGGTTGGCCAAGTCTTTGCGGACCCGTATGACCGAAAAATTTGTCCCCGCTGCCGTTCCTTCCACCTCACGGGTCTGCATGGTCAGCAGCCCGACATTGACCCCCGCCGCCTGTCCGGACAGCCGGGTCCCTCCGAGAATGGGAATCTGTTCACCGTCCGGTCCGATTCCGATCCGGCGACTGAAGAAGAGTTCCACTTCCTGTCCACTGAATTCAGATACTCCCACCGAGAAGAGTCCGGCATTCTCCAGAAAGAAGGGACGCTTTTCGGGGAAGAAGAGATTGAACCGGTCGAGGTTGACCTGCTGTTCATCTACTTCAACCTGTGCAAAATCTGTATTGTAGCTGGCATCAAGGGTAAGGCTTGGTGTGAGGCTGTACTTGAGATCCACCCCGATATCGACATCCGGTTCAACCTGTGACTCGGCAGGTTCAAACGTTCGGGTGACATTTCCAAGTGTATAGGGGACAATCTGGAGGTTCCGGGGCTGCCGGACGATCAGTCCCGATACATGGCCGGCCATGGAAACTCTGCTGAGCTGGAATTGCCGGGGCATACGGGTCCAGAAAGAGCGTTCATTATGGCGCCGGATATTCCGCTGGAAGTTTATGCCCCATGTCTGCTCACGCGTAGAGGGAAAACGAATGGTCCGAAACGGAATCTCAAATTCAGCCGTCCACCCCGCTTCAGTTGTACGGGTCTGCACATCCCATGACCCATCCCAGTTAATATTGAAGCCTCCGCCGCTGCCCGTCTGCTGACGTGCGCCGAAGGCTCCCTGCCCTTCGTTGGTTACCTGTGCGTCGTACTCAATGCCTGCAGGATTCGTACCGAAGACAAACCCGCTCTGCCCATCCAGATAGGTATCCAGAATCATCTGAAAGCTGTCGGTTTCATCCAGCGGAGCATCCCGGCGGGTATCCGACACGATGATCTGTTCCGGTTCACGATCATAACAGATCACACCTACGTACAAGGCGTGATCCGTATAGACCAGATACACTTCGGTACGTTCGCTTGAGGGCTGCCCTTCCTGAGGTGTGGTTTGCCAGAATTCGGTAATCGGGATTGCCTGCGCATATGCAGGGTCATCCGTGACGGTGCCGTCGAGTATTGGAGGGGTCTCTGTATAGGCCGCTGCCGCTGCCGGCGTGCCCTGCTCTCCGGAAACGGGCATGGAGGATTGTGCGCTCACGAGTGCAGAAGAAGTGAGCGATCCGAGTAAAAAACAAAAAAGACGCACAGTCATGCAGGCAGTTGAATGAGACAATTTACGGTGCGGGAACCTATTTTATTTGTTTAGAACAGAAAATTCATTCCCCTAATGAAAAAAAAACGCAGCACCGGTGATCCAAAGCGTATGTGGGGCGGTCGTTTTTCAGAAGAAACAGACCGGCTGGTGCAACTTTTCGGTGCATCCACAGACATAGACAGGCGGATGGCCCTGGAGGATATAGAAGGCTCTGTCGCACATGCGTCTATGCTGACGGCACAGGGTATTCTTTCGGAACAGGAGGGGAAGATGATCTGTGCAGGTCTGGAAGAGATCCGGGATGCTGTCCTTGCAGGGGAGTTTCACTGGGATCCGGCACTGGAGGATGTGCACATGAATATTGAGCACGAGCTGACCCGGCGGATTGGTCCGGTGGGCGGAAAACTGCATACCGCACGAAGCCGGAATGATCAGGTCGCCACGGACCTGCGCCTGTGGCTTCGGAGAGCGGGGAATGAGATTGGGATAGAGCTGCAGACCGTTCGGACTGTGCTGATTGATCTTGCTGAAGCCCATCTGGAGGTGATTATGCCGGGCTATACGCACCTGCAGGTCGCGCAGCCGGTGCGGTTCTCGCAACATCTGATGGCCTATTATGCCATGTTCAGCAGGGATTCAGAGCGCCTTTCTCAGACACTGGAGCGCATGAACGATTCGCCCCTTGGGGCAGGTGCGTTGGCGGGGACCGGTTTTGATATTGATCGGGTGGCAACCGCGAATCAGCTGGGATTCCGGGGCGTGGCGTTGAATTCAATGGATGCCGTCAGTGACCGGGACTTTGTATTAGATTTTTTATCGTTCAGCAGTATTGTGATGGTACACCTGTCAAGGCTGAGCGAGGAACTCATTCTGTGGTCTAGTCAGGAGTTTGGCTTTATCACGCTGCCGGACAGTCATACAACGGGAAGCAGCATTATGCCTCAGAAAAAAAACCCTGACATGTGCGAACTCATTCGTGGAAAGACGGGAAGGGTATGCGGGAGTCTTATGGCACTGCTGATGACGATGAAGGGTTTGCCGTTGACGTACAATAAGGATATGCAGGAGGACAAGGAGGGGGTTTTTGATGCGGCGGACACTCTTCGTATGTCCCTCAGGATCTATTCCGGGATGCTTTCCGGCATCCAGGTGCATGCGGAGCGTATGCGGGCTGCTGCTGCGGTCGGATTCAGCAACGCTACAGATCTGGCTGATTATCTGACGCGTAAGGGGCTGCCGTTTCGGGAGGCGCACGAAGTGGTGGGGTATCTGGTTGCGCTCTGTTTGAGGAAAGGGTTTTCTCTGGAGTCCCTGCCCCTTGAAACGATGCAGCAGGTGAGTCCTTTGATTGAAGCGGATGTGCTGGAATGCCTGAAACTGGACACGGTGGTGAATGCCCGGAACAGCCTTGGTGGAACGGCCACCACAGAGGTGGAGCGGCAGATCCGGCTTGCACGGGAGCAACTCCAGCGTGAAGTTGCCGAATAGCAGATTCCTGGATTCGGTTGTCCTTAGGATATCCTCGAAATAATCACCGCCAGCCAAATGGCCGGCATCAAGTCCGGCTGGCATGTTCCGCATCCATGTCAGGATGCTCGGATGTTTCTACAGATTCGCAATATGCCGTATAGTGTCAGTCAATTATGACCGATTGGCCATAATCCGTTCCAATGTTCAAAGCTACATTACACTCTCTTCACGACTTCGAAGGCGGGTCAAATACCATCCCCAGTAGTGTTCCAGATTCCTCGCCATCCGTTAGCTTGCAGCGAACATGTTGGTTAAAATCAAATTCTTTGTGGAAATCATCGTAAGGGACCATGTCGGAGTTCAGCGTACAGATATACTGGGTTCCGGTACGCTCGGTAACTTCATGTGCTCGTTCAAGGGCGGCCGCCCGTTGTCGTGCGTCAACGCCGTCGTAGATTTCGCTGTCGTGAATCAGAAAATCAATAGACAGGTCACGATTGGCACAGAATTCCAGGATTGCAAGGTCAAAGCAGAAGATTTTCATCTTACCGATCCCGTCGCTCCCACTTTTTCTGATCTCAATGTTGAACCGAAATCCCGAATCGGTCAAATTAATGATTAGATGTCCGGGCACCCGATATAGTGCGCGAGAATTAAGATTAAAGAACCCTACAGGGATCTCCCAGATGTCCCGTCGCTCCTCATGGTCACAGGTGGCTAGATCCGCAAGTTCGGCCTTATCCCGTGCGATCTGACGCTCACGGGACTCTATCTGGCGCAACTGATTAATCTGCCTTTTAATATGCTCTAATTCTTCACACTTGCTACCGTGCCTCTCACGTAACCTTTCCATTTCATCCAGTGCTCCGTGTTCACTGAGTATCTGAAGGAGGTTGCCCCGGGTCTCTGTCAACTCTCGAATCTTATTGTTTGCCTCCGTCATGTCATGTTCGAGTCGAGAGATCTCTTTTTCCAGGAATCGTTTACGATCCTTGACGACTAGAGCGTAGAATTCTTTTGCCTCCGCAAGCGATCTCTGTATCGTTTCAGAGAATACCACCCCCATTTCCTTGTACACCTGCTCAATGGACTCCGTGGATGGTGCTTCTTCGGATTCAACGGCCTGCTGATAGAGTTTCAGACGACGGGCGGTGAGGATGTTCTCGTTTGTGGCAGCATGAAGTTTTTCGGTAAGCTGATCAGTCTCTTGCTGGATGGATTCGTATTGGGGGTGAACTTTGAAGTTGGCGAGGGTGCGAGAATTCTCCTCAATCTCCTGCAGAAGCAGGACGCGCTCCGCTTCCAGTTCTCCCATGTTGCCCCGAATGTACGGCACGGCTCCGCGCTTCACAAGTTTATGAAGATCCTTGAGTTCTGTATTCTGATCCTTTATCTGTTGCCATTGCACCGCAAGATGCCAGTCCATTCCGAGTAGCAGTGCTATATGAACCTGCTTATTCCATGGTTTTTGATTAGGGAAATGGGAAAAGGGGTCGCCAAATGCATGGTGCCCCCTTCGAACGAAGTAGGAAATAAGGCTGCGGAACGACGGATTGTATTTTGTCGCCTCTGGCGGCGTGAGCGAAAACAGCGCGTATCCCAGAAACGCTTTCCATTGTTCTTGCGTGAAGGATCGCTCGCCCGTGAACTCGATGTCTGGGATATCAGGCCAGTCGTTTCCCAGATCTTTAACCGTCACAGTTTTTGGTTTAGCAACCGCCCGTGAGACGGTAATTCGTTCGTCGCCGAGAGAAATTTCCATCGTGAAGATCCATTCTTTTAAAGCCGGAATCGCCAACCCACGGCCTTTATTCATGTTGGCACCGAGACAGAAGTGAATTATCTCTATCAGAGTGGACTTTCCAAGTCCGTTGCGCGTGTCCTTTCTGGATGAGTCCTCGGCGCGGTCGGCCAGTACCACATTCAGGCCCGATGTGAACCTGATTGGGCGGAATGAGGGCATGTTGGCACGTATCTCGTGAATCATGGTTTCTCGCGTGTGATAAGCCCGCCTTCAAACCGTATGACCTGAAGTGAGTAGAGCATCGTGAGTGCAAGGATGAAACGTTCAAAGGTACCAATCGCTTTCTCCTTTCGAACGGCCTCCCATAGGCTCGTCACGGTGCGGGGCTGTGGGAGCCTGGCGAAGATCACCGCCCCGGCCCCAAGCAGGGTCTGTTCTGCAGGGATGTGCTTGGTTGGGTGGATCATTGTTCAAATACCTCACAGGTCTCAAACAAATAGACTAAGACGGTCTCGGCGGCGTGCTGGATCTTGAAATCCTTGAACCCCCGCCGAGCAAATATACACATTGCATCAAAGAGATCTTCGCCGGAAGATGTGCCTTCTCTTCGAAGCTTATAGTAGTGTTCCAGGAAACCCGATTTCAGGCGATCCGGAAACCTGGGATCTTCCTGGCTCAATGCCTGAATAAATGAGCGCACCTGGGGGGTCGCTGTCAGATGGTTTCGGATAAGATTCCGGGATGATATCGAAAGGCCGTTCTTTTTGATTTTATTTTCTATGGATATTCTGGAGAAGTCCTGATCCGGTGGAGGAGGCGATATCTCGCTTATCCACCGTGTAGCCTCTTCAAGTTCGCTAAAACTCACGGTGACCATTGCATCTTCCATGGCTGCAGCAACCATGCTTTCGTGGGCATGCTTGATCGCAAGAAGTCGCTCTAAAGGATACTCTTTTTCCCCTTGAGGATGCGCGTCAATCTTTGCGTGACAGTTGCGGCAGACATAAATAAGATTGGAGAGCGAATTCCGCTCCTCCGTTGTCATTGACGCGTCAAACCGGGCCGATGGGCGGCCTCGGTTCTTTCCCCCGTGTTCGCCAGCGATGTGAGCGGCTTCGCCCAGCAGGACAACAGCACGACTGCCGTCCTGATACTCCGACAGCGGTTGGCGACAAGATGGCATTGCACACCGGTTGCCGCTACGCAGGGCCAAACGAATCCGGGTCTTAGGAGAGACGCTCATTAGGTGTTATGCTGCAAGTAAAAATGCTCTGATTCCTCGCTTCTGTTCCAGAACATAGCGAGTTGGACAGAAGGACTTCGCAGAAATCGGACACAGCCAAACGCCGCCACCCGAACTGTGCTGTGAAAAAATCCTGAACCGGAATTGACAGCAACATAGCGGAACCACAACAGCAGGTGCAACCAACAACGGTATACGGCGGTTCCTTAACTGTGAGAATTCAAGATGGGTTCGGAAAAGACAGTTTTTGGCACCAGAACAAGAAATACAGACCGACAGATACGTCTCAGTCCGATGAATCTTTCGGGGCACTTTCGGAGCCATTCACGGACCCCATCAGTACCGCAATTGGACGCAGGCTGTCAATATTTTCAAAAAATATTTTGATGGTCGCAGTCAGGGGAACGGCAAGAATCATACCGGCTACGCCCCAGAGCCATCCCCAGAAGATGAGCGATACAATCACCAGAAGGGGGCTGAGATTCAGACTGAATGCCATTAGCCTCGGGTCAACTACATTGCCCATCACCATCTGAATGAGCCACATCAAAAGGGCAGCAATGATCGGAATCGTTAAGGTTTCAAACTGCAGCAGTGCAAACCCGAACGGAAGAACCACAGCGACGAACGAGCCGATATTGGGGATATAGTTCAAGAGAAAGGCCAGAAATCCCCAGAAGACAGAATAATCAACCCTTAGCATCCAGAGGACCAGAAAGACCAGCAGCCCCGTCCCCACGCTGACTAAGGTTTTTGCGACCAGATACTGGCGAACCTGCTGACTGATATTGTCGGTCACCGAAGCAATCCGGGCCGCGACGCTCTCGGGATAGGCACGCCGGACTTTTACCACCAGTTCGCCACTTCCTGCCAGAATAAACAACATGAACAGGAGGACCAGAAAGGTATTCCATATAAACGTGAGCGCCTCGCCGATGCCGCTCTGAAACAGTGTCGCCACGATAGACGGATCAATGGTTTGACTCAGGTCCAGTCGACCTTCATCCAGTCCCATCGCAGCAGCAGTGCTCTGAAGAAGTACTTCAATATCCACCACGACCGTCTGAAGACGCGGAAGATAGCGCTCTGCGGCGGTTGCCAGCGACTGCGCACTTGAATACACGATATATCCGACGATTGTTGCCGCTGCCGCAAGTGCCACAAAGACGACCACCAGAGCAATGACCATCGGGATCCGGCGCGCCTTCAGGTAGAGCACAATGGGCTGAAATATAAACGACAAAAGAAGCGCCACAGAAAAAGGCACCAGCACGGTGCGGAGCTCAAGCAGGGTAACCCCGACCACAAAAGCAGCAATCAATCCCAGCAGGAACGAGACAATTCCCTGGGGCTTGAAATTCCTGAACTCTACACCTGAACTTGCCACTTACACTCCGGTATGGTTTTGCACTTAAACGGACTATTTACGAATTCGCTCCCAGATCCAGATGACAAACATTGCACCAAGAACTGCAACGAGCAAACTTCGCCAGTCAAAGCCAAGCGTGCCGACACCAAAAAATGTACTGCCCGCCCAGCCGCCAAGAACGCCGCCGATAATCCCGATGATCATCGTCTTGAAGATTCCGTATCCCTGACGGCCGGGATAAATCCATTTTGCCAGAGCTCCGGCAATAAGTCCAAAAAGTGCCCAGCTAAAAATTCCCATGAGATCTCAAATGTTTATGAAGGAATTCGTAATACGAGAGTTATAGGCAACTGGATTCAGTTGGAACATTGCTTACCAGTAGTACAGAAGACTCAGTATATGTCCGGGGCCGTCAAATCCATCCTCAAAGGGAATGTACGCATAATCTGCATCAATCCGGTCAAAGAACAACCCGATCCCGAATGTATAACTCCGCAATTCATCCCTGGAGATGTAGCCGCCACGCAGGTCAACCAGTTCCATGATCGTGACCCCGCATCCGAGGTGTAATCGTGTGAGTTGGTCATCAAACAGGTGAGAAACTTCCGCGCTGATCATCAGGTCAAGGAGACGTGCCTCGTCAAAGGCTGCAATGATCTGCAGAGGAGATAATGCAATTCCTCCCTGCATGAGGCGTGGCAGGGGGGTCCGCTCGGTTTCCAGTGTGCTCATGCGGCCGAGGTTGCGGATTGCTGCTCCTAGATGCAGCCGCCCATCAAGGATATCGGTCTGGCCCCCAAAGTCTACCGCATACCCGGATGCATGGGTGTCAAAGATCCGCTCACGGAGATACTTGGCCGTCATTCCTATGCGGAGGCCTCTGAATGCACGCGCATAACTCACACCGGCGCTGATAAACTGTGCACTGAAAAGGCCATCCGGTTCGCCGGGCTGGGTACGTGCCTCCAGATCTCCGTTATCCGTTGCCGTCAATGCCAATCCCCATGCACTGTTAGGGCCGAGGGGGAGTTGAGCGGCAACATCATATGCCCGGACATCACCGATCCACAGGCGGTGGGACCCGGCTACGGAGTTGCGCCCCCCAACTAATCCGGCTGGATTCCAGTAGGTGGCAAAAGCGTTTTGAACGCTGGATGCCTGCGCATCCCCGAATGCGCCCGCCCTCGCATTGACCCCAATCCGTAAAAAACTCAATCCGGTCTCCTGCCCCGCAGCGGGAGTGGTCAGTAAGGTCAGTCCGAGAACTAGAAGTACACGCATACCTACAGAAAAAGTCGCAGAGTAACAAGATGCATGGTTCCCATGGCATAGGAATCCAGTACAAATGTATACGCAACTTGTGTGATCAGGAGTCCCAAGGGCTGCTCCACCATAAATCCTGCACTGGGGCGCGGGCCGCCGGTGGAGAGTTGTTCCAGGCGTCCTAGACCTGCGCGAAGGATGAACTGGGGGATCAGCGTATATTCTGCACCCAATCGAAAATGACCATGATGCCGGGTAAGTTCACGTGATGTATAGATCTGGCGGGGAGAACTGCCGGAGAAAATCACGCCGGGCTCCAGAATCTCCCGCACAGAAAAACTTGATTCGTACTCGGTGAGCAGCTGTAGACGCTCGTTCAGCAGCATCCAGGAGGCACCGACGCGTACACGCGTCGGAAATCTGTCCGTCACGCCGACCCCCTCCCGGTTGAGCGCGTCCCAGCTATATTTTGCAAGAAGGTCGTCCACCACCAGACCGACATGCACAGAGGGGAGGACATGAAGGCCGATGCCAATATCAAGGCCAAAGGTCTGGACCGCGGGAAGGTCCGTGTGTAAATCGTTACGGAATAATTGCAGGCCGATCCCCAGAGAGGCGCTGCGCCCGATACGTACGCCGAAAGCCGCAAAAAAAGCAAACTCATTCGTGGAAGCCATGCCGATGTGATAGCCGCTGGTGTTACGTTGGTCAATATCCTGAACACCCGTGTGAATGAGCCCGGCAGCAATCCCGGCCAGCGGTTTAAGAGGGGTACGCAGTTCTACAAACTGCAACTGGCGGTCCTGGGTCATCAGTGCCGCACTCAGGCCAAGGCTCTGATTTTTAATATAGGGAGCAAGTGCAGGGTTGTAGAATGGACTAGCGCCCCCGGATGCATCTCCAGCCAGCGCATTCCCTACCGCAATCCCCCGTCCCCCAAATCCCATGCGCACGATCTGTCCGGCAGTCTGTGCAGTCGCCAGACTGGGGATGAGCCCGAATAAGCACACGAAGAGAAAGTGTCTCATGGCTACTCAATAATCAGAATTTTTCCCCAAAACGTATCTCCCGGAGCTTGAACGGCATAGAAGTAGGGGCCGTTTGCCAGTCGCAGGCCTTGCTTATCTGTACCATCCCAGGAGATTTCGTTGGTTCCAACGGAGCCGGAAGGAGCGGAAATTTCCTCGACAAGGGTCATGCTGAAATCAAAGATCTTTACGGTCACCGCCCCCGCCTGTGCCAAATCATAGCGGAGACGGATCAGACGGTCTGTTGAGGGGGAGAATGGGTTCGGATAGGCGTAGGTGGATACGTTCCGGACTTGATCTGCAGGAATGATACCGGGAAGTCCGGATGGATCAAGGGGCACTTCCGCACGAAAGACAGTCCAGGAATTCCCTTGGTCCACGCTCTTAAATAATCCGTCCCTTGACGAAACCCAGAGAGCGTTTTCGGTGACTTCCACTGCATAGATCCGTGCACCGGGGCGCATGCTGCGCACCGGGTTGTCACGGTCGATAAATTCATTCGTAAACACAAACGTAATTCCATCATCTCTGGACTGATATAATCCCCGATAGCAGGCTACATAGATGCGTGGACCGTCAAAAGCAAAGTCGGAACACTGTTCGCCATGCAGTGCGGTTTGGAAGGTGGCTCCCTGATCACGGGTTACCGCAACTCCGTATCCCTGCTCTCTTCCACGCCCTGGCCAATTCGTGGTCCAGATTGCGGGGGGCCGGCCTTCTCTAGACTGTTCTTCAATGGAGATAATCCAGTTCCCAAGCATCCCGTCGTCGGTCGTATAGTGATGCCAGCTCGTACCTCCATCGTCTGAGCGGTTGAGTCCACCGGCAGTCCCTACCCAGATGGAGGCAGTCTTGTCAACCAGAACGGAGAACGGCTGAAAGTTGAGGCCAAAGAATTGCGATTCAGGAATTCCCACCGGTTGTACTGTGAACGGGAAGTCATATCCCAGTTCCGGTCCAAGGTACGAACTCGTATCTGGAGGGAGCACGACACGTTCCCAGGTTTGCCCAAGATCTGCACTGCGCCGAAGTCCGGCAAGCTGCCCGGCAACCCAGAGAGTCTGAGTGTTTACATCATAATCAAGATCCCATGGCGGCGCCTGCGCCGGGACGGTGATGGGCAGGGTGGTGAGCGTAACGGATCCATAGTTGATCTGGGTATCTTCCGGATTGTCCATCAGTCCGGTCGAGATGGGGTCGTTGTCGGCGGGCGGCGCTGCAGGCCAGAAATTCCATGTGTTGCCGCCATTGGGAGAATACAGGATCCCGACAACATCATTAATGTCCCGCAATTGCCCGTTATCGTCTCGCTGCCTGTACTGGTTCCCAATTCCCGCCCAGATCAACTGATCATGGATGGTCAGCGAGTAAGCGGTATTTTGAAAATCACGGAACGGTTCAACATCGGCAGACTGCCATGTAAGGCCCCCGTCACGGGATACATCCAGATAGGGCCCTACCCAGATTGAGGTGCCATCCGTTTCCAGGTTGGTGATCACGTTAGACAGAATTCCAGGGGTAGAGACGAGATCCTGCGCTTGCAAAGCAGGCGAGAAAAGAGTCAGAATCCCCAAGCAGATGCGAGACATCATTCGTAGACCTCAATGGTATGGCTGACCTCTTTACTGCGAAGCCCCGCACGGTCAACGGCTTCAAACGTAAAGGTGTTCGGGCCGAGGCTGTTGGAACTTTGAATAAATGCAGTACGGGTAAATCGTCCATCTCCGGCCTCTTCATCTCCGCTTTCGGTACTGTTTCCACACGGACGCTCATTCCCGTCGTCGCAGAGCAGGATACGGACCGCGGGGGCATCGTCATTCCAGAACTCCACCAGTTCTATATCCGTCAGTCCGTTCGGGTCGGAGACCTCTGCAATGAAGACGAGAGCGCGGGCGGGTTCGCCGGGGCCGGGGCGCTGGATCCTGGAAGGGACGGTCAACTTTTCAATAACCGGTGGAGATTTTGCCTGGAATGAGCGGAAGTACTCTAATTGTGTTCGGGCTTCGCCGCCCAGACGATTGTAGGAGTCAATCATGTAGACGATGACAGGATAGTCATCCACATCAAATGCACTCAGGGTAAGATTGACTTGACTCCCGTAGACATTATTGCCTGTACTGATGAGAGTTCCGGTTTTGATGGGGTCCCCGAATAACTCCGGGTCAAGTACCGCATAGATAACTTGCGAGATCGTGGTTCCCCTTGTTTGAATGGTGACCTCAAAATCAAGTACGAGATGCACACTGTCTCCATCAATCACAGATTCATTCAAAAGCGAGTAATCAACACGCTGGGGGGAGATTGAAAATGTTTCAATGATTGGGGTTTGTTCCGAGACACCGGGTAACGGGCCCGGTACAGAATCACAGGATGCCCCGTAGAGGAGGGCCAGAAGAAAAATAAGTCGGCGAGAATTTTTCAAAACAATTGCTATACACTGTACAGCGGCTTTATACTGAAACAAAGGATAAAAATAGCCAGCGTAAGGTAGCCAATCATCCGACGCCGGTTGGTAAGCGGGTTTAACATTGGGACCGCAGGGTGATCAACTTTAACGACAAAGATGAGCAGCAGGCACCAGGGCAGCCAGCCAAAATATCCGAACCCGCTGACTGTGTCCGGGAAAAGTGAAGCAAAAGACGAGATAGCAAGGATCGTCAGGGTTGCCTGCCACCACCAGGACAGAATGATCCGTATGGTGCAAATCGTGAGAATGGAGGCTAACGTCATCCAGAGCATGAATGTCCCCAGCAGTTCATTACCTGCGATGGTATTGAATAATCCACGGAGGGTCAGTGCCCCGCCTATCGTCATGGATGTGAGCATCGTTAAGATGAATGCACGGGAAATTCGAGCATGCCATTTTGGTCCGAAGAGGGCATAGATGACATGTCCCCCATCCAACTGACCGACGGGCATCAGGTTGAGTGCGGTAAAAAAGAGTCCAAGCCAACCCGCGAAAAGGAGCGGGTAGTGATACATTTCGTACAGCGGAGGCACGTTCGGGAATATCTGTGAGAGTGCCCAGTACAGTGGAGTTGATCCGATCGTCAGGCGACCTCCTGGAGGAGCGTCCGAGATTGGAGTTTCAGGAAAGCTTCCGGTCACCTGGATATAATTCAGCAGCGATTCATGTCCGCCAACGCCAAACATATAATCGGGGGAGGGCAGGGTGGCCATTGCCCCGACCAACAGAATCATGACCATTGCAAACCCCGCAAGGGGGCCTGATGCGCCGATATCAAAGAGTTTCGTCAGGTTTGGGATCGGTTCGCGAATACTGATGACGGCTCCAAGCGTGCCAATCCCGATCATGGGAGCCGGAATGAAATAAGGGAGTGAAGTCTTAACATCGTGAATCCGGCCTGCAACATAGTGGCCAAATTCGTGGACCGTTAAGAATGCGATCAGTGCTCCACCAAACGTAAATGCATCGGCCAGAAATACAGAAGTAAACGGGATCCCGCCGATCTGGAGCAGGGGGGCTCCTGCTGTCCAGGCGACACTTCGCCCGATGAACATCAATGCGCCGGTGAGCGCGGTTGAGAGCAGCGTTACGACAAATAGCCCGGCATGCAGCAAATAGCGGTTACGGGTCAAGAACTCGGTCTTCGGCAGTCAGGGGAACAGGAAAAGGATCTGCGTTCTATGCTGCGCACCGAGAAAGGGTTCATGGCCTTTTGAGTTGATCAAGGCCGGTTTCGATCCGGTCAAAGGCCTTCTGCAAATCTTCCATGGAGGAGGCATAGGAAATACGAACTCCATCGGGGTCTCCGAAAGCGGCACCGGGAACGAGTGCAACGAGGTGCTCCTCAAGGAGATAAAAACAGAGATCGTCACTGGAATTGATGGTGCGACCAGATGGTGCCACTGTGCCATAGTAATTGCTAACCTGTGGAAACAGATAAAAGGCTCCTTCAGGTTTGGGGGTATTTACGCCGGGCAGTGCACCTAGGCGTTCTAGTAGGTAATCCCGGCGTTCACGGAATGCCTGTACCATTGCTTTGACGGGGGCTTGATCCATATTCAGAGCGGCAATCCCGGCCCGCTGGGAGATGCTGCCTGGCGCGGAAGTAAGTTGCCCCTGCAGCTTCGCAGCCTGCTTCACTATCTCCAGAGGACCGGCCATATAGCCTAGCCGCCAGCCCGTCATCGCAAAGCACTTGGAAAATCCATTCACGGTGATGGTGCGCTCCTGCATTCCGGGGAGGGTTGCAATCGGAACATGAACCGCGTCATAAATCACATGCTCATAGATTTCATCGGAGACAACCACAATCCGTTCATGTTCGTGCAGTACCTCTGCGAGGGCATGCAACTCTCTTCGGGTATAGACTGAGCCTGTCGGGTTGGAGGGGGAGCACAGGATCAATATCCGCGTGTGTTCGGTGATTGCATCTGCCAGAGTCCGGGGAGTCAGCCGGTACTGCGCCTCTGCGGTTGTAGGGGCAATGACGGGGGCTGCACCGGCAAAGCGGGTCATTTCGGGGTAACTGACCCAGTAGGGGACTGGAATCAGAACCTCGTCGGTTTCGGCGGCAAGTACGGAGATGGCCAGAGCGACGGACTGTTTTGCTCCATTGGAGCAGAGGATCTGGTCGGGGGTATAGTGCAGGTTGTTTTCCCGTTTGAACTTGGCACAGATGGCTTCTCTGAGTTCGGGCATTCCTGAATTCTGGGTATACCGTGTAAAGCCATCCCGAATGGCCTGGATTCCTGCTTCGGAAATCGGATCCGGGGTGTTAAAGTCGGGTTCTCCGGCGCTCAGGGCAATCACATCGGCCCCTGTACGTTTGAGCTTTTTTGCACGTCCAGCCATGGCGAGTGTCGCAGAGGGCTGCATAGATGCAACACGAAGATTAAATGAGTCAGACATTCAAGTGCTAAGATTTTTTCGTCAAACCAGCATGGATTGTTTTTGAGCCATCAAGAAAAAAAATGGGCATGGCCGCTGAGTTCAGTGGAAAATGTGCCCATCCTGAACCTTCCGTGATGTACATGTCCAGATCCCGAAGTATCAAACGTGATATAGTGCGTAACGGTGGTAAAAGATCCGTTAAAACGGATCATCTGATCCTGTGGGCGCATCATGTTCAGCGATCGGGTGCTAATTCCCACCAGAGCGGAAGATGCCTTGACTGTAATCACAACGGGAATCTCCTCTCTTTTCTGAGTCACCAACGGCAGCGAAGATCATCAATTTTCGGGGGCCGGAGTAATCCGCAGCAGCGACATCCCTGATGTCTAATATGGCGAATCTTCTGTACCGACGGTAAAATGTAATCCAAAGACCTCACGCTCGCAGGAACATAATCGTCCCGGTTGCGGGCTTGTCCGATCTGATCGGCTTCTGCAAGAATTGTGAAGGATCTGGTACGGAAGCACACGCTATCGAACCTGGAGTATGCGACCGGTTCGTACAAGCGTATCTGATACAGTATCTGCCACGAGGCGGTAGATATAAACGCCGGAACTGGTGCTGGGCAGATGCAGAGACAGTGTGTGATTCCAGCCGGCATCAAGCCGCGTGGTCTGCGAAGTGTGAACCAAACGGCCGAGTGTGTCAAATATCTCGGCGTATACCCGTGCAGGTTCCGGTAGATCGAATACAATACTTGTTGCAGTGTTAAATGGATTCGGATAGTTACTATACAGGGATAGTACATCGGGTAATTCTGTGCGCTCTTCTGTGATCGTATCCACCGCATCCTTGTCTTTTACGGTGATCTTCACGACTGCAATCAGGCTACCCTGGTTTGTGGCAGCAGAGGTCTGTCCGGATGTTATGTCGGTTGTCGGTACTCCATCCTCTTCCGTATCCCATTCTGTTGGAACAGGAGGAATTTCCTGCGCGGAAAGAACCAAGGGAGACAGGCAGAATGGCAAGAAAATCAACGCTAGTTTAGCAGCGCGACATATCAACGATGGATGTTTCATTGGTATCATGGTGTACAACTGGATATAAATGGGAACTGTTGGATCATGTAAAAACCCATCACAATATACGGATTTATTAGACATATTTCACGTGTCATCGGAGTCACCAACACAGACATTCCTCCCCGAGCAGCAGCCTCAGTCCTGAAGGCCGGTGGAGGGTGAAACTACACTGCGTGTCTGCCAACTCAGCCGGAAAAGGTTTCATGCCGCCCTTATCGGTCAAGGACACAAATCCCGGATTTTTATCCGTCTTGTCGATTCTACGATCTTATCCGATCTGGACGAGGCAGGCTTGATGTATGCTGCGCGCAGGTTTCGTTATTCATGATCTTCTTTGATTGCATGCATCGTTGCGCTGGCCGATAGAACGACCCCCGGCACTCCCGCACCTGGATGTGTCCCTGCTCCGACCAGGTATAAGCCTTTCACATCTTCGCTCCGATTGTGAGGCCGGAACCACGCGGTCTGCGTAATTCTTGGCTCAATGCCAAAAGCATTGCCCAGTGTCGAGTTATATTCAGATTCAAAATTACTCGGGGTAAAGGCATGTTGAACTTCAATGGAGTCTCGCAGATTTTCTAGCCCCCACTTTTCGAGTGCGTTAATAACGCGATCTGTCATCATGTCCGTGGCAGATTTCCAGTCGATGCCTGAAGCAAGATTTGGTACAGGGACAAGGATGTAGATACTCTCCCCTTCCGGGGGTGCCATGGCCGGTTCCGTCCGGCTTGGTACATGCAGGTACATGCTGAAGTCTTCTGCCAAGATCTTTCGATCAAAGATGTCCTGCACTAATCCTTTATAGCGTGGTCCAAGGATGATCGTGTGATGGGACAGCTGCGGATATTTTCGCCGCACTCCGAGATAGAGCAGAAAGCAGCTCATGGACTGATGAATTTTTTTCAGCCGGGAGTCTGTCCAGCGGCGGCAATCAACATGATCCAACAGCTTGCTGTACGTATGACCTACGTCGGCATTGCTGACCACAATATCAGCAGGGATGAATGATTTGGCATTTTTCTGCTGATCCCGCACCTGGACACCTGTAACCTTTGGGTGCCTGCCTTTGCCGTCAGTCACTTCAATACGCTTCACAGAGGTTTGTAATCGGACATGTCCGCCGATATCCTGAAATAATTGTGCAAATCCTTGGACGAGGCTGTACATCCCCCCGTTCGCATACCATACGCCCCCTTCTTTTTCAAGGTAGGGGATCATAAGAAAGATGGATGGAGTGCGGAATGGGCTGCCTCCCAGAAAGAGTGGATGGAATGAGTAGAGGAAGTGGTGTCGCCAGTTACGAAAATGTTGACGAACAAATCTTGCTACCGGCTGCCATGCACCCAGACGAATGACACGCGGTGCAAACGCGGCCATCATACCGAGTGAGTCAAAGGGGCGTGCTCCGAGGCCTTCGGTGATTACAGATTTATAGATGGGTTCAAGCCTGGCGAAAAAATCTTCCAGGCGGTCGGCATCACGTTGATCAAACTTGGCCATAGATGCTTTCATTTGAGCAAGGTCAGACCGGTAATCCAGATGGGTTCCATCATGAAACCAGACCCGGTAAAACGGGTCAAGGGGAACCAGCTTCACATAGTCGTCTATGCGCCGTCCCGCTGTTTGGAAGACATCTTCCAATAGTGGCGGGGCGGTGATGAGGCTGGGACCGGTGTCAAACGTATACCCGGCATCGACAATTTGCCCGGCCCTTCCGCCTAGTTGAGGGCGTTGCTCAATAAGGGTCGTTTCCATGCCGGCTGCCTGCAGCCGGATGGCAACTGCGAGTCCCCCAAAACCGCTGCCAATCACGACGGCCCGACGTTTCGGACATGATGGGTCATTCAAATGAGTTTGCATGCAGGGAAAATCGGTCACTTTGTATTGAGAGTTTTCGAGACCTGCTGGAGCTGTTTCAGGCCTTTGCGTGCTAAGACGGTCTTTTTCTGAAATGAGGTAAATGCTCGCCGGGTCATGTTATCGTGCCCATTGGCCCGGACTTCGTCATGAATTCCGCGATATACCCGTGCCGCAATGGCAATGGAACGGCGCAAGCGGGGCGGAAGTGACGGGATACCTTTATATGCCCGGTTATATGCGGAATCGGCCTCCGCCATGATCTCCTCAAGAAGTTTGATGTAACCGGTGGGAACCATGCCGGTTGATGCCGCCTGTGATTTTATGTTCGTAAGCATTTCTGGTGTGATATGGTGTATTGCCATGAGATCCGCGGGTAGATAGATCCGTCCCATATCCAGATCTTCGCCAACATCACGCACAATATTTGTGAGTTGCATGGCGTGTCCCAAATCGTGTGCACGTTCCAGCACCCAGGGTTCTCTGACTCCAAATGCCTGGGTAATCCAGTCGCCAACCACGGAAGCGACCCGATAGGTATATCTGCGCAATTCCTCCATTGAACGGTAGATCTGCGGCTCAACATCCATCCGCATTCCCTGAATGAGTTCAGAGACCAAAGAGTAGGGGATCTGCATCTTTGCCATCCGGGTCATGACAACATCCGCCACATGGATTCCCGTGGAGGATCCGCGATAAGCGGAATGCGTGATCTGATCCCACAGGTCAAGTGTCTCATGGGCATGAATTTTCATATCCCCGTCCTTGTCAACCAGATTATCGGTAAACCGGCAGAATACATAGATCTCGTTGATGATTGCACGCTCTTCCGGGGGGAAGAATCGTGAGGCAAAGGAGAAACTCCGGCTATTTCGGGCAAAAAATTTTCGCCAATCAGAAACCTCTCCGAGTTGTTGGGACCGGATTGCAATTTGTGCAGTGGTGACGACTTGGGTTAAGGGGGATGGCAGAGAAAGTTTTCGGGGTGCAGCCAGATCAGCACAATTGCCGTTTCGGAAGGCATCAATACATTGATCAATCCATTTTGATAAAACTTCGGTTAGGGGAGATTGTGTCCCCAGGTCACGGATTTGTTTCAAAAGCGTGGTTCCACGTTCCTGTATTTGTTGCAGAGCTTCTTCGGCCATGGACGGTTTGCCATGGTCTCTGCGAAAAAATGTATTCAGAGCTTCTTCGGGAGATTGATCAAACCATTCATTGCCACGGCTCCCCAAAACGAAGGTCCAGATCTTGTTATTAAAATCCTGAAGTTTGGGTTTACCGGTATTCCCTGCCGGGCAGTAATCCAGGAAGTCATCGACCATCTGATATAAGACCCCCAGTTCAGTCCCCACTTCACGTAACTCTGCAGCAGTGGCATCAGCGTAACCGGCCCAGCCGGGTAATGCCGCTGCGATGCCAAACAGCGCTCCGCTTTTCATGCGTACGATTTGCTCATACTTCGTCTGATGGTCAATTCGTGTCTCTGGTTGGTCCTGGAGACTCTCTCCCCGGACCATGGCTTCAACTGCGTCAATAAATTCCGTAAGAAACTCCTGAATCCCGCTCTTGCTGGCAATTCGGTATGCACTGGTCAGGTATAAATCACCTAACAGCAATGAGGCATCCGTTCCTTTCCGAGCCAGAAGAGTTGCAGCACCGCGTCGTTCTAATCCACCGTCAAGTACATCATCGTGATGAAGGGATGCCTCATGCACCATTTGGATCGCAAGGCAGCCCAGCCAAAACCCTTCGCTCAATGATTGTTGATGATCAGGGGAGACAAAACATAGTGAGGTCAGTGGACGAAGCAGTTTTCCTTGCGGATGGGACACGGTCATGCCAAACTTCTCGGCCAGAATACATCCCCTCGTAATTCCATTCTGCACGAGTTCAACCGCGGTCATGGAGATTCCGTTAATTCCGGCGTTGAGTTACTTCGGTAAAGCATAATTCGGATTCCTGCGAACGCAATGAAGGTCAGGATTCCGGCAAGCCAGTAGCCTGCAAGGAGTGTCATCCCCAAAGAGAGCGTGATCACGGTGATATAGTACGTTTCCATGATGGGGGCCGGGATTCGGTCGGCGATCTTTTCTACCTTTAACAGGTGGAAGCCAACCATGATGAGGAGCCCGGTTCCGAGCCAGCCCAGCAGGTTTACCAGAGGCATCCCGTAGTAGGGGCCTGGATTTTCCCACTGCCAGTAGGGGGTCAGATCACTCATTGCCGGATCAAGCGTTAAATCCCAGACTGTTAACAGGGTGGCACCCAGGATCCAGGTTAGGATTTTGCTGGAAGTGATCTGTCGTGCGAGTACATAGGATGGAAATGCCATCATGAACCAGCTGAAGGGAATCAGGAGAGGAACCAAATTTGCAACGCGGTACCCTAGCAGCCCCGTATATTCGTATCCCCCAAAGGGAAATCCGGTATACGTTCCAGTTAATTCCATCCCTAGTGAGATGATACAGGTCAGCACCATGGCGGGAAGCCATTTGAGGCCGATACGCGGGGTGAGCAGTATCGCTAGTACAAGGAAGGCCAGGATTACATGTCCGCGCGAAAAAAGAATGAATGCAGTTCCATAGAAATTCGCTGCCGAGGGAGCCTGGGCCAGGAGTTCTGGATGTAATCCAAACGTGCCGTAGCCGGCTGTGGTTGCTGCGGTAAAGAGCCAGAGAAGGGCGAAACCTGACCAGTCCAGAAGTGTGAAGGGAGGGGATGGCTTAGACATGACAGGAAAGGCGAACTATAGCAGTCAGTGAACTGAATGTGCGTCTGATCGTCAAGATTAATTTCCGGGGTAACTCTGCTGTTGTTACTATGCGTTACGAAGAATCCGTTATGAAGACGCGCCGTATACCTGGAGAGCGGTCACTCTGTTCCAGACGGGATGAATTTACTCAAGGAACAGATCTTTGCCCATCTTCACAATTTGACCTGAGAATTAACTGACTTCAGGTCAGAATCCCCCCTTATTCTCTTTTTTCGAGTTCGATGTTCGGCCCTGCGGCCCTCTGTTTGCCTTTTTAAAGTACGTTTTTTGACAAAATGTTCAATTTAGTGACATTTTTGGTGACTTTGAAACCTTCCCAAAACCCCTGCGTATCACCTCCTATTCACTATTCCTTACGATCATGTTCATCCGGGCAAACCCTTACAAACTTAAAAATGGAGAAATCGGACACAGTCACTACCTGTTGCAATCCCAGTGTGTCCAGGGAGTCTCCAAACATAACAAACTGCTCAATCTCACCAAGGATTTCAGCATCCCCAGAGACGAATGGAAGGACCTCATCCGGCATGTCACCGCCCGTCTGAAAGAGGATCCACTGCCTCCCCTTGAAGACAGGAGCGAAGCCTTCAAGGAGGCCGTGGACGACATCACCAAAAGACTTGCTTGATCAAGGCTTTGACATCTTTGCCAAACGAGCCCCCGAATCCGTCAAAGTGTTCCCCGACCAAATCGAACACACCGACTCCCGCACCGTGGCCGGCGAACGCCTGATCGTGGAAGCGATGAACGAACTCAAACTCCCCCAG
>JAJEFL010000037.1:0-15138 GCA_022820435.1 Rhodothermales bacterium
CGGCGAACGCCGAAGATCTCAAAGAAGTCGTTGTAGAAACTCTGCGCCTCCCCTTTCTCATACACCGCTCCACTCCATTCCTCAGAAAATTTGACCGCACGGGTTCGGATCTCGTTCCAGGAAAGACGCATCAGATTACGGGGGCTTTACGGTAATTTACGGGATACACATGTAAATGTGCCCTTGGGGCCGGGAAACATATCTCTCATGTTCAGTATGCATCATGGGGGGCATGTGGAATTTTCGAATTTCGATGTGACTTAATCTATTAAGCATTCGAAGTTAACGGAATTGTACGAGTTAATGGAGGCAGTCCCCTTCATACCGGTTCCGGTAGGACCTATCCGATCTTCGGACTCCAATAAATCCAATCCTTGATGCAGCATGCACTGCTGATGGACTCATTCAGCCATTTGACAAACCTTGTGTTAGTATATCATCAAATTGTGCATCAGAGATATTACCTCCACAGACCACCAGTCCCACTTTTTTTCCATTGAGGCATGTTCGGTATTCCAGAAAACATGCAACGGTAACGGCGGCAGCCCCTTCAATTTTGATACCATGTTCCCTGTAGATCAATCTCATCGCATTGCCAATTTCTTCTTCGGTCGCGGTGACCCAGTCATCCACCAGATCAATACACAGGGGAAGGGTCACGGAATCCGCCTCAATGCCACCGGCAGTACCATCGGAAAGTGTGGATTGCGGAGGTTGCTCAACGATCACGCCAGCCTCCACGGATCTCTGCATGACATTCGATCTTTCTGGTGAACATCCCACAATCGTGATATCCGGGATATGATTTTTCAGAGCAAGCGCAATGCCGCTGATCAGCCCGCCTCCCCCGACAGAGGCAAATAGATAGTCTATTGGCCCAATCTGTTCCAGCAGTTCTATGCCAATTGATCCCTGACCTGCGATGACTTGAAGATCATTGTAAGGAGAAATGAATACGTGTTTATTGTGCTCCGAGATGTGACGAGCTTTCCGCTCCGCATCAATGCCGTCTTCCCCGTAGAAGACAAGGTTTACGTTATGTTCGCGGAGAGAGTCTACTTTGTATTCTGTGGTTGTGGAAGGCAAAAAGATCGTCCCATCCAGATCAAGTTCACACAGAACCATAGACATGGCAAGACCATGATTCCCGGTTGATGCTCCGATGGCCGGAGGTGGAGATTCTCCAAGTGACAAGAGTTTATTGAGCGCCCCGCGATACTTGAACGATCCAGTATGCTGTTCATTCTCAAGTTTTAGAAAAACCTCTGCCCCGCCACTTTTTTTCAGCATTTCCGATTGAATGACAGGGGTATGAACCACACGCCCCCTTAGTTTTACGGCGGCTTCCATCACGTATCGATAGGCTCGCCAGTGAGGTGGTTGAGGATTCGTGGAATGAATGGGAATGTCTGTTGCATGGTTCTTCATGTATTCTTCTCTTAGAGGCGGGGAGAAGCGCTCAATTGCATATCTGAGTGCTGTTCTGGGTAGGTTTACGGCAGGGTCATTCAGGAATTTAATGAGTACAGATTCATTACGCTTCCCTACTTCACGGAGCATCCAGCCACTGGCTTTATGGATCAGGTCATCCTGATCTCCCGAAAGGAGATCGGCCAGAGCAAGTGTGTCGATAAGTTGATCACGCTTAATGAAATAATAGGTGGACACCATTGCAATGCGGCGCTCCCACAGATTCTTGCTGCGGGCAAGTGTATACAATAAGGTTCGAGGGCGCTGGAAGAGATAGGGACCTACGATCTTGTGACAGCTTGTATCTACCAAGTCCCAGTTGTTAATGAAGGATGTATGTTCCAGATACACCTGATAGACAGTATCTTCGTTGCCGTGCTGGAAAGAGTGAACGAGAAGGCAAAGTGCGACGAACCGATCCTCATGGTAAGGGGATTGCAATAAGAGGGTCATTTCCTCAAGTGGAACCTCTTTCCAGTATCGCGCAATTTTACGAAGTTCGGGCACCGGAATACCACGAAAAATGTCTCCCTCTCCGTATTCACCCGGGCCGGTTTTAAAAAAGCCCTGGCAATGTGCAGCCCGAACGGGATCTTCCCGGCCCTCCATCAGGGTTTGAATGTCTCTGGCAGTCATTCCGCGGGAGCACCTTGTCTGTGAGCGCGTGTCCATCTTTTGGTCAGTAGTAATTTATGTTCACGCATGATTGAAGAACTCCATCTGGAGAAAACTGAAACCTACATCCCGGAAGGGTACGATCCGGCCCGCTACAAAATACGCCACTCGGCAGCACATATTATGGCACAGGCCGTTGTGGAATGTTTTTCCGATGCAGAGTCGACCATTGTCCCCCAACGAAGAATTCTAAGTGTCATTGAGAGAAAAAGTTGTGTCGATAGACAATCGCTAGTTGCCGATTGGGAATTCAGGATGGAGACACGTCTTGAACCAAACCCTCCATTCCGAATTTGGAGATGGTATCTAATGTCTCGTGCACTTCGTGCCAAGTCGTCGTATAGTTGATGACACACATCCTGAGCGCTAACATTCCACTTAGACGTGTTGATGATATGAACGCATGGTCTTCCCAGAAGACTCGAGCGAGTACGGTCTTGTTGATGGCTTCCAACATATCCTCGTTAAGATCAGTGTTACCGGGATTGACGCGGAAGCATGCAATTCCCAGTGCGACAGGTGCCAACATCTCCAGGACGGTACTCTCCGCAACATACTCCTCAATTTTACGTGCGAGCATCATCCCATGCGACTGGGCATTCCGGAATGCGGCCATTCCGAAGGTTTGAACGGACATCCAGATCTTTAATGCCCTGACGGAGCGGCTAAGCTGCAAACCTCTATCCGAAAAATTTGGATGGCCAGCTCCCCAGATCGTATCCTGAAGAATGTCACATTTACCGATAAACGCCTGCTCAAGGGTACGTACATCCTTCACCATCAGACCTCCCACTTCATAAGGCTGGAAGAACCACTTATGTGCGTCCAGGACAATTGAATCTGCACGTTCAATTCCACGCAGGATAGTCCTACCTTCCTCGGTCACTATGACAAATCCCCCATGAGCGGCATCAACATGAAGCCATAGGTCCTGCGCCTCGCAATAGTCCGCCATCGTTTCCAGCGGATCAACAGCTCCGCAGTTGGATGTCCCAGCGTTCGCACATACCGCAATGGGAAGTAATCCGGCGGCCCTATCTTCGGTCACGGTCTCAGCAAGCGCATCCACATCCATACGAAAATGCCCGTCGGTCGGAATCATACGAATACAGTCTGGACGAAGCCCCATAATCCTGGCCGCTTTGGTGAGCGCACTGTGGCTTTGGTCACTCATATACAGAGTGCCCCGTTCTGGATTTCCCGCAGCCTCCCGCGCCGCAACAAGACCATTTAGATTTGCCGCCGATCCCCCACTTGTTAACACCCCTCCCGCATTTTCTGGATAGCCAATCCAGCGCCGAAACCAATCAATCACGACAAGTTCTAACTGGCTCGGACCACTCGAAATCAGCCAGGAACTCTGGTTGATGTTAAATCCGGCAACCATGAAGTCAGCCAAGACTCCAGGCCAAGTGGGCTGGGAAGGGATAAATCCGAAACACCGCGGATGGTCTAAGCGCAGTGCGGCAGGGAGTATTTCATGTGCGGCTTCCTTGATCACCTGCAAAGCCGAACGGCTCTCCTCGGGCGGAGGCTTCATCAGTTGATCCTCAAGATCTCGCCGGAACTCTCCCGCCCAAGCACTTTCTCCAGGCAGATTCTTAATCCGCTGCACGATCAACTCTGCCGTTTGGCGTGCAAGGGTCAACATCTGTTCCGGCGACATCTGGAGATCATTTCCGACTCCATCATTACCATCTGTTATTTTTTCCATTGAATATCCTCTCATGCACAAAAATCAATTGTGCTGGATTTTAAAATGCAGGTACAGACATAAAAGTAGGGAAATTTATACTTGTGCACCCCAAACTTTCAAGTTCTGTTGGCACTGTCTGTAGATCTTTGCGTTACCCCGTAGACGAAAGCGGATGCCACGTGCTGACATGTCCTTGAATCTGCTCCCGTCTTTGAATCACAATCCCTTGCGGGAATCGCCTCAATGGATGTGTATTTTGGGGATTTTGAGTGAATAGGGCTATACTCCCAAACTCCAGCTAACAATGGTGCATCCCCAAAACAGATAGATCAATATTCAATTTTTGGTATGTGCATGTTTGACAAGTCATGACGAGCGCCCTGCTGTGGGTACACAGGTATGTAGTTTTCCAAAAATACAATAAACAATTGCCCCAGCATTATATTGTAACTCCGTCACCAAATACTGATACAGGAAACCCTGAATAAGCGTACCGATGAAACCATTCCATCTCATCATCAATGGCAGGAAGGTCCCTACCGGACGATGCTTTGATGTATTGAATCCCGCCAATGAAGAAGTAGCCGGACTTGCATCACTGGCACGAAAGAAAGATCTGGACGATGCCGTGCGAGCTGCTCAGATGGCGTTCGAAAAATGGCGTGAAGTGCCCGAATCGCAAAGACAGAAAGCATGTCTGAAAATTGCATCGAAAATTGAGGAAAATGCCGAAGAGCTTGCCCGCATCCTGACCGCTGAGCAGGGTAAGCCCCTAAATGGCCTCGGTTCACGCTGGGAAGTCGGTGGCGCGGTAGCCTGGACCCGTTATACGGCCGGCCTTTCCCTTCCAGTGAAAGTTCTCCAGAACAATGATGAAGGCAGGGTTGAACTTCATCGCAAGCCAATCGGTGTCGTGGGCTCAATTACGCCCTGGAATTTTCCGGTTATGATTGCGATCTGGCATATCGTTCCTGCTGTTCTCTCGGGCAACACGGTAGTAATCAAGCCTTCGCCCTTTACGCCCCTGTCAACGCTGCGCCTGGTTGAGTTCATGAATCAGGTACTGCCAGAGGGCGTGGTCAACTGCATCGCAGGGAAGGACAGATTGGGTGCCGCAATGGCGGCGCATGAAGGGATCGGCAAAATTGTGTTCACCGGTTCCTGCGCAACGGGCCGGAAGATCATGGCGAACTCAGCGGAAACCATGAAGCGACTGACTCTTGAACTCGGCGGAAACGATGCCGGAATTGTTCTTCCAGATGTCGACCCAAAGCAGATTGCCGAAGGGCTTTTCTGGGGCGCATTCATCAATAGCGGGCAAACCTGTGCGGCGTTGAAGCGTCTCTATGTTCACGATGATGTGTACGACGCGGTCTGCGGTGAATTAGTTGATCTCGCCCGAAAGATGAAGGTTGGTGAGGGTACGAACGAAGATGTTGTCTTAGGACCGATTCAGAACCGCAAGCAGTACGACATCGTGTCCGATCTGGTGCGGGACGCGAAGTCCAGAGGGCATGTGCTGTTAGGGGGAGACCCTGGAGAGATACGGAAGGAAATGGGTGGGAAGGGATATTTTTATCCGCTCACGATCATAGCTGACTTGGAAAACGGAGCCCCTCTAGTTGACGAGGAACAGTTCGGACCCGTTTTGCCGATTATCCGCTATCATCAAACCAAAGAGGCAATCAGGAAGGCAAATGACAATCCAAATGGTCTGGGAGGTTCGGTCTGGAGCCGAGACATAGAAAATGCGAAGAGAATAGCGAATCAAATGGAATGCGGCTCGGTTTGGATAAACAAGCACGGAATGATCCAGCCCAATGCTCCCTTCGGCGGGGTAAAACGCTCGGGTTTCGGGGTCGAATTCGCAGAGGAAGGCCTGAAAGAGTACACGGATATTCAGGTTATCTTCTCCTGAAGTGTTTCGACAATGTGATCCTTGCCGCACATGGTAACGAAGCGACCTCCCGTGCCATTTTTTGAGACTCTGATTCTCCAAAAAAGTATCCGGTTTGCTGGGGTATCATACCCTGAAAAAACAAAAAAAGGAGAAGTTCATTCGTAATAAGACTGTCATTTCCTTAAGTGGGGCATTTTTCCGGCATTGCACAATTTTGCGAAGTTCAGGTAATGTAGTACTACGAAAAATGTCTCCCTCTCCGTATTCGCTTGGACGGTTTTGAAAAAGCCAGACTGTGTGCAGCCCGAACGGGATCTCTGTGGCCCTCCATCAGGGTTTGAATGTCTCTGGCAGTCATTCCGCGGGAACACCTTGGCCTCGAACGCGTGTCCCTCTGCTGGTCAATAATAACTTATGTTCACGCATGATTGAAGAACTCCTGGAGCAAGCTGAAACGTACATCCCGGAAGGGTACGATCCGGCCCTCTATAAAATACGCCATTCGGCCGCACATATTATGGCACAGGCCGTTGTGGAGCGTTTTCCTGACGCAAAGCCGACCATTGGGCCGCCGATTGAAGATCGGTTCTATTATGACTTTGAGATGGCGCGTCCGCCGCACGAGGAAGATCTGGTCTGGATAGAGGAACGGATGCGGGCAATCATCAAGGGGCGTCATCGTTTTGAGATCCGTGAGGTAACGTTGGAAGAGGCCTGCAAACTCTTTGAGGATAACCCCTATAAGGTGGAGTTGATTGAGGAACTGGCCGCCAAGAATGGGGATACGCGGCTGACCGTCTACCAGCAGGATTCTTTCGTTGATCTCTGCCGGGGGCCTCACATTCCTCATACGGGATACCTCAAGCCGAATGGTATTAAGCTTCTCTCCGTTGCAGGTGCCTATTGGCGCGGGGATGCCAAGCGTGTGCAACTCACACGGATTTATGGGACGGCATGGAAGAACCGGACGCAATTGGATGCATACCTGGAGCGTCTGGAGCAGGCTCGTGCAAGAGATCACCGGGTATTAGGAAAAAAATTGGAACTGTTCATGTTGAGCGAAGAGGTTGGACCAGGACTTCCGCTCTGGCTTCCGGCAGGGGCCATCCTTCGTGAGACATTGGTAAATTTTCTACGCGAAGAGCAGATTCGGCGCGGTTATGAGCCGGTCCTTACCCCGCATATCGGCCATCTTGATCTTTATCGGACGAGTGGACACTATCCCTATTATAGCGAAAATCAATTTCCGCCGATGAGTTCGCATGGGATGGATGGCTATCTGCTCAAGCCCATGAATTGTCCACATCATATCCTTATCTACGCGCATAAGCGGCGCAGTTATCGGGAGTTACCGGTGCGCCTAGCGGAATTCGGACAGGTATATCGATATGAGCAGACGGGAGAACTCGGCGGTTTGACACGTGTCCGCGGTTTTACGGTTGATGATGCGCACATTTTTTGCAGACATGACCAGGTGGAAGAAGAAATCCAGGATTCAGTGGATCTTGCTATTCGCGTTCTGCGTGCATTGGATTTTAAAGAATTTAGTGTACAGTTGTCCCTGCGTGATCCGGATGACCATGAGAAATATACCGGTTCAGAGGACAACTGGAATGAGGCGGAGGATGCCATGCGTAAAGTTGTGCATGGAATGAATTTTGAGGTGCGTGAGGAGTTAGGCGAAGCGGCATTTTATGGGCCGAAGATTGATTTTATGGTTCACGATGCGCTTGGCCGGCAGTGGCAGCTGGGGACGGTCCAACTGGATTATAACCTGCCGGAGCGCTTTGATCTCTGGTATACAGGCGCAGATGATGAGCGTCACCGGCCGGCGATGATACATCGGGCAATTTTTGGATCACTGGAACGTTTTATTGGAGTCTTGATTGAGCATTGTGCAGGGGTATTTCCGATGTGGCTGGCCCCTGAGCAAGTTCGTGTACTGTCTATCTCTGACCGCACGGAGGACTATGCCAAAGAAGTCCATAGCAGACTGAAGTCCGAGGGGCTGCGAACGACGCTAGATGTTCGAGGTGAAAAAATCGGATACAAGATTCGGGAGGCGGAGATGTTCAAGGTGCCTTATATGGTGGTCCTTGGCACTCGTGAGGCGGAGCAGGATGTGATTTCGGTGCGTGCCCGCTCCAATAAGAACCTTGGTGGAATGACACTGGCGGCTTTTCTGGACCTAATTCACGGAGAGCGCAGCCCCGACATGAGCGGTGACCTTGACTGATTTACGGTGTAATGGATAGAGATTGCACATGTCTAGCGAAAACTAAGTCAAGTATAGTGTGCAACATCCTGTCTAACAGCCTGTGGATAAAAGCGAACAGCAGGTAACTTCCACAAAATTCACACTTTACCCAAGCCCTAACGACAGTTTCATCAACTCACTGCACAATAGTGTCCACTTCCAGATGGGATAACTCTAACCGCTACGATGTGTATCGGAGATATTCTATCGGGAATCAAATCCACAACTGGAGCATACGGTTTACTTGCAACACTTCCGGGCCAGTGAGGAGGCACAGTCCAATTGAGGTGTCAGCAGGAAGTGCATCTACGTGAGTTCAGAAACTTTCTTCTCTTTTTCGCTCCGGTTGTTTCCTCTGGAGAGTGCTCATCAATACCGGGGAGAGATCTACGACCCTGTCGCCCTGTTGCAGGAATTACCCTATAGTCGGCGAAATCCTTACAAAGTTCTTTGTCGCATGAAAAAAGAACCGTAGCCTTGCCAGCTACTGCCAGTGCCAGAATATGAGGATCATCCGAACGACGGATTGGAGGGTCGGGGATACCGTTCAGGGCGGACTCAACACTGGCTGGATCGATATAAATTGCTTTTCCAGCGTCAAAATAGTTTCGCAACAAATCACGAATCCCAATATTTGCTCTTACCTCCTTGTAGTACTTCGCAAAGAGAGTGTAGACGATTATCCCATCTTGCCGGTTGAGCCATTTCCGAAATTGATAGCCGGCCGAATTTCTGGTTTCAGAAGAGAAATGGCCAAATGCACTGGCATCCAGAATAGCTCTCACGCACATATCTGTATCCTCAAGCGGGAAATCCTAGTAATCTGTTCGTCTCTTCGGTGAAGAACTCACGGTAGTTGTGGGGCTGTCCAATGAGATTGGAATGGTTATCGAGAGAAATCTGGCGTAAACATGTTGACGATTCATCTCCAGCAGTATTCTCAAGGTAAAGTATTGTAACATCGGAAGATTTCAGAAAATTTTCCCTGACTAATATGCGGAACCAAGCAGTTATGTGGTCGCTGTGTGTCTCTATGACAAAGGCATGATCGCTTTCAGCCATCATTTTAATGAGTCCCGCCTGAGCAGATGGATGGACATGTACCTCGGGCTGCTGCAACAGGAAAAGTGATCCCGAAGGAGCGCCACAAAAAGTGATAATGAAAGGGAGAAGGCTGGGGATTCCATCTCCAACATCAATTAAATTGTAATAGGAACCGGAAACATTTACCCGAATTTCAAATTGGCCTGTGGAAAGTTTCCGAACATCAAGTTGTCTGAAAAGGCCGAGTTTCTGACCGACACGGTTAATTGCACTAAGGTCTACATCGTTGTCTAAGGCTTTGATGGGATTATGGGGATAGTAACGCTTTCGCTCCAATCCATGGGGAACGACAGGGATAATTCGAAAGGGTGGCGGTGGGCCCTGGAAATGCTCATTAAGGAAGTTGATAAACTTGATAAAGTTCGGCTCTTCCTGATTTGTCGGGTTCCCCATGCGTTTCCTGAATACTGTCGGAGAACCCGAGAAGGGAAGATGGCCTTGGGTGACATATCGGGAAAGCCATGTTGTAAACTGGGTGTACGACACCTCGGATCGATTCAGTAGAAATTGAAATTCCGGTCCATCAAATCGCCAATGCTCTGACGGATCCTCGGAGGCCTCATTGGCGATGGTTAAACCCGGATCTGATTCTGGGGACCTTTTACGCATCTGTGTCTCCAGCCTGCTCTGCCTGGGTGCGGAATAAGAACGATTCTCCGTAAATTCAAGAGCGAACCGGCGAAAGAGGCCGCTCTTTAGACTGATGTCAATGCGAAATGAGTCACAGCCCGATCTGACAATAGATTCAAATGAACCCATACAGAATGGTTTCTGGTCGAAAAAATTAGTGCGGTCATTTAGTTCATGGAGTTGAGAAAATTGTCCGATAGCGTTTAAACATCCTGCAAACGTAGATTTCCCTACGCTGTTCTCTCCGATCAGCAGGGTTATTTTTGCCAATTCAGCATGTTGTGTGCCGGACAAAGTTCGCACATCAGTAATAGAAATTTTGGTAACAGGACTGCCCATAATTATTTGCCGATCAACTTACGAATTCGAGAATATACAGTATCAATGAAGGAAATATCCCTGCGATGCACAGGATCCTCCAGAAAGCTATAAGTCCAATTGTCTCCCTTTCCCATTCTCTCAATAATTGAACATTGGGGGTCACATGTATTGATATGAGACGTTAGCTTGTTAGCCATGAAGGTATAATGGAGTTTTGTGGGGGCGGATTGCCACCAAGGTTCCCGCAGTATAGCACGAAGCATCTCCAGCACCATAAGACTCGCCAAATTGGAAGCGAAAGGAAACACGTTCTGGTTACCGGATATTGCCGTATTATGGTTTATGTAAGAGGGATGATCCAAGGATCCATCACGCTCCATTACAACATCTGAACTGGTATATTGGCCGTCACAGCGGAGGCACCGCGAGTCAGGTCCTGCTCGCAGGATGCTCCAGGTAGCATCATTGAACCGGCCGCTAAGCTTGGTTGCAACGCGAATCCCCCCAAAGATGACGGGAATGTTGTGGACATACGCAATATTGTTCAGCAGATCTTTGGGCAGAGGGCGATCAACTGCACAAAATAGAACGTCACAATCAAGTGCGGCGGCATAGGCATCACGCTCCTGGATCCAGGCACGTCTAGGATCAACACGAAACGAGGCGGCACTGGCTGATCGGCGAAGATGCTTCGCTGTTACATCAACCTTGAAGGAGCCGATATCCTTGGTGGTTGTGTGAAGCAACCGGTCAAGGTTGATTTCCTCTACACGGTCCGCGTCAACAAGCAGAATATCAGTGGCCCCGATACGGCCAAGTGTTTCAGCTATGATGGCACCGACGCTGCCAAGACCGACAATACCGATTCGCAGGCTGGCCAAGGCGGCCTGACATTCTGGTCCCCATGTATCCAGTGTGCGGCGCTGGCGAGTTGACCGAGTGGCCGGGGCATGTTCCGGATGAATGCTAAGATGAATTCCACTGCCGACTACTCGCACCTTGTCGCAAAACGTTCGGGCAAATTGTCGACCATTCCACGACCAGAACCGTGCACTCCACACGCCATCTGTACCGACAGTTAATCCCAGAAGAGGTAATCCTGAAGCGCGGGCTGGAGGTGCAATACGGTCCCGCTCAGCAACGATGTCAATATCGCTCATTGCCTGCCAGCCAGAACCGGGATGGCTGTGCATAAAAGCAACGCCAGATTTTGTCTGACATGCCATTTGAACAACCCTCGCAAGATAATCCGATTCAAAACTGACATTGCCGTGCAGGTTGCGCTCGCCTTCAAGCGGGAGAACTAGTTCCGTTACAATACCCGTAGTTCGAGTTTCACCCGTGCTCGGGTGCCAGAGGGCAAAGCACAGGTCTTCCTGTTGTTCTCCACGCCGAATCTGTGCGAGCAGGTGATTTTTTGCTTCCTCAGCAATCGTCTCTGTGAGGGCAGCCTCAAATCTCATAGGTCGGCAAGTACACGGAGAAGGTGCCGGTTGAGATACGTCTTCATGTTTTTTTCCGATGACGGCAACCTGTCCCAGAAGTCACTGGGCGGAAGGCTGTATACCGACCAGTTCTCACCTTCAAACTGGTATGTGGAATGTACAGGTATTTTCGCTGGTTTGATGTTAGACTTGAAATGAACAAAATGCGGTGGATATTCGGGATATCCATCTTCCTGGAAACTGAGAGTAATCTGTAAAGTCTCCCCTTTGTAGACACCATGTTTGACGGCCATGTCAAACGTAACAGCGTACTTAGAGTCGGGAATACGAACAGTTCTAGGCCCAAGTGTAAGCTTTTCCAACTCCTCCATGATTCTATCACCGCAATTCAAATTGGCCACGGGGGTACTCCCGACATGAATTGCAAGAAAATTGTCCCCTTCCGTGATCATTACCATGTCATCAAGATTTTCGTATCTCCGACCATCTGAAGTACTTTCAAGGTAGTAACTCTCCAGTTCAAGGGTATCAATCGCTGCTCCTGCACCGGCATTCTGCAGGATTGACCGAACGGTGAGAGGATTCTCAATCGTAGAATTTGACTCGCCGTTTACAAAGTAGCAAATTGGCTTGTCATGCGGTGTATCCGAAAGGTCTTGTTCTCTGGTCGTAAATTTTTGACCTGAAACAACATCAATGGGATCGTCAGGGTTCGCACACACCTGTCCGTCCTCTAAAACCAGAGAGGTGTCTTCTGCGGATTTGCCAGCAATTTGAAGGAGCGAAGAGGGTTTTCTTAGACCGACTTCAGTTTCATGTTGCTGTCCGTCAATCAGTATATGAGAACTTTTTTCCATCGTCGTCATCGGATGCAGTTCGACACAATAATTATAAATGAAATATTCCCATTTGTTTCAGCAAAGTTCCCTGCAAATCCCTGGCTCCAGAGGCTTTGAGGAAGGTTTCGGTATGCAGTTTCGTACGTTTCGTCTAACTTTTGAAGCCCTTCTGCCCCGGAGCGTTTTTTGTGATGTAAGAGATGTGCAGGTGTGGCCATGATTCCGGGCAATGCAATCCTGCGACGGTCAGGCTGATTCGGATTGGGATGCCCAGGTTGGGAGGTGCGCCAGTCGCTGGTTGAGTGTGTGGAAGCATTCGACAATCCCTGCCTGAATCTGTTCAGCCGCGTGCTCAAGGGGGAGGATCGCAGGTTCTGTACTCCGCCTGCGACCAAATTCGGCCCCTCCTCGCTTGAGAGAGCGTGAACTGACGGTGCACCGCAAAGGGATACCGCGAAGGTCCGCATCCGCAAACTTAACACCCGGGCTCACCGCACGGTCGTCATAGAGTACCTCAATCCCGGCTGCAAGTAACTGGCGGTAGAGCGTCTCGGCGGCCTCATGGACCTTACCTGTTTGTCCAAGAGAGACCAGAATGACCTGATAAGGGGCCACGGAAATCGGCAGATCCATGCCGAATTCATCACTGTATTCCTCCGCAACGCAGGCCAGTGCCCGTCCAACTCCAATCCCGTAGGACCCCATCACAATGGGAAATCCTTTCCCATTCTCATCGGTGTAAGTTGCGCCCATACTGGCACTGTAGCGGGTTCCCAGCTGGAAAATATTTCCAACCTCTATACCTCGAACGATCTGCAGCGGCTTTCCGTCAATAGGGTCGGGCGCACCGTCATAGGCCAGTGCAATCGGGGCGACGATGTCCGCCGTAAAATCCCGCCCGTAATTGGCACCGGTGTAATGCCAGTCCTTCTCATTCGCCCCCACGACCAGATTGGCGGATTCAGGAATCAGATCATCTGCAACAAGAAGGGCCTTCGTCCGGTCAATATCACACATAGATGCGTAGCCGGGGACACACCCTGCCGCCATAATCTCTTCCGCCTCTGCAGGGCGGAGTGCCTGTGCCCTGACCGCGTAGCGGAGTTGTAATTCGTTGATTTCCATGTCTCCCCGAACACATACGGCGATCAGACGAGGGGGCGCTCCCTCCCCAAAATCCCCCATATAGAAGACCATTTTCCCCGTCTGACGGGGACTCACGCCGCAGAACGCGGCCACTTTTGCAATGGTGGATTGTCCGGGCGTATGGATACGGGTCAGCGGCTCTGGCATATCGGCAGGATCGGGGATCTTTTGGAACGTTGCCACATCCAGATTGGACGCATAGCCGGTCTCCTCACAAATCGCCAGAGAATCTTCCCCAACCGGCGTGATATACATGAACTCATGTGCCACCTTGCCGCCCATCATGCCGGGATCACTCTGCACGGCCACCAGGTTCAGGCCGAGCCGCGCCCCAATCCGGTGATAGGCATTATAGTGGGCCTCGTATTGGGACTGGAGACCATCAAAGTCCCTGTCCAGAGTATAGGAGTCCTTCATTACAAACTCACGTACCCGGATCAGGCCGCCTCTGGCGCGGGGTTCATCCCGGAATTTTGTCTGTATGTGATAGACCGTCTGCGGCAATTGCCGATAGGAGCGGACCTCTGACTTGCAGAGACTGGTCACCACCTCTTCATGAGTCATGGCCAGAACCAGGTCCCGTCCTTTCCGATCCTGAAATCGCCCCATCTCGTCCCCAATCTCATACCAGCGCCCGGATTCCTGCCAGATTTCGGCGGGATGGACGACCGGCATGCACATCTCCTGTCCGCCGATAGCATCCATTTCCTCACGAAGGATTTGCTCAATCTTGCGCAGAGACCGGTGCGCCAAAGGGAGATAGGAGTACAGGCCAGCTGCCAGTTGACGCACATATCCGGCCCGCACAAGCATCTGACTAGATGCTGAATCAGATTCCGAGGGCGCTTCGCGCAGGGTTTGACCAAAAAATTTTGATAGACGCATGATCAATAATAGCAATTTGATGCAAAGTTACGGCGTACGATATCAATGACCGGTATTTGGGGGCCGAAATTCAAAGTATTTGCAGAAAAATCGCAAATATGTACATTATTGCAGGGCTTATGGAACCAGTTTACGGTTCCTTATTTATATTCAGTCCAGATTAAGTATCTTTGTGCAGGATTATCCAACCCGGTTATGGTTCCCTCTCCGCTGACGGCTTTTTGCGACGGATGCACACTCAAGGTCTGCTTTGTAGATGGATGTGCACAGGACAGGTTGCGTGATGTTGGTATACGCGAGGGGGCACATTTGGAGATGATTCAGAATTCCGATAAGATTGTTGTGCGCATTGAGGGGTGTCGAATCGGAATCCGCCGTGATACGGCCCGAGATATTCTGGTAATTCCCTTGAATGCATGACACTTCAGGATTTGCGTCCTGGTGAATCCGGCAGGATTCTGGAGTTTGAGCCCAATGCAGTCACAGACCGCCTGATGGAGATGGGGATGCTCCCGGGTTCTGTCGTACAGGTCGTCCGTCTGGCCCCGCTTGGCGATCCAATGGATCTGAAGGTTCGCGGGTATCATCTTTCTATTCGAAAGGCCGAGGCCGCTCAGATACGTATATCCAGGGAATTATATCCATAGGTAACAATGGGGGAACCTTTTCCATTCTGGTGTATAAAACGGATACAATCGGGAAGAATAGTGCTCCCCGATTGCCTATACAACATCATCCGCTTGATGCTATGCCCGTTAACGATTGTAAGA
>JAJEFL010000171.1:0-5340 GCA_022820435.1 Rhodothermales bacterium
ACGGGAGTATTAAACTGATCGACGTTCCGTATCTCGTGTTCCGAACTCGACCGAAAGCAAATTAACATCACCTGATTCATGACTCCTGCAACTTCCTCGGTTTCGCAGCCCCCGTTAAACACAGAACTACCTTGCACCAAGGAAGAGAGGCGAGTTGAACTGTACAATGGGAATGATGTGCCAACCGACCCCCGTTTCGTCAACGAGGACACGGATCTTGGAACGCTCAATCTGAACTGGCGAGAAGTTGATTTGCCTCAAAAGGAGCGTACCAAACACGTACATGGCCTGCATCCATATCTTGGAAAATTCATCCCCCAGATGGTTGAGGTGTTTCTGCGCAAATACTTTCGTGCCGGCCAAACGGTGTTTGACCCATTTGCGGGATCAGGAACTACGTTGATCCAGTCCAGTGAATTGGGAATCCATTCGGTGGGTTGCGACATATCCGCGTTTAATGTATTACTCGCAAACTCCAAAGCAAAGACCTATGTCATGGAAGAGGTTGAGAAGGATGTATATGATATCCTTGCCAAAACAAGGGCCGTTTCCGAACCTTCTTTGTTTGAATCCGGCTTAAAGACTGATCTTGGAGACAATACCGGTAATGCATATTTGCGGAGTTGGTATGCTCCACAGGTGTTGCGTGAACTCCTTTTATATCGTAACCTGATTCCCAATTATCGTAATCAGGATATATTGAAAATCATTCTTTCCCGCTCTGCCAGATCTGCCCGGCTGACCACACATTTTGATCTGGACTTCCCCAGGAAACCACAAACGGAACCCTATTATTGCTACAAGCATGGACGGACCTGCACCCCGGTTACAACTGCATTCAAGTTTCTTCAGCGGTACAGCCGAGATACCATTAAGCGGATAAAACAGTTTTCGCTCTGTCGAGAAGATGTGGATGTTCGTGTAATTCACGGAGACAGCCGTTTTGTAAATCCTGGAAAAATTGATGGCGTGATCACTAGCCCTCCGTATGTTGGACTGATTGATTACCACGAACAGCACCGGTACGCTTATGAGTTACTAGACCTAAAAGATCGCAGTCTGGATGAGATTGGACCTGCATTCAAAGGATCAGGCAAGGCAGCGAAAGAAGAATATCAGCAATTAATCTCAGAGGTATTCACAAATTCCTTGAAATACATGGCATCAGGCACCCCTTTGATTGTGATCGCCGGTGACCGGCACAGCCTTTATCCGACCATTGCAGAAACGTGTAATCTGGAAGAAGTGTTCGTCATTGAGCGTCATGTGAATCGGAGAACCGGACGCCGTTCTGGTGAATTTTTCGAGTCCGTTTTTATTTGGCGTAAATAGAATGGACAGGCATCATCAAATGAAAATGGCCATCCAGCAGAAAATTAAAAGTCTGATGGAAAAATTGATGACGAAGGTTCTTCACACGGACCTTTTCAAACCAGAAGAACATAAGTCCAAGAAACCTTTATATGCAGCACTGATCCCCGACGAAATTTTCAAGGGATCTCATTTTGAACGACGATTTGTGACCCCTTTTGGAAGTCTGTGGGAAGAACTTGCGGTGATTGCAGCCGATCATGGTCTGGGATCAGGGGAACGAGGTAAATTGGTCACAGGAGTGATCAAACAGGAACGACTACATCGAATTACGGAGACACTGAACAGATTGGAACAGGGCCGAAGAAATAAGAATCGTATTCAGCCCGACTGGAACAGCGAGATTGCCTATGCCTTAGATGGAACCGGAGAGGGCATTCCCGCTGAGGTAATCTGCGACTTATTCGTTACGGATGTCACGACTGCCGAAAAATTTGCCTTTGAATTAAAATCCCCCCTGCCAAACAGTGATCAGACCAAAGTCAGCAAAGAGAAGATCATGAAGCTGATTGCAATGGAACCGTGTCAGGTTGATGCAGCATATTTTGCCTTACCCTATAATCCGTATGGAGAACGCAAGCAGTACAGTTGGAGCATTCCTGCCCGCTGGTTTGACATGATTCATGATCCAGTCGTTTTAATTGGGGACGAATTCTGGGAGAAAATCGGGGGAGCAGGAACCTACCAGTCCTTTATCCGCGCAGTTAATGAAATTGGACAAGAGTACAAAGAGCGCATTTACCGTGAATACTTAGGCATCGAACCTCCAGAACCAGCATGATGGCCCAATCACCTCAAATATCCGCAGGCATGTTACTTTCCTGTCCCATAGAACATGAAGCCAATTCCCCCGACTCAGGAACAAAAATGAATGCAAATCCTAATATGCGAATACGAATGGACCGGCAGGACGGACTAGTCTCAGTAAAGCGTGATACCGTATTTGTCCCTCGTTATCCACAGATTCTACCATGAAGAGCGAACAACCCGAACCCCAGGAGTCCCTTGACTCGCTGATGAAGCATCTCGAGTCTATTGCAAAGAACTTATCCAGAGATTCCGGCACGCTGGAATCCTCTCTGGAACAGTACGAGAAAGGAATAAAGATTGCGCAGCAATGCCTGACACGCCTTGATGCAGCGGAGAAGCGTGTGACCGAACTTCGTAAATTGCTGGAGTCGGATACTCCCGATAAACCGACATCCCTTGAGAATAGTTCTTCGTTATTTGACTGATGCATCGCCCTCATAAGAACCTCTTCGCAGACCGCTCAGATCAGGCGCGGCTGTGGGTCATCCCCCTTGACGGAACACACACAGATCTGCAAAATCTATTCACCCGGGTCCAACACTTTCTTGCAGGATGGACTTCACACGGCCGTGCGGTGAAAAGTTCAGCAACCCTGAACGCAAACCGCTTCCTGCTGGTTGCCGGCGAAATTGCCGGCGGTACAATCAGCGGGTGCGGCATTGATTCATTGATGAATGCGGTGGAGGAGATTGCAAAGAATCACCGATGCCAGATCCTCTCTTCCATGTTCATTTATTACCAGGCAGCGCATGGCAGTATTGATTTTGCATCCCGGGGACAATTTCGGAAAATGATCGCCCAGGATCTAGTCTCCCCGGAAACAAATGTCTTTAACCCTGGAATTCATACGCTGGGTGCACTGCGTGCGGGAGAATTTGAACGCCCTCTGGCAGATTCCGTCTATGCGCGGATGTTTCGGATTCCGATGGCCTCCGGATAGTTCCTGTGTTCATGATCTTGGCCCGGTTCGGACATTTAAAGGGAATCACTCCGCAGCGGATTGAAGCGGTATACAGTATTCTGTTCTTGATTTTGTGGATGATGGTTGGAACCATTGGCTACTCGTTCCTTGAGGACTGGAGTTTGCTTGACGGACTCTATATGGCCTTCATTACACTTACCACCATTGGATATACCGAAGTTCACGAACTCTCAAGAACGGGAAGAGTCTTCACCATGATTTTTGGGCTCGTCGGAATCGGTTCGGCTGGCGTGGTCACCTACCGATGGGCAAGAATTCTCATCTCTGGAACCATTCTTCGACAACGGCACCGAATGTATAGAATAAGAAATATGAAAGATCATTATATCATTTGTGGATATGGGCGGGTTGGACGCGATGTCACCAGTGCACTCTTAAAAGCAAAGACTTCGGTTGTCGTACTGGATCAGGACGAAGACCTGACCCGGCATTTGAATGTGAACGGGATCAATGCCGTTACCGGAGATGCGGTGCAGGACAGTGCGTTAATTGCGGCGGGCATCAAAAATGCCAAAGGGCTCATCACCCTGCTCCCGGACGATGCCCAGAATGTTTATGTCACTCTGGTTGCCCGTGAGAAAAACCCTGAACTTTTTATCCTGGCACGGGCATCCGATGCCGTGAATCGACGAAGGATCCTGCAGGCGGGCGCTTCCCAGGTCATCTCACCGGTGCAGGTTGGAGCAGAGCGGATGGCCCAGGTGATTCTACGTCCTTATGTGGATCAGTTTATGTCTCAGGTCCTGCAGGCAGATGAGCTGGGACTGGGTATGGAGCAGGTCGTTGTACAAACCGGCTCAAAACTTGCAGGCAAGTCACTCCGGCAGGTGGATTTTCGACAGTCATGGGAAACATTTGTCATCGCAATGATCAAAGCTTCCGACCGGCAGATGCACTTCTATCCAAAGCCTGATGATCTGATTGAAGAGGGCGATATTCTGATCGTACTTGGGAGCGTCGGGATGATTGAAAAGCTTGCGAACGAAGGATGTAAACCGCAGGGCTAAATTTCCCGTAAAAGCCCCTGACCTTCATGCCAACTGTTCACATGCGCCTGTTTTGCTTACTTTGGATCTTACTCTTACCCCCTTTGGCCTATGCCCAGGGCGGGGGCTACATTGATCAGGATGCAGTTGCCGATCTGCTGGATCTGCGCTTTGAGAGCCTTGATCATGTGCCTGAAGTTTTTTACAAGTACCATGTTCTGGAAAATAAGCGCGGCAACAGTGCCCTTGCCCGAAATGCATTCTACCGGATCATCGGAGGTGGCGATACCCGGTCAGGCAGCCACCGGTCCATGGTCGTGGAAATGATTAACCGGAGGCTGATGCAGACCTATACGGTCGGAGACACCATTATTTATCCTACGGAATTTGAGTTGGATTTTCGGGCCTATTCGCCCTTCCCGCGCTATTACCCTGGAGGGCGAGACTTTGACAAGCTCTTCATTATGGATAAGACGATCCAGGCATTCGCCGCCTATGAGTACGGGCAACTGATGCGCTGGGGAATCATGAACACCGGCGACCCTGATGAAACCCCCACTCCGTACGGTCGCTATAATTTTAACTGGCGCGAAGAGTACCGCGTATCCTCGGAAAGTCCGGATGATGAGCCCTGGGAGATGTACTGGGTCATGAACTTTCATCAATCCAAGGGTATGCATGTCCACCAGTATGAAATGCCTACCGGCGGCCCGCTCAGCCACGGATGTGTCCGCCTCGTGGATGCCGATGCAAAGTGGGTCTATCACTGGGCGGATATCTGGCAGACGACAAGTTCCTCTGAAGGTATCGCATCTGTTGGCGCAAAAATTCTCAAACAGGGGACCACCGTACTGGTTATTGGGCAGGAGCCGGATGGCAAACCGCAGCCGTTTCAGTTCGGCCGCCGCTATCCTGTACTGAAGCGTATTACGCTCCCTGCACATCCCTACGACATTCCTCCCGGTACCCCGCAGCAGGTCGGGTTTGACAAAATTCGTGAGTCCTGATTTAAACGCCATTACGAAACTTTCATTCGTATAGCCAGCTTGGCGAGTAGATGGATACACTTTGCAGGTTAAGGGCCTGAGTATATGCAAGTGCAGGAGATTATGGGACAGAGATCATCAAAACAAAGTGATGTAACCTGGAAAAATTCAAGTGGAGTCGATGCCGTACAAAGATTGCTGAAGG
>JAJEFL010000076.1:0-4436 GCA_022820435.1 Rhodothermales bacterium
ATAATTCTTTGTTAATGTTTATCACCAGACTAACCTTCCACTTGACTAACCTTTTCTTTCAGTGCCGCAGTTTCTTCTAGAATGTTGCCCCAACAGGTAGTTCTTCGCCACCCACAAACTGCAGTTCGTGGTGGTGGTTTGGTAAATGTACTTTGCCCCAGGTCACCACGTTTTTGGTTCAGATCTCTTTACTAATTTTTGAGGTCAAACATTCATAAGGCCCCTGATTTGAAAATTCTCAAAACTTGGGCAAGGAAGGGATTTGGTGTGCAGAGGCATTCTGCATGCCAATTACCTTCCTTCAAGCCATAGAAAGGAAGCAGTCCTTTCACCCAAGTATGAGAAGTCCCTAATTGAGTATAACTCTGAGCCTTCAAGGTGCAGCAGTATCCTGAACAGGCAGTTATATGCAAGATTATATGCAGGTCACGCTTACGGTGTACGACATGCTGGGGCAGAAAGTACGGACGCTGCTGGAGGGCGTACAGCCGGCGGGGCGCCACAGCGTGTTGTTCGACGGTGTGGGACTTGCCAGTGATACGTACATCTATGTTCTGCAAACCGGACAGCACAGAGCCGTGAAAATGATGACACTGCTGAAATAGTGCCGGGAGCAGATCATGTTCGTCCGGTTGCGTGGGGTTTGCAGGAGCAGAGTCAAAAGATACACTGAACACAAGGTTTTCAATTTGAACAGATCATCTGCAATTCCTGAAGATAGCTTTGTCGGAGTAGGATTGTTTTCTTCAGGGGAACATAGGAATAGAATTGGGGGTAATGCACCGTGTGTGTACAGAATTTATTTCTGTGGGGATCATGTTCAGATCTACCTGGCTGTGTTTTTTGTTGACAATCCAAGAACTGTACAAAATTTGAATGCTAAGAACGGGGATTGATCGTCTCAAGCTGTCCCACTTTAAGTATGATGTTCCAAGGGACTTGGTTGCGAAATATCCGGCTGAACCAAGAGATTCATCACGTCTGATGGTGATTAACCGGGCGAAAGGGACCATTGAACATCGTCATTTCCACGAAATTGGGGATTATTTTTCGGAGGGTGACGTTCTTGTGGTTAACGATACGAAAGTATTTCCTGCCAGATTGAAGGGAAAAAAAGAAAAGACTGGCGCAGAGATTGAGGTCTTCCTGCTCCGGGAACTTAATTCCCAGAGCCGGCTCTGGGATGTTATTGTGGATCCCGCTCGGAAGATCCGCATCGGGAACAAGCTGTTCTTTAAGAATGGGCTCGTTGCCGAGGTTATTGATAATACGACCTCTCGTGGTCGGACTATCCGGTTTGACTTTGAGGGGGATAATGAACTGCTTTATCGTATGATTGATGAGGAGGGGCTTACCCCGCTTCCCCCCTATATAAAGAGGGAGGTGGAAGAGGCGGATGTTGCCCGCTATCAGACGATTTTTGCGGAACACCGCGGAGCGGTTGCCGCGCCGACCGCCGGGCTCCATTTCACCCCCAGACTTGTGAACGAACTCACAGAAAACGGCGTTCAGGTGGTTCCCGTAACTCTGCACGTCGGTCGGGGTACATTCAGTTATGTTGTGGTTGAGGATCTGACAAAGCACCGGATGAATTCGGAATACTATTCAGTGTCCGAACTGACGGCGAATTCGGTGAATCGAGCGCTTGATTCCGAGGTCAATCATGTAACCATCTGCGGAACCACGGTTGTGCGAACTGTCGAGACCAGTCTCACGGTGTCACGGCATTTGAAGCCCAAGTCAGGCTGGACAGACAAGTTCATCTATCCTCCCTATGAATTTGCCATCACAGAGCGGCTCATTACCAATTTTCATATGCCGGCCAGTACACTGATGATGCTGACCGCTGCATTTACGGGCTATGAACTTTTGAAAGAGGCTTACGAGGTTGCGATCAAGGAAAAGTATCGCCTGTATTCGTTCGGTGATGCCATGCTGATCATGTGACTTATGGTTGCTGTGATTATTCCAGCAGCAGGAGCGGGCTCACGTTTAGGCGGCTTACCTAAACAGATGCGTCGTTTAGGTGATAATCCGATGCTGTTCCATACGGCAAAGGTGTTTGATCAACATCCCGGTGTATCGACTCTGGTACTTGTGGGGCCGCCAAAGCATCTGGATGCGATAAAAAAAATCCTTGCACCGCTGAAAAAGCCCTGTGAAGTTGTACCGGGAGGGACAACTAGACAGAAGTCTGTGGAGGCGGGGCTGAGAGCAGTCCACAAATCCACAGGGATTGTGCTGATTCATGATGCTGCACGTCCATTTATTTCGGCGCAAATGATTACGAACGTGATTGAAGCCGCAAGGAACACCGGTGCTGCCGCCGTTGCAATACCGGTGACCGATACCGTACGTTACGCAGATGGCGGCTACTTTACCAGAACGATTTCCCGTGACGGGCTGTATGCCATGCAGACCCCGCAGGGCTTTCAGTATGATCTTCTGCAGAAGGCATTTCGTCAAGCCGGGGGTATTTCTGATGCCACGGATGATGTTGCTTTAATGGAGCACATCGGGCAGTCCGTTCAAATCATTGAAGGGGATCGGTCAAACATCAAAATCACAACCCCGTCGGATTGGGAATGGGCACAGCAGAGGTGGAAAACCAAACCCTGAATCAATGGATACAAAAATAGGGATCGGATACGATGTTCATCCACTCGTTGAAGATCGACCTCTTATTATTGGCGGGATAGAAATCCCTTATTCAAAGGGACTGGCCGGGCATTCGGATGCTGATGTATTGCTGCATGCCATCTGTGACGCTCTTTTGGGAGCGGCCGCACTGGGGGACATTGGACTGCATTTTCCCGATTCGGATGCACAGTGGAAGGGAGTGGACAGTCGCAGACTGCTTCGTAAAGTTAAAAAGATGATATCGGAAGCAGGATACGAACTGGTCAATGTAGATGCAACCGTCGCGCTGGAGCGCCCGAAACTTCGTCCCTATATTGATAAGATGAGGCAAACTATTGCAGAGGATCTGGTCGTGGAGGTTCGGCAGGTATCAATAAAAGCTACGACATCCGAACAATTGGGGATGGTCGGGCGTGAGGAAGCCGCCGCCGTCTGGGCGGTGTGCCTGCTGAACGGATCGCCAGTATCGTAGATCGATTCCATATGGAACAGTTTTTTGCCGAACTTTTGGAACGAACGACAGAAGTTCCCGTTGCATGGGGATACGCGCTGGTTTTTTTTGTCGCCTGGCTGGAGAATGTCTTCCCGCCGATTCCAGGGGATGTACTGATCGTTTTTGCGGGGTATTTGGCGGCGATTGGTCCGATGGCGATTTTTCCGGTTATCGCATTCAGCACACTGGGCGGGATTCTAGGGTTTATGTGCATGTATTATGCAGGCCGCTATGGAGGCCCAAAACTTCTTGAGTCCCGTATGCTCCGATGGTTGCCGGGCGAGTCCGTTGCCCGCGTTCAGAATTGGCTCCACCGCCGGGGGTATGCGGTTGTTGCCGTAAATCGGTTCCTGAGTGGAGCGCGTACCGTGATTTCATTCACCGTCGGAATGGCCCGAATGCCCGCACTGCCGGTCGGCCTTTTTGCTTCGCTCAGTGCTGCCGTCTGGGTAACGCTGATTGCAGTTCTGGGATATATTGTAGGAGACGAATGGGAGCGTGTGGTGGGCTATCTCGCTCGTTATGGGCGATTGATTTCCGTGCTGATCGGGTTGTTTCTTATTTGGCAACTCTATAAGGCAATTCAACGTAATCGCAGGAAAATTTGACTATTTCATAATTATTGCGTATAATGTGAGGCTGTAGTGTAATGGGGCTTTGCTGCTGGCGTAGCTCAGTTGGTAGAGCAGCTGATTTGTAATCAGCAGGTCGGGGGTTCAAGTCCCTTCGCCAGCTCTCTATGATTCGTGAACCAAATTCAGAGGTATAAGAACACCAAAATTCCATCAGGGCCGGTTTTTTAGTTCTGGGCAGGTACCCAAGTGGCCAACGGGGGCAGACTGTAAATCTGCTGGCTTAGCCTTCGGAGGTTCGAATCCTTCCCTGCCCACTCTAGCGGGAGTAGCTCAGTTGGTAGAGCATCAGCCTTCCAAGCTGAATGTCGCGAGTTCGAGCCTCGTCTCCCGCTCAACCGTTTTAACGGCCGCCTTAGCTCAGGGGTAGAGCACTTCCATGGTAAGGAAGGGGGCCTCGGTTCAAATCCGAGAGGCGGCTCTGAATTAACCAATCAGATTATTGCTAGATAATGGCAAAAGAAGTTTTTCAGCGTACAAAGCCCCATGTAAATGTGGGGACTATTGGTCATGTGGATCACGGCAAGACTACATTGACGGCCGCAATCACGCGCGTACTGAATGATCGGTACGGGGGGACCGAGATCCGCTCGTTTGATTCGATAGACAATGCTCCGGAGGAGCGTGAGCGCGGGATCACGATCGCGACGGCGCATGTGGAGTATGAGACG
>JAJEFL010000082.1:0-12350 GCA_022820435.1 Rhodothermales bacterium
GCGGACGATGTGCGAAAAAAGATAGACCGGGCCGTCCTCGAACTGCTTGACCTGCATCATGGAACCGTCCCCGAAACCCTGAAGACCCTGCAGTGGCTGTGGTGCAATGAACCGTCTGTGCATGGACAAAATGTAAAAGCAATTCGCCTGTTAAAACAGAATTGAGTCGGTCCATCTCCTGCAAGCGACCGAAAAATATCTCACGTTGCCAGATGCATGCAAACCGTCTCCACATCTTAAATGAACCCTAGCATCAAATCTCTCAACTGATCATGCTCAGTCAAGCCGAACATCTGCGATATTCACGTCAAATTTCGCTGGATGCGTTAGGAGTCGCTGGACAACAAAAACTCAAGGAATCAGCGGTGGCCATTGTTGGAGTGGGCGGGCTGGGGTCGCCTCTTGCTCTCTATCTCACGGCTGCAGGTGTCGGACACCTTGGACTGATTGACGATGATGTCGTAGGAACAAGCAATCTTCATCGTCAAATTCTGCATACCGACGAATTTATTGGTACATCGAAACTTGATTCTTCGATCGCCGCCCTAAAAGCCCGGAACCCATATGTAAGAATTACCCGACATGACACACGCCTGCAACGGAAAAATGCGATGCAGATCCTGAGGGGATATGATATTGTGGCCGACTGCTCAGATAATTTTGCGACCCGTTATCTGGTCAATGATGCTTCGGTACTTCTTGGTATCACCAATGTGTATGGAAGTGTATATCAATTTGAAGGGCAGGTCAGTGTTTTCGGGGACAAAAATGGTCCATGTTACCGCTGCCTGCACCCCATTCCGCCTCCTGCAGGTCTCATCCCAAATTGCGCCGAAAGCGGGGTGCTCGGGGTTTTGCCTGGAATCATCGGCACGCTGCAAGCTAGTGAGATATTGAAATTAGTGCTTGACCTGGAAAAATCACTGATTGGCCGCATGGCACTGATCAACATCCTGACCGCAGAGTGGAACACCCTTGCACTTGAAAAAAAAACTGACTGCCCCGTCTGCGGCGAGTCGCCTACGATTCATGCACTGATCGACTATGAAGAGTTCTGCCCGTCCATACCGGAAATTCATGTGCAGGATTTAAAGAAACTCCGGTGCCGCAACCTCCCCTTCTTCCTCCTGGACGTTCGGGACCTGCACGAAGTTTCGGCTATGAGAATGGGGGCAGATCTACAAATCCCGCTGGAGGAGTTACCGAAACGATTATCTGAAATCACCGCAGATTTTGACGACCGGGTGATTGTACACTGCCAAAAAGGGGTTCGCTCCAAACACGCAGTGCGGTTACTGCAGCGTGCAGGCTATACCCGGGTAGCGAGCCTGGAGGGGGGAATTCTGTCGTGGATGGAGCAAAGCGGCGAAGATTCCATACGGCGGTTCCAACAAGGGTAAAATCCGTTGGACAAAGCAGAATATTGCCGAAAATCCCAAACCGGTACTCACCGAAGATCTTTTTGTATCAAAAAAGAGCCAAGCACTAAAATATCCATGTCTGTATGTTTGAAGCAGTTCAGTGCATCCTCAGGAGTACAGACAATGGGCTCTCCACGAACATTAAAACTGGTATTAATGAGTACCGGGCATCCCGTTCTAGCCTCAAATGCCTGCAGTAACCGATAAAGCAGAGGGTGATCCTGCCTGCGTACGGTCTGTACCCGGGCCGAGCCGTCTACATGGGTCACCGCTGCGATGGGCGATGCGATCCTCTGCTGTCGCTCCAGCCCCTCTCCCTCAATGTGGAATCCCTTAACCTGTGTCGTTAAAAGCATATAGGGGCTCTCCTCTTTGAGTTCAAACCATGCACTGCTTTTTTCTGCGGGCACTACGGGGGCAAACGGCCGGAAACTTTCCCTGAACTTGATGGATTGATTCACATGCTTCTGCATTGCCAGATTCCGGGGATCTGCTAAAATACTGCGGCCTCCCAGTGCACGCGGACCATACTCCATCCGCCCCTGAAACCAGCCGATCACCTTCTGATCGACCAGTAACTGCGCGACCCGCTCGCACAAAACGTCATCGTCCAACTCTTCATACAAGATTGATGTCTGATCCAGCAGTGTCGCACGGATCTCACCCGTCCCATAGAAAGGCCCCAATGCGGCCCCCTGCATCGAATCACCGTGACCGACCTCACGGGGGGTTTGCATGTAGCGGTGCCATGCCATTAATGCCGCCCCCAGTGCACCCCCCGCATCCCCGGAAGCAGGCTGGATCCAGATTTTTTCGAACCGACCCGATTCCAGAACCCTGCCGTTTGCCACACAATTCAACGCAACCCCGCCAGCCATACAGAGATTCGCTGCCCCTGAAATCCGGCCCGCATGCCGGGCCATTTGCATCACTGCACGCTCGGTCACCACCTGAATGGAGCGGGCAAGATCAATTTCCTTGCGGGTAATTGAAGATTCAGGCGTTCGGGCAGCACCATCAAAGAGGCGCTCAAATTCCCGGGAATACATTCGCAACCCCCACGGAAATGCAAAATACCGGAGATTCAACCGGTAGGATCCATCTTCCTTCAGGTCAATCAATTCGTCCAGAATCGTCTGGACATACTTCGGCTCCCCGTACGGGGCCAGCCCCATCAACTTGTACTCCCCCGAGTTCACTCGAAAACCACAGTATCCCGTGAAGGTGCTGTAGAGCAGTCCCAATGAATGAGGGAAATGGATTTCTTTCTCGAGTACGAGGCGATCAGAACGACCAACCCCCATCGAGGTCGTTGTCCATTCCCCGACCCCATCCGTGGTCAGGATCGCCGCATGGTCAAAGGGAGACGGAAAAAATGCACTCGCTGCATGGCTTTCATGATGCTCACAGAACAAGATCCGACCATCAAATCCGATCTCTTTTCGAATCAATTCGGGGATCCAGAGGCTGCGCTTCAGCCATACCGGCATGGCTTTCAGGAACGATGGAATGCCGCGGGGGACACTCGCCAAATAGGTCTCCAGGATCCTTTCGAATTTCAGAAAGGGCTTGTCATAGTAGGCGACTGCACTGAGTTCTTCCGCTTTGATCCCCGCATACTGAAGGCACCATGTAATCGCATTCACGGGCAGGGACGCATCATGCTTAATCCGTGTAAAGCGCTCCTCCTGTGCCGCGGCAACAATCACTCCATCCCTGAGCAAACAGGCCGCCGCATCATGGTACCAGCAACTGATTCCGAGGATATAGGTCACGATTCCTCCCAGGCCGCCAGGCTTTCGCGTAATTTTTCAATTTCCGCTCTGGCATCCGCTTCTTTCTGACGTTCATTTTCTACAACCTGAGCGGGAGCACGGCGGACAAAATTTTTATTCTGCAACTTCTTCTGCACCCGAACCAGAAACGCTTCTCTCTGCGCCAAAGCCTTCGCTAGACGCGCACGCTCTTCCACCGGATCCACCATACCCTGCACATAAATGACCGCCGCCCCCACCACCGTAGAGATACACTGAGACGGCTTCGGGAGACTGATTCCCACACGCAGATGTTCCACACGCGCAAGTTTGGCAAAATACTCCGTATGATTCGCCATCACCCTGCTCAGCTCCGACTGCTTTTCCGGTAAACTCAAGGTCACCTCAATGTTTTTTCCCGGAGCAACCCCATAGCGGCTGCGCAGGTGCCGGATCGCAGTCACGGTCTCCTGCAAAAATGCAAACTGCTCCGCGCCCGACGGATCCCGTTCACCGGTGGCAGCCGGCCATCTGGATACCATACACGCCTCTGCTTCCGCACGGGGACGGAGGCGGTGCCATAACTCTTCGGTAATGAACGGCATAAATGGATGCAGGAGTTGAATCAACTGCTCGTATATCTCTATTGCAAGAGCAATCCGATCCTCGGACATGACTGAACCGGAAACTGGCTTGACCAACTCCAGATACCAGTCACAGTAATCACTCCGAAATGTCGTGTACAACAGGCTCGCTGCTTCATTCAACCGGTATCGGACTAGTGCTTCCTCCACCGACTCCGTACATTCGGCAAGCCGCGTGAGCATCCAGCGCTCCACCAGTTCAAGTTCGGCAATGGATCTGGTGCGCTGATATACCTTGCCCGATTCAATAAACTGCCCGAATACATTAAATGCATTCCATATCTTGTTGGCAAAATTCCGCCCCATCTGAAAACCGGCGGGATCCAGCCGGATATCCTGCCCCTGTGCACATAAGATCGTCAGATAAAACCGAACGGCATCCGCCCCGTACTCTTCAATCAGTTCCAGTGGATCAATCCCGTTGCCGAGGCTCTTGGACATCCAGCGCCCCCGTTTGTCTTTGATCATCCCGGTAATAAATATATCCCGGTACGGCACCTGCCCTGTAAAATAGAGCGAGGCCATAATCATACGGGCAATCCAGAAGAACAGAATATCGTACCCCGAAACCAGCACATCGGTCGGATGAAAGTAGCTTAGGTCGGACCGGGTTTCGGGGTCTTCCTCCGGCCAGCCCAGCGTGGCAAATGGAAAGAGCCAGGATGAAAACCAGGTATCCAGTACATCTTCCTCCTGTACCATGCCCGGCTCCGGCTGTTCTATGGACACCACGAATGTGCGCGTTTCATCAATCTTTCCGTCCGAATCTGTATAGTACCAGACCGGGATCCGGTGTCCCCACCATAATTGGCGGCTGATACACCAGTCCCGGATGTCCTCCAGCCAGCGGAAATACTCATTCTCCCACCGCCGTGGATAGAACTTGATTGTCCCATCTTTTACCGCCGTGATTGCCGGTTCAGCCAGTGGCTTCATGTTTACAAACCATTGACGTGACAAAAGCGGTTCGACGATTGCTTTGGAACGCTGGGAGACAGGAACCGTGCTTTTACAGGGTTCAATTTTATTAAGCAACCCCTCCGCTTCCAGATCTTTCACGATGCGCTCACGTGCTTCAAAGCGATCAATACCGGCATAGGGGCCGCAATCCTCGGTGAGTGTTCCATCTTCGGCAATCACACTGAAGATTTTCAATTCATGCCGCTTCCCCACCTCAAAATCATTCTTGTCGTGCCCCGGGGTGATTTTCAGCACTCCCGTCCCGAATTCCGGCTGCACATAGTGATCTGCAATCACAGGAATGTGCCGCTTGGTCAGGGGTAATCTGACCTGTCTGCTGACCAACTCTGTGTAGCGTTGATCATCGGGATTCACGGCCACGGCCACATCACCGAACATGGTTTCCGGGCGGGTGGTCGCCACCGTGATATACCCGGATCCATCTGCGAGCGGATAACGGATATGCCAGAGGAACCCGTCACGCTCCACATTGTCCACCTCTTCATCCGAAAGTGCGGTCTGGTCCTGCGGACACCAGTTCACCAGATACTGTCCGCGATAGATCAGTCCCGCCTTGTATAATTCTACAAAAACGGTCTGCACGGCTTTGACGTACCCGGGATCCATCGTAAACCGTTCGCGTTCCCAGTCGCATGAGTCGCCTAGGCGTCGTTTCTGCTGCAGGATCCGATCTCCATATTCATCCACCCATTCCCAGACTTTTTCGATAAAGGCTTCACGTCCAAGATCAAAGCGGGTTTTCTTTTCCTCTTCCTTCAGGGTGCGCTCCACAACATTCTGTGTCGCAATGCCGGCGTGATCCTTGCCCGGCATCCACAATGCCTCCCTGCCCTGCATGCGGCGCATCCGCGTCAGTGCGTCCTGGATCGTATCCTGAAGTGCGTGTCCCATGTGCAGTGCACCCGTCACATTCGGGGGCGGCATCATGATCGTATGGGGCGGACGGCCGCGCATCCGATCCGCCTGAAAGAATCCCTTCGCTTCCCAATACTCATACCAGCGGGCTTCTGTTGTCTTGGGATCATAGGGCGCAGTACGCCCCCTCTTGTTGTTCATTCCACAGTATACCGTTCAGAGGATGCTTTCAGGAAATTTTCTGAAAGCGTTTTTGCATCTCATCCAGCGAGTCTGCACCAAATTTTTCAAGGAATGCATTGGCAATGACCCATGCGACGGTTGCTTCAGCAACCGTCGATGCGGCAGGGACACTGGTTACATCACTCCGCTCATAGCGTGTGGGCTGCGATTCCCCGCTCGCCATGTCCACCGTACCCAATGGTTTGATCAGCGTGGGGATCGGCTTCATGTATCCCCGCACGACAATGGGCATTCCATTGGTCATTCCGCCTTCAAGTCCACCTGCATGGTTGGATCGGCGCTGATAATCCTGGCTATTATTCAGATAAATCTCATCGTGTACATTAGAGCCTGGACGCGAGGTATTCACAATGCCGTCGCCGATCTCCACCGCTTTCTGCGCCTGGATTGAAAGGATTGCCTGGGCGAGCTGTCCGGTTAAACGCCGGTCCCAGTGCACATAGGATCCGAGACCTGGCGGCACCCCCGTCACGACCACCTCATAAACCCCGCCAAGCGAGTCACCGGAGCGCTTGGTCTCCCTGATATGCTCCACGCATGCCTTGCTGAGTTCTGGATCCAGTATCCGTACCTGGCTCTGATCCGCCTGACCATTGACGGCCTCGGCCCCACTGCCTAGAAGTGCATCTCTTTGTTTGTGCCAACTCCCGTCTTCCTGCCAGCCGACCTTCCCAATCCGAAGTACATGACTTCCCACCTGAATTCCAAACTGTTTGAGCAGTACGCGGGCGATGGTACAGCATGCCACACGCATGGCTGTTTCGCGTGCACTTGCGCGATCAATGACAGGACGAATATCATCAAACCCGTACTTGCGCGCTCCCTCCAGATCTGCATGGCCGGGGCGCGGAAGGGTGACGGGTTCAATCCCTGCTCCATCGCCTTCCAGCGCCATCACTTCGGGCCATCCGCTCTTATCACGCATATAGGCTGCATTCTCCAGTCTCAATGCAATGGGGCTGGCAATGGTTTTGGAGAACCGTATCCCCGAGTAGATATGTACCTGGTCCTGTTCAAACTTTGCACGTCCCCCGCGACCGAACCCCAGCCATCTGCGGGCCAAATGGCCGTTAATCATGCCTGCCGTGAGTGGCACTCCTGCCGGCATCCCCTCAACAATTCCAACCAGTGCCTCCCCATGCGACTCACCGGCAGTCAAGTATCGCAGCATCCGATGCACCTCAATCGTTCCGGGCACTGATCGATACCATCCGTGGAATATTCCATGGATCCCGGACGGCAAGCCGTGTCGTCTGGTCGGCATCCCGCAGTTGTTTAATGGCCTCCTTGACCGAATGGACCGTCCGGCCGTCAATCCGTTCGATCAGTACACCTGCTTTTAGATATTCCATTTCTTCCTGATGCGTCACACGCTGAATGATTATACCTTCCAGCCCCCCATACTGTGCCTCATCTTCTTCTGATTTATCTCGAACAACCAGTCCCCACCGGTCAAGGTACCGGGCGGTGCGCATTTCACGTGGAGGCCGGTAGCCCATTTCCAGCAGCCAGCTGGCTACTCCTGGATGGTCATGCCCAAGCAGCCAGAGTTGCAGGGTATCTATCTGCCCTTCCCGCCAATAGGTTATGTCTACCGTAGAATAGGGACGCTTCAGGAGAATCTCACTTTGCAGCTGATTCGGCCGGTTCACCGGCCGCCCGTCTACTGCGAAAACCACATCTCCAGGGCGCAGACCGGCAATCTCTGCCGCCCCTCCATTGTATATCTGATCCAGAAATACACCCCGAACAGCCGGCATTCCTAACGCCTGCGCCAATTTTGCACTCATATCTGAAGGGACTACCCCCATATATCCACGCCGGAATTCGCCAAATTCAATCAGATCACTGGCAACACGAACAACTAGGTTGACCGGAATCGCGAAGCCATATCCTTCATAAAATCCGCTGTTTGTTGCAATTGCCGTATTCATCCCGATGAGTTCTCCACTAAGATTCACCAATGCGCCCCCGGAGTTGCCGGGATTGATCGCTGCATCGGTCTGGATAAAATCTTCCACGCCAAAATCTGCATCAATAATGTCCATGGAGCGCCCTACAGCGCTGACAATCCCTGCCGTGACGGTTGAGTTGAGTTCGAGGGGATTCCCGACGGCCAGAACCCAGTCCCCCAATTGCAGAGTTTCGGAGTCGCCGATCATCATGGCCGGAATATTCTCCCCTGAAGACAAGACAACCTGAATCACGGCAATGTCAGTTGCGCGATCAATTCCAACTGTATACGCCTCATATTCCCGTTTATCGGCGAACAGGACATGCAGCCTTCCTGCATTCTCAATCAGGTGATGATTCGTAACAATATGTCCCTGCGGGCTGATGACCACCCCGCTCCCCTCACTGTTGCGCATCACATCTGTTTCGGAGGCCCACAGATAGGAATGCCAGCCTGGTTCCGTACTGATTGAGACCACGGATTCGACTGCACTGCGGGCGACATTCCGGAATGCACTGCTCAGGGTCAGCGCCGGCAGCGGTTCCGTTTCGGATGAAGGCATTTCAGGCCCTGCTGCCCGCTCTACGAGGCGGATTTCTGCCAGTTGGGTACCCTGTGGAGGCCGATCAACAATGAGCATCACCAGAATCCCCGCCAACAGTCCCACCCCGACCAGACTGATTCCGGTCAGAAGTCGAAAAGGCGGGCGCAGTACCCCGAATCGATAGGATGCTGTTTCAGAGTTATTCATGGAAGGACGCTACTCTGCGGCGGGTGTATTGTTTCTTTGCAGCGCAAGAATCGCCTCACGGGCCACCCCCGCAAGTGCTCTGCGGTCCATGCCGGAACCAGAGAGGAGCGGACCGATCCGCAGTTCAATATCCAGCCGGCGAAAACCTGCAAGATGCCGGACCCGTCCGATAAAGTTGTCCGGGTAGTTCGCAGGAATTTGGGTCAGCGCGGTCCGCCCCTGCGTGCCCTCAACAAAGCGTTCGTTTACGGCCGTCACATCAATGAATATCGCCTGCATCCGTGCTTCGTCCGAATCTTTCACACTTTCAAATGCACCGGTCTTAAACGGAAGGAGCGTTCGCCCGTCACCGGTTGTACCTTCTGGAAACACCAGCACCGATCCTCCTTTCTGAAGCCTCTCCCTGATCTGGCCTGCAAAGGTTACGGCCTTTCCTCTTCGGCGGCGGTGAACCAAAAGCATCGCATAGCATTTGCAGATCCATCCGATGACCGGCCAGCGGGCAATTTCTGCCTTTCCTGCAAAGCAGACATCAAGCTGAGATGCGAGAATGATCGGATCTAATACCGTCAGATGATTGGACACTCTCAGGGTCGACGGGGATAATTTTGCGTCTCTGGACACCTTTACATGTATATTGAGAATACGGCAGAAGAGACGTGCGGCAACCCCCTGGCGCATCATTCTGTAGGCCAAACGTTCAACCTCCGGGCGCAGTTGTGCCCCGATACTTGTATGAATACTCACGATGATCGTTACGACCAAAGCGCACACCATGCGTAACCAAACCCGCATACTTTTTATTATTTTTCCCTGTCAGTAAACTTCTGCTTACGGTACCCGACGACCGTCCGCTGGATCCCTATGCATACGCACAAAAATCTTACCCCGGTCAGATCTCCCCAATCCGTTGATGTGGCCTTTGCCTTGACCGGAGACCCGAGACAGAATTCTCGTGCACTGCGTCAATTACATCTGCTCTCTGATTTAGACCTCCGTATCCTTGTATTTGGACTCGGAGATCCATCCGACATCAGGGATCTGAATATTCGGAATGTTACGCTTCAGTATCTGCCGAGACCTGCCGGTAAGGGGCCCAGATTTTTCTGGTATGTTCATCAACAATTTGTTTCCGCATTACGCAATATCACATCCAGCGTCTACCATGCGAGTGATCTGTACACCCTGCCTGCAATGAATCAGGCTGCCAGACATCATGGGGCGCATCTGGTCTTTGACTCACGCGAGTTATACACGCACCTTCCAGCAGCAATCCGTCGGCCCTGGGTCAGGGCAGCCTGGACAGCTGTTCAGCACCGGTATATCCGACAGGCGGATTGCGTGTACACAGTAAGCGAAAGTATCGCCCGCCATCTCCGGGAGCATTTTCGGCTCAATACGGTCCATGTCATGCACAATGTTCCGAGGCCCCGGACTTCGGTTCCCGGGAACTCTTTTCGAAAACGTCTCGGTCTACCTCCAAACATCAAAATTGTTCTTCATCAGGGAAGCCTGCAACCGCACCGCGGTGCCGCAGCAATGGTGGAGGCAATGCGCCATACTGCGGATGCCGTCCTCATTTTTATGGGAGGTGGCCCTCTCAAATCAGAGACCCAGCGACTGGTGAGCAAATCGGGACTGGATGCCAGGATTCGGTTTATGGACCCGGTCCCTCCCGATCAACTGCTTTCGTATACCGCCTCGGCTGACCTCGGCCTTACGTTTCTTGAAGACTGCTGCCTCAATCACCGGTATGCACTCCCAAACAAACTGTTTGAATATCTGGCCGCCGGTGTTCCCGTCATTGCCAGCGATCTCCCCGAAATTACAAAAATCATTACACGCTTCAAGGTTGGCCGCGTGGTCCCTTCTGGCGATGCAGCGGCATTGGGACAGGCCTTGGATCATGCGATCAAAACTCTGGAACTGCGTAAAAAATGGATTCAGAATACCGCGTGTGTTCAGGAATTCTTTAACTTTGCCACCGAAGCGGAACATTTTATTACGCCTTACCAGAATCTCCTTAACCGATGAATTTATATCAGACCTTGATCGCCATTATGCTTATTGCGGGGTGCTCCTCCAGGGATGCACCCGAACCTGTACTCCTTCAGGCAGAACAGGTCCTGGATGCTCCAATGAGTTGGCCGACCTTTGATGAAGCCATTTTAACGGCCTCAAAAACCGGCAGGCCCATGCTCATTGACATCTATGCTCCCTGGTGCGGCTGGTGCAGAAAAATGCAACAGGATGTCTATACCGATGCCGCTCTGGTCGCCTATGTTCAGGATTATTTTGCGTACGGACGGCTGAATATTGACGATACAGAAACCATGCATACCTTCCAGGGCTACACACTTTCTTCTCAGGAACTGGGATACAGTCTGGGAGCGCAGGGAACACCGACAACGGTGTTTTTGAAAAACGATGGCACCTACATTGCAAAGTGCGGCGGGTATTGGGGAAAAGAAGATTTTAGCAAGGCGCTCCAGTATGTGGCGACGGAAGCCTGGCAGCAAATGTCCTACCCGGAGTTCTCGCAGCCTTAAATCCGAACCGCACCGCCCGCATAGGCTTCTGGACACCGATCACGTAAAAAGAGTTTACGCGCATGGGATTTTGGACAGCGTTGCAGATCTAGATCGGCATACAGGATGAAGGGTTCATTTTCCGGTGCACGGGCTACGACGGTGCCCTCTGGATCCACGACAAACGAGCCGCCCCCGAACGTGAGCACATCCTCTTCGCCCGTTCGATTCGCCAGCGCCATATAGTATCCGTTCTGGAATGCTCCAACTCTCAGTTCGGCTTCAAACAGTCCTTCGGGCCACTCATTGAGTGCCCCGGCCTGCGGCACCACCACCAAATCTGCCCTCTGCAGCGCTAATGCCCTCAAATACTCACTGTAATGCCGGTCATAACAAACTGCCACGCCAATGCGACCTGCCGCGGTATCATAGACAGGGGCGCACATACCGGCATCGGTATAGTAATCCTGCTCATAGAACCCTTCATACTGGGTAATATGCATCATTTTGGTGACCCCCAGAAGTGTACCATCTGCATCAATGACCGGTGACGCATCACAGGCCATCTCTCCTTTTCTGGCATATAGATTCAAAACAACAACGACGTTCAGTCTCCTGGCAGCTTCGCAGAACAACTCTGTAGTCGGGCCGGGGATCTCCTCTGCGAGCGATAATGGAGGCAGGTTATTTCCGTCACATTCCGCATAGTGCTGCCTGGGGTGCTGGGGATAAAACGGTGTGAACGCAAGTTCCGGGTATACGACCAGTTCCGCCCCTGCCTGCGCCGCTTCCTCCAAAGATGCCAGCCCTCTGGCCAGATTCGCACTTAGGTTTCTGGTGGCAGAACATTGCACGAGTGCAAGTTTCATGGTGAGATGGATTTGGGCTCTTCTACGCTGGCCTGGCAAGGATGAGAGTTCTTAATCAAGTTGCGCAATCACAAATCGGGGATGCCCCGCAAGATCCTGCTTTACCTGAACCTGCAAACCGATATGCTCCCTGAATAGATCCCCGACCGATTCCGCATAATCAGCATGGGCCTCTACCGCCAGTACACCTCCATGATCCAGTAACCCATCCGCCATGTGCCTGCTGATGGCGCGGTAGAATTTGAGTGGATCCGCACCACAGAACAGGGCTGATTTCGGCTCATAATTGCGAACTCCCCGAGGAAGATCTGGACGCTCACGATCTGGAATATACGGGGGATTCGAAATCA
>JAJEFL010000021.1:0-9764 GCA_022820435.1 Rhodothermales bacterium
TCAATTCATGGAATTGATGAACCCGCGTTTCAAGATAGTGGCAACTCCGTACGAACCCGAAATCATGCATTATAGTCCTCTTTTGGGCCAAACATGCGAATACCAGATTGATTAACCGTAGAAGCCGCCAGGTCGCTTCTCCATAGGTCAAACTAAAACCCTGATATAACGTTAACACAACATAGCGCCCATTTAGGCTCACCGGATGAGCGTCCTACTATACCAGGGAGTTAATGCCCGACTGGAGGCTGGCGGCGGAGTTGTTTTGAAAGCTGAGGCTGGGGCGGATGATCAGTGAGTTGGCATCATTGATGGTATACTCAATGCGGGCATTGAGCCGGTGGTTCAAGTTCATGCTGCTTGACCGGGTGGATTCGTTATAAAACTGCGACTGATCTCCACTCAGAAAGAGTTCGTGATCCAGAAATGCATCGTTCTCATTGGAAACCCGATTAAAGAAGTAGCTGGCACTGAGTCGCACCCTGCTGCCGATTTCGTCGCTGTAATTGATTCCGGCGGAGGTGGTATGGTTCAGGCCGCTCTGCGTCCCTATCAGGAAATTCCTCGGATCAAATCCACCGCCTGGCCGCCCGCCCCGGCGCACTCCACCTCCACGTATCATCATCGAACGCGGGTTCCCCCGCCTTCCTCTTCCATCACTGCCCGTCAGCCCCAGCAGGTCCTGGAATGCGAAGTTCTGTTGATTAATATTATTGGAGAGTGCAATCACAGAAATTCTTCGGTCTCCGTCAAAGATATTGGTATTTCCCCCGGTTATGTATCGCTGATTGTCACCATAGCCGCCATAGAACTGTCCAAATTGTCCGTTGCTCATACCGCGCCGGGTGACCACATTGATGGTTCGTTCTGCGTTACCGTCCTTAAAGCCGGTGAATTGTGCCTGATCACTGTTCCGGTCAAACACCTCAATATTCTGGATCATGTCTGCGGGGAGGTTTCGGAGCGCAGCGGTAGGATCCTGACCGAAGAACTCCCGTCCGTCCACCGTGAACCGCTGTACCTGTTCTCCCTGCGCCTCAACCTGTCCATCCTGCACGACGATACCAGGCAGTTTGGCGATCAGATCTTCTGCGGTCGCATCAGGATTGACCGTATAGGCATCCGCAGAGAAAATCGTTGTGTCGCCGCGAATGATCATGCGTTCCTGGATTTCTTCTACGACCATTTCGTCTAACTGCAAAAGGTCGGGTTTCAGTTGAATTGTGCCAAGAGATTGGTAGGGGCCGGTGATGGTAATCCACTGCTCATGCGCTGCATAGCCGATAAAAGAGAGTCGCAATCGAAGCTCCCCATGCTCACTTGACTTGACCGCGAAGTATCCGTCAGGGTTTGCTGTCCCGGCCCCCACGAGTACAGAGTCGTTCACGGTTTCAAAAACGACGGTGACTCCGGGAAGGGGGGCATGATCTTCCTGATCCACCACGCTCCCCGATACAATCCGTGTAATTTCCTGTTGGGCCAGAGCGGGAGATGTAATCAAAAAGAGCGTCAGAGCAGCGAAGAAGAATCGGGGATACATGAACGAAAGGGGAGGGGAATCGGGCAATTTCAAAAAGATAGATGCAGGCAGGGGACACTTTATTCCATACGAGGCAGAATGAGCGGTAAAGCAGACACAGATACATAGCGGAAAGCCTTTCCCCGTAAAAATTTTATCCCGGTATTGATCAATCCGTTTTGTCCGCGTTTTGGACTGTTTTGCATTGGAGAAATGCAGAATATATCCGCGCTGCCGGCCGGGAGTGAGCTTCTTGAAGGCGGTCTCAAAGTCGGGGTCCATCCTAAAAATACAGGAGAGTTCCGGGGGATACTCCAGGTTCTTTTCCACCTCTATTTTGAAGCCTGCGTCTTCAATCTCGATGGCCTCATCAACGTAATCTTTGATCAGGTTCGCTACTTGTTTGACCTCGTCTGTACTGGTATAGCAGATTCTGTATCCGATTCTTGAATTCGGCCCCTGTTTCTGGAGGAGATCATGTGGATCTTTCAGGAAGGCTCCCTGAAAGAACAGCAGTGCAAGAAAGCTTTTCATTCTCTGGAGGATACAGATATTCTTCCCGCCATGGGTGTAACAGGGCTGTCTCCATTTAATCTCTTCGGTCAAATTGCATTCCAGAAGGATCCCACGGAGTATTTCTGCTTCCTGCGACCGGAGTTCCGCGTTACGGAAGAGCTTGTCGGCCCTGTGATTTTTCATCATCCACTTTTTCAGTTGACACTAGACACTCCACAAAAAACAGTGTGTTGCCTGTTTCGTGATGAGTGTGGGCCAGGAATTTCTCTACCTGCACATGGATCCATGAGGGAAAACGCAGATGGTTGCGTTCCGACCTGATCACTTGTCGGGAGACGGCAACTTTAGTTGTCACGTGGCTTCGGCACAATGATCATCGCTGCAAGATAAATGATTACGGTGATTCCAGTGGTGAAAAAAGTGGCGAATAGTACCCCGATGCGCAGCCAGGTGGTGCTGATATTATAGTGCTCTGCAATCCCGCTTAGCACACCAGCGAACACTTTATCAGACGCTGAACGGGTTAGGCGCTTTTTCTCAGTTTCCATTGAATGTAAGCCCATTAAAATTAAGTATAGCCGGGTAGCCCAAGTCTACTGTATGGTGCATTTTTTCAGAATGAAGAAGTGTACCCCGATTGCATTTTCCGATCAGATGGTAAACCTGCGGCTACAAAGAGAGATCTGCGGGATCCTCCGCGGGCGGCATAAAGATGGCAAAGAGGATGTAGGCGATCAGGGGAACGCTGCCGCCCGTTGCGACCAGTGAAATGATGAAGAGAACCCGGAACAGCGTCGGATCCATGCCGATGCGCTCGGCAATCCCTCCGCATACACCGGCCAGATATTTTTTCCGTGACTTAGGGGGGAGTTTCAATTTGGATTTTTCCAGTTTCCCCGAAATCAAAGATTTCGTTCCGCGAACTTTCCGTTCCAGCTTCTGCCGTTTTAATTCGGCCTTCCGCGCCTTCCTTGCGGCGCGTCTACTGCGTCTGCGCCGCCTGGGAGACAGGCCAAACAGCAAGATCAGAAGCAGACCAATGAGCGGAAATACAATAAAAGCATCCTGGAAACCACTGCCGGGAACGATGCCGATTCGTTGCAGCAGAAAAATAATCACCGCCCCCAGCAGCCCAAAGCCTGCAATGAGAGGCAGGTTTAGAAAGCGTCGGGGCTTCTCTGACGTATTCTCAAAGAGCAGTTCTTCATACGCTAAGTCTGTGGTGTCTGGAGCGTCAGAGACCTCATGCAGATCCGTGAATTCGGTCGTCTTTTTGGTCTTGCGTGGCATGCCGGTCAATTCAGTTTGAGGGTTCCATTGGAGGACACTAAGCAGTCTATCGGAACATCGTGTGGCTGGTTCGGGATCATTTCAACGACACAGCAGTCCAGGCTAAGACCGATCTTGTATGCATGAACCGATTCAAAGAGTCTGTCATAGTAGCCCCCGCCATAGCCAATCCGGTGGCCGCGCCGATCAAATCCAAGGCCGGGAACAAGAACGATATCAATATCTTCGGCCGAGATGTCGGCCCGCTTCCCAGGCTGGAAAATCCCCCAGCGGTTTAGCATCAGTGTACGCTCATGATCAAAGTGTCCCCAGTGCATACGAAAGATTGCTGAATTCGGTTCAATGATGGGCAGCAGCACGGTACATCCCCGGGCCCGCAACCAGCAGTTGAGGGGGCGAAGATCTATTTCGCGTGATGCCAGTTTCGGCCAGTAGGATAAGATGGTTTTGGCGTTGCGCAGTGTCTGGACGGAGGTGGCCTGAAGGATGATCTTCCGACATTCGATACGGTAGTCCTCCTCGGAAAGGTGTTTCCGCAGGGAGCGGCAATGCGTACGCAATGCAGATTTCGTCAGTATTTTTTTGGGTTCGGGCAAAATTCAAAAGAAAAATATGCAAAAATTCGCGTTACTCCTCACTTTTCGTGATCAAGAGTCAACTTTGTGTCGTATAACCCTGTTGTTTTCAGTAAATTACCTGTTTTTGCCGAGATATAGGTAACGGAATCTTCATGTTTGACAATCTTTCACAGCGGTTAGAAGGTGCGATCAAACGCCTCACGGGGCGGGGTCGTATTACCGAACTCAACATTGCGGAGTCAATGGGGGAGATCCGTCGTGCGCTCCTTGAGGCAGATGTAAACTATCAGGTTGCACGAAATTTTACCAATCGTGTCAAGGAGAAGGCGCTTGGGGATCATGTTCTGCGATCCGTCGCGCCGGGGCAGATGATTGTCAAGATCGTCTACGATGAGATTGCCCGCCTGCTCGGAGGCAATACGGCGGAGATCAACCTTGGAAATAAACCGCCTGCCGTCATACTTATCGCCGGACTGCAGGGGTCGGGGAAAACCACATTCAGCGCAAAGCTTGCACTGCATCTCCAATCCAGGGGACGTGTCCCGATGCTGGCGGCGGCCGATGTCTACCGCCCGGCGGCTGTGGATCAGCTGAGCCGGCTTGGGGAAGAGATCAATGTTCCTGTGTTCAGCATTACATCAGACGATGGCAGCGTTGCACAGGATGCACCGCGGGTGGCCAGAGAGGCCGTTGCATATGCGCGGAAGCAGGCCCGTGATACGGTCATCATTGACACCGCGGGCCGGCTGCATGTAGATGAGCGTATGATGGCGGAAGTAGCCGAAATAAAAATCCAGGTCCAACCCACCGAGATTCTCTTCGTGGTGGACAGTATGACCGGGCAGGATGCCGTCAATACAGCACGTGAGTTTGACAGCCGACTGAATTTTGATGGCGTGGTTCTGACCAAACTGGATGGAGATACCCGTGGAGGGGCGGCATTATCGGTACGCTCCGTTGTGGATAAGCCGATTAAGTTTGCTTCAACCGGGGAAAAACTGGACCAGCTCACACCATTTTTTCCTGACCGGATGGCCCGCCGCATTCTTGGGATGGGCGATGTGGTCACCCTCGTTGAAAAGGCACAGCAGCAGTATGATGCGGAGCAGGCGGAGACGCTGCGCAGGAAAATCCGGAAACAAACCTTTGATCTGGAGGATTTTTATCAGCAGTTCCAGAAAATCAAATCCATGGGATCCCTGTCCGATGTGATGGGAATGATCCCGGGGGTAGGAAAACAATTTAAGGATGTATCCGGTGGAGAGGCGGAGTTGGCGCAAACGGAGGCGTTAATTTTAAGTATGACTCCCTGGGAGCGCAGGAACCCGGATGCAATAAACAGCAGCCGAAGGCGCCGTATTGCGGCCGGGAGCGGTCAGCAGGTCAGTGACCTGAATCAACTCCTGCGTCAGTTCAAACAAATTCGCAAACTCATGAAGCGGATGCAGACCAAAGCAGGTAAGGGGAGACCGGTGGACTTGTCGGCGTTGCTGCAGGCAGCGCGTTAACATTCAATAAAACGTAAACAAAAAGGTGGCAGTTAAAATTAGATTACGCCGTATGGGGCGAAAAAAGAAGCCGATCTGGGCCGTAGTTGCAGCGGATTCGCGGGCACCGCGGGACGGTAAATTTATCGAAGACCTCGGCCGATATTATCCGCTGGAGGAGCCGGCACGCGTCGAACTCAAGGACGAGCGTGTAAAATACTGGCTCAAGGTAGGTGCACAGCCGACGGATACAGTACGCAGTCTGCTGCGTCAACAGGGGGTTCTTCTGGGGTTACATCTTGAACGCAATGGTGCCGAACCGGAAGTGGTTACTGAAGCGGTATCGGCGCACCGGCAGCATCGTCAGGATAAATTGAAGGGTTCTGTCAAGGCGACGGTTTCCGAACTTCGTCAGCAGGCACTGGATGCCGAAGAAAAGGAGGCGGTTAAGCGTGAGGCGGAGATCCTTGAAAAACGGAAAAAAGCGGCTGCCGCTGCTGCCGAAGCGAAGGCACGCAAAAAGGAGGCCGCCGCGAAAGCGGAAGCCGAGTCCAAAACTGAAGCGGAAGTCGAAGACGCACCTTCTGAAGCATCGAGTTGAACAAAATTATCACTGTTGATGGGGGAACTTTCGTCAGACAACCTCCTGCTGGTTGGACGAACTGTCCGAACGCATGGATTAAAAGGTGAATGTAAAGTAGTCCCCGAGAGTGATCACCCAAACCGGTTACTGGAATTAAAGAGAGTCTGGCTAGGAGATACACCACAGACCGTACAACCTTACGACATAGAGAGTACCCGATTGCAAAACTCCAAACGCGGTACAACCATATTGATGCAATTTGCAGGAATACATACCGTGAGCGATGCGAAGGCACTGGGGAAGCCACTAGTCTTTGCGGACCTGAATGATCTGCCGCCGTTACAGCCGGGGGAGTTTTTTCTGCATGACCTGATTGGAATTGAAGTGGTGACCGATGAGGGAGCATTGGTGGGCACTCTGAAGGATATATGGGATACGCAGAGCCATTCTCTCTATCTCATTGAGCGTTCTGGAAAGAAGGAAGCACTGATTCCCGCCGTCCCTGCATTTATTGTGTCGACGGATGTCGAGAAGGGGCGTATGGTTATCCGAACAGTGGAGGGGCTTTTAGACTAGAGAAATCATGCGAATTGACGTTGTAACCGCACTGCCGAATCAACTGAAGAAGGCGCTGGATCTTACCGTCGTGCGACGGGCAGGGAAGGATGTCGAATTACATGTGCATGATTTGCGCAGGTATGCCGAGGGACAGCATCAGCAGATTGATGACTATCCGTATGGTGGAAATGCCGGGATGGTTCTGAAGCCGGAACCGGTCTTCCGTTGCATTGAGGCACTGAATTCTTCACCGGATGAGGTGATCTATCTGAGTCCGGACGGGGAGCACCTTACTCAGTCTTTGGCGAATACACTTTCGCTCAAAGAGCATCTGGTGCTCCTTGCGGGGCATTATAAAGGGGTGGATCACAGAGTGCGGGAAACACTGGTTACGCGGGAGATATCGGTGGGAGATTATGTACTCAGCGGGGGCGAGCTCCCTGCACTTCTGGTCATGGATGCAGTACTGCGGTTAATTCCCGGGGTACTTGGCGATGCACAATCTGCTCTGGAAGACTCATTTCAGGATGGCCTTCTTGGGGCTCCGGAATACACACGCCCTGCTTCATTTCGCGGGCTTGAGGTGCCGGAGGTGCTTCGCAGCGGAAATCATCACAAAATTGCCGAATGGCGGGATCAGATTCGGCAACAGCGTACCCGGGAGCGGCGCCCGGATCTCTGGCAACAGTACGCCGCCCAGGTTCAAGCCTGAATTTACTTCTGAGAATCATGTCTAAAGACCTATTGAAGATCGTGGAAGCCACCCAATTGCGTGAAGATGCGATGCCGGATTTTAATGCAGGGGATACGGTTGCCGTACATTTGCGTGTGACGGAGGGAGGGAAAGAACGCATACAGATTTTTCAAGGTACGGTGATTGCCATTCGTGGCGCAGGTGCCAACAAGACCTTCATGGTCCGAAAGATCTCCAGCGGGATTGGGGTGGAGCGGATTTTTCCGTTTCATTCGCCGAGAATTGCCCGTGTGGAGGTGAAGCGCTTTGGGAGGGTGCGTAGAGCAAAGCTCTTCTATCTCCGCGGCTTGCGCGGGAAAGCGTCCCGGATCAAGGAACGTGTGCGGGACTCCTAGCCTTGCCGATGCAATTGGCGTTCTGGGATTTTCCACCGGCGAAATGCCTTGAGGAAGCGGCGCAGTCACTGAACGGGGAGATCGAGCGGCATTCCGCTTCGGACTGTACAGACTTACTGCGTCAGCAGCAGGTTGATATTGCCCTGCTACCGGTGACTGCGATACTCACGGCGGTGGAGGAGTTTGATATCCTGCCTGGTGGGGCGATATCCTCATGGGAGTATCCGTTTACACAGTTGCACCTGCATCAGGGCTTCCAGCGGGCGAATACCTTAAAATCCATTCCCGGTCAGAAGCTTGAAGAATTCATGGCAAGGGTGATTCTGAAAGAGCATTATGGGCGGCAGGTCCGGGTCATTTTTGATGGGAAGGCGGATGCTGAAATTTTTACCGGCCCCGTGCCGCTGTCCCGGAGTGATGATCCAAAAATATTGGATATCGGACAGGAGTGGTATGAGCTTGCGCAGTACCCGATGGTATGGGGAGTCTATGCGTGTTTGAAGGGGATGGGAAGCGATCTAATGACCGAATCACTGATGGAACTCACCCTAGAAGCAGAGAGCGTTACACAAAGATGGGGATCCCGTTCCGACTCACTGGAAAACAGTTTCTTCGGGGGAAGTCTCCGTCTGCGTTTAGATGATATTACCGTTGCCGGGCTTACGGCAATCCGTGATTATATGTATTATTACGGGATCATCGAAGAACTTGTCCCTCTGCCAATATTTGAATCAAAGGAGGTGCAGCAGCTGCCATGGCGGGGACAGGATCAAGGGGATCCCGGGAGGGAGGTGTTTTGAGCAATGAGCAAAGCAGGGGCTATTCTGGCAAGTAATCGTCGGGCCCGGCGGGAATACCATATTCTGGATTCTATTGAAGCCGGGATGGTACTGGTTGGGACCGAGGTGAAATCAATTCGTGAGGGACGCGTGAGTCTGGCAGAAGCATGGTGCAAGGTTGAACAGCAGGAGATTTTTCTGGTGGATGCGCACATCTCGCACTATAAGCACGGGAACCTGAATAATCACGACCCCCTTCGTCCCCGAAAACTGCTTTTGCACCGTAAGGAAATCCAGCGCCTGCGAAAGGCGGTTGAGCAAAAGGGGAATACCCTAATCCCGCTTAAATTGTATCTGAATCACGGCAGGATCAAGGTTGAGATTGGGATTGCCCAGGGCAAAAAACTATTTGACAAACGGGCGGACATGGCGGAGCAGGATACAAAACGGCAACTGGAACGAACTTTGAAGCAATACTGACATGCATTTTCCACCGGTCAAGGAGCAGATCATACACTTAAAGCGCGGGGTTCAGGAGATTATCCCGGAGGATGAGTTGCGCCGTAAACTTGTGCATGCAGCGGAGACGGGGAAACCGCTAACAGTAAAACTAGGGTGCGATCCTAGCCGGCCGGACCTGCACCTTGGGCATGCAGTTGTACTGAGAAAACTCCGGCAGTTTCAGGATTTTGGGCACGAGGTGGTCCTGATCGTGGGGGACTTTACCGGGATGATTGGGGATGCGAGCGGTCGTTCAAAAATGCGACCGGCACTCTCTCTGGAAGAAACCCGCCGCAACGGGGAATCCTATTTTCAGCAGGCCTCCCGGATTCTGGATTCCGAGCGTATCCGTATTGTCTACAATTCCGAATGGCTGGGAAAACTGTCGTTTGAGGATGTGGTCATGTTAGCGGGAAAATCCACGGTTGCCCGCATGTTGGAGCGGGATGATTTTGCCGGGCGCTATGCAAAGGGAGACCCGATTGGTCTGCATGAATTTTTATATCCGCTTGCGCAGGCGCAGGACTCGGTGGAGGTGGGAGCGGATATAGAACTTGGCGGAACCGACCAGAAGTTTAATCTGCTGATGGGGCGGACTCTGCAGAAGAGTGCGGGGCAGCCGCCGCAGGTTTGCATGACGCTTCCCATTCTGGAGGGGTTGGATGGCGTGGAAAAAATGTCAAAGTCGCTGGACAACTACATCGGCCTGACCGAGTCGGCGGCGACCATGTACGGCAAAGTGCTTTCCATCCCCGACACACTGATTTATCGTTATTTTGAGCTTGCGAGTGATGAAGCGACCGCAGAACTGCCGGCATTAAAGGAACTGTGCGTCCGCAGTCCGCGAGACGCCAAGCACCGGCT
>JAJEFL010000194.1:0-10332 GCA_022820435.1 Rhodothermales bacterium
GGAAAGAAGGATTGCGTTTGGACCGGATGCCGTTGCGGTAAATCCTGTCGGGGCATCCGGTGCGGCGGTAGCCTCTGTTGTTGCACTGGCCACATTTGAGGGCATACCGGTACCGACCGAATTGATCGCAGAGACGCGGTAATGTCTTGTGTCCCCCTCGGTCAGCCCCGTGTGCATGTAGGTCGTGGCCGTACTTCCGGTGTTTGCCTCCAGATCCGACCAGGTGTCTCCCGCATCCGTGGACACCTCAATCTGATACCCCGTGACTGCGGCCCCGCCGTTATTGGAGGGGGCATTCCAGAAAAGGGTGATTTCGGTTTGTCCAGAAGCCGTTGCGGTTAAATTCACAGGTGCCTCCGGCACCGTGGTCACAATATCGTTCCAGATCGCCGTGGCCGATACCGCTGATTCTGGTCCGGTGTTGGAGCCATTCGTTATCGAATTCGCCGCCACCTCCACCGTTACATTTTCCCCACCCGTTGGCGTGACCACCAGACTGTAACGACTCCCGCTCCCGGAAAAAGCACCCTTCGTCCCACCGCTCACCGTCACATCCCCCGTTTCAAATCCGGTCACATCCTCCGAAAAGGTAAAGACCGCCGTAAAATCGGCCGTGGAATTGATCCTGTCTGGAACGCCAGTGATGTTAACGGTCAATGCTACCGCATCCCAGATCGCCGTAGCCAAGACCGCCGCTGCCGGGCCGGTATTCAGACCATCCGTCGCCGCGTTCGCCGCCACTTCTACCGTTACATTGGAGCCTCCCGCCGGCGTGACTTCTATACTGTAACTGCTTCCACTTCCAGTGAAACTGCTTTTCATGCCGCCGGTCACCGTCACATCCCCCGTTTCAAATCCTGTCACATCCTCCGAAAAGGTAAACGTCGCCGTAAAATCGGCCATGAAATTGATCTTGGCTGGCACCCCGATGATAGCCACCGTCGGTGCTGTTGCGTCCCAGGTCGCGGTGGCGCTGACCGCCGTTGCCGGCCCGGTGTTAAAACCGTCTGTCGCCGCGTTCGCCGCCACTTCTACCACCACATTCACTCCGCCGGTCGGTGTGATCACCAGACTGTAACGACTCCCGTTCCCGGAAAAAGCACCTTTGGTCCCGCCGCTCACCGTCACATCCCCCTTTACAAACTCGGTCACATCCTCCGAAAATGTAAACACCGCCGTAAAAGCCGTCATAGAATTGATCTTATCGGGTACCCCGGTGATGGCCACGGTCGGTGCCGTATTCCAGATCGCCGTGGCACTGATCGCAGATTCCGGACCGGTGATGTTGCCGTCACTGCCTATAGCCGAGTTCGCCTTTACAGAGACCGTTACATCCGACCCGCCGGCCGGCGTGATCCCCAGACTATAACGACTCCCGCTCCCGGAAAAAGCACCTTTGGTCCCGCCGCTCACCGTCACATCTCCCTTCACAAACCCGGTCACCGCTTCCGAAAAAATGAAGTTTGCGGTGATGATCGCTGTTGAATTGATGTTCGACGGCACCCCGGTAATCTCTACCGTTGGTGGTCTGGCGATCTCCCAGACTGCTGTGGCCGAGACCGCCGATGCCGGGCCCGTATTGAGACCATCCGTCGCTGAATTTGCCTTTACGGTGACGGTTACATCAGATTGGCCGGCTGGGGTAACCACCAGATCGTAGCTGCTCCCGCTCCCGGAGAAACCACCTTTAGTCCCGCCGCTCACCATCACATCCGCCTTTACAAACTCGGTCACCGTCTCCGAGAAATTAAAGGTGGCCGTAAAATTGGCTGTGGAACTGATTTTGCCTGGAACACCGGTAACATCAACGGTTGGAGCCGTCGCATCCCAGACTGCTATGGCAGAGACGGCCGTTGCCGGGCCGGTTTGGTTGTCGCTGCCTGTGGCGGAATTCGCCTTTACAGTGACCGTCACATCACCTTGAGCAAGAATAAAGACATTCAAATCAAAGCGACGTTGATTTAAATAACGGATGATCCCACCTGGTGTGGCACCCCCAACCACCTCTATATCTGACTTCTCAAACCCCGTTACAGCCTCCGAAAACATGAAGGTTAATGTGTGGCTTTTATTAAGATGGCTGGAATTGATCTTCTCCGGTAATCCGCTGATCGTCACTGTCGGTGCGGCCCCGTCCTGTGTCACACTTTCCCGATAGCGAGATGCCGCCTCGGAGGATTGGTCTGGTGATAGGTGGATCAGTGGCTCCCTATGCGGCTCAAAAGTGCTATCGTCCAGTGAGGCCGCAGCCCCGCCAGCAGTTCTGACCTGCTCATTCTCTCCTCCCTGATTTGCTGCCACCTGTGCAACTGGAAGCCGCGTATTTATATCCGTGTATGCCGCGTCCACATGCCAATGATCTGACCTTCTAAAATCCACTGGAGTGTGTATGCGCATCCCCTGGACTTCTTGATCATATTTGCCGGAGACTGTGTCGCCGTGCTGTTCCGTTTCTCCTGTTTTATCTGCATGTAACGGAAACGATATCAATTCTGCCGCCTGAATCGTAGCGAAGGGGACTGCCACCCCTGCAAGCAGGAAAATAGCCGCTGCGAAGGCGAGAATCCATCCATCTGCAACATACTGCCATCGGCATTTCCAGGAAAAAATGGGGGGGGGTAGACAGGAGGCCAAATAACGATAACCTGAAACGAGGCCTCTCACCCGAAAGGATTTTATCCTCCGAGTTATGGGTAAATTCTAGTCTCATTGCTTACACTAATTTTGCTTATCTAGACACCACTCACGCGCTAAATCAATTAAGTGTCACGATACAATATACGGTCTGAATGATTTGCATGCAACATTGGAATGCATCTTCAGAGGATTGAGCATGATCAGATTTCTTGTCCCGTGCATGGGTTTTCAGGACTGCTTCGCGGATCTGAAAGAGCCGAACTGTGAGGGATACCTGAAAAGGCCCGCAAACAATTCCAGACAGTTACGCCTGTACGGAATGCTCAAGAGGCTCCCTGAAAAACATATTCCAGAGTTCTCTGATCCATACGAGCATAAACTCTGTGCATTTCATCGTCAGCCCATGCATCTCTCCGATACTGCTTTCAAATACCGATCCCCACCATATCTAGACATATCCGTACATGAACCAGTCCCTGTGCAGGCTTCCTCTCATACACTCCGGAACACAGACGGTCTCCTACAGAGTAAGTGCCATCGCCCCCAGTACACCGGCCCTGCTTCCAAGTCCGGGCAGGACAATATACTGATCAATCTCATGGGTCAACTCTCTTGTCTGGACATACCCGTTCAGATGGGACTGAACGCGTGAACGAACAGCAGGAAATAAATGCTCCTGCTGCATCACACCGCCCCCCATGATGATCCGCTCCGGTGACAGCGTCAGGATCAGATTGGTTACGGCATATGAGAGGTAATGCGCCACAAACGACCATGCAATATGGTCGGACGGAAGAGACTCTGCAGGAACACCGAAACGTGCCTGAATCGCCGGGCCGGTCGCCATACCCTCCAGACAGGTGCCATGAAAGGGGCAGATCCCATCGAAGTCATCTCCTTCCGCACGCGGCAAGGAAAGATGACCCATTTCCGGGTGTACCAGTCCATGAATCGGCTGCCCATTCACCAGTGCTCCACCCCCGAAACCTGTCCCGATCGTAAGATAGAGAAGGTTCTGTTTTCCCTGCCCTGCTCCCCACAGATGCTCGCCGACAGCGGCACCATTGACATCCGTATCAAAGGCAATAGAACACTGCAATTCCTGCCTGATCCGCCCAGCCAGGTCGGTATTTGACCAGCCCGCTTTTGGAGTGCCGGTAATAAAACCATAGGTCTCAGAGCCCGGCCGCACATCGGCGGGGCCAAAGGTGGCGATGCCAACAGAATCCGGCAGCCGGGGCTGTGCACGGAAAAAGTCCACCGCCCGGCGAATTGTTTCTTCCGGCGTAGTGGTGGGAAATCGCTCTACGGCGTGAAGGTCATCTGGCGGATCGCCAATTGCACAGACGAATTTCGTTCCCCCTGCTTCAATACCTCCAAGAAGAGCGTTGGTTTTCAAAATAGAGGTCACTGGGCTGTGCGGGTCGCATCTACGAGGATGCGGGTCATACGTGCGACAAATGCAGAGGGCTCGGTCAGATTGCCATCCAGCAGGAGGGCCCCATCGTAGACCTGTTCGATTGCTTCCTCAATCAGAGTGTCCTGATTTTCATCGGAGGACTTGAGCGCCAGAATATTTTTCATGAGCGGGTGATCTACATTGACTTCCAGTACTTTCTTCATCCCCTCATAGTCGGGATTCATGGATTTCATCATCCGCTCCAACTGCGGATCAACCCCATCTTTCGGTGCCACCAATGTCGCAGCCGAATCAACTAAGCGTCTGGAAACCGTCACATCCTGGATCCGGTCCCCCAGTTGAATACGGAAGAGCGAAAGAAGGGAGTCCTGATCATCACCGGGCAGAGATTCAGAGTCCTTATCGTCCCCTAAATCAAGGTCTGCCCCGGTCACGCTGGTAAATGTCTTTTCCTCAAACTTCTGCACATTTGGGAGCGTGAGTGCATCAATCGGATCCGGCAGGAGCAAGACCTCAATCCCTTTCCGTGCAAACCCCTCCAGATGAGGGCTCTTGCGGGCCGACTCAAGGGAGTCTGCCAGTAAATAGTAGATGGTTTCCTGCCCCCCTGTCATCCGGTTTACATAGTCTTGCAGTGAGGTCAGGTTTTCGCTGTGGGTCGAAGGATAGCGCATAAGTTTCAGAAGTTCATCCCTTTTGGAGAAATCACTCCAGAGTCCCGTCTTGAGCACCGCACCAAAATTGTGAAAGAATTTCTCGAAGCGCTCTGCATCCTCTGTCGCCCATTCCTCCAGGAGACCAAGAAGCTTACCCGTCAGTGTGGACCGGATCCGCTGGGCGACGGGGCTTTTCTGGGTAACTTCTCTGGACACATTCAAGGGCAGATCATCCGTATCGACCACCCCCCGGACAAAACTCAGATACTCCGGGAGAAGCTCTTCGGCATCATCCCGCACAAACACTCCGGAGCAGTACAGGTGAAGATCGCTCCGGCGCTCTTCCCGAAAAAGATTCATAGGAGCCTGTGCGGGCACAAACAGGAGGGCCTCAAAGCAGAGGACTCCTTCAATCTGCAGGTGCAGATGTCCAAATGGATCCGTGTAGTCGCCCGTAATGAACTTGTAAAATTCATTGCGTTCCTCTTCGGTGATCTCATCCTTGCGTTTCTTCCAAAGTGCCTTGAGCGTATTCACCTGATCCGAACCAAGATGGATCGGGAAGTCCACAAAATTGGAATATTTGCGAATAATAGATCGGATACGGGTTTCCTCGGCAAACTCTTTTGCCTCTTCCTTCAGGTGCAGGGTAATCCTGGTTCCCCGCTCGTTCCGGGTGCCTTCACTGATGGCATACGTACCGGTTCCATCACTCTTCCAGATCAGCGGATTCGCATCCTCACCGGCGTGCAGAGTTTCCAGTACAATCTCATCCGCGACCATAAATGCAGAATAAAAGCCAACGCCGAACTGACCAATCATATCTGCATCCACCGGTTTCCCGGACGCTTTCTGCTCCTCAATGAATGCCAGCGTCCCGCTGCTTGCGATGGTCCCTAACCGGCCAATAAGGTCCTCACGGGTCATCCCGATCCCGGAATCTTCTATGGAGAGTGTGCGGGCATCCGGATCCAGCGTAATGGTGATCTTCAGATCTTGATGTCCCTCGCCGGAATGGTCGGTCAGCTGTTGAAAACGGGCCTTGTTCAGGGCATCTGACGCATTGGAAATCAGTTCCCGAAGGAAGATTTCCTGATTCGTGTACAGTGAATTTACAATGAGATGCAGCAGTTGCTGCATCTCGGCTTTATATTCAAATTGCTGGGTTGCTGTATTTTCTGCCATCACAATAATTCAGGTTATTCTCCTTCACCAAGCAGTGACTCCATTTCAGGGAAAAGCTGATCCAACCGACTCTCAAACACCCTGTAGGTCCACTGCCCTCCACCGGTCACCAGAGCAACCGCAGACTCAGCAGGGGCGGCCCGCAGTGATACCGTCGTATTTGCGCTCGTGGAGAGATCAACGCGGTAATTGGCATCGGACAGGATCTGCGCAGGAAGGTCATCAAAGAACCCGTCGGCATTCAGCGGGGCAAATCTGCGGAGCCAGTTCGTGATCTGCAGGCTATCCCCCGGCTGATCATCCACCATCCAGGTGCCATCTTCCAGGGACACCTCATACGACACATTCTGACGCACCACCCGGGCAGAGGTCACCGTCCCCATACCTGTATCCACGACCTTGCGGTCACGCCACCGCTCTGGATCCTGATTGATGGTCACTCGACCATTGGTCGAATAGACATTGGGATCCTCTCCGATTCGAACGTAAATGGACATATAATCCCGCCCCTGTCTGGAAATCATAATCTCCTCTGCCCCGTCAGGCCAGGTCAGCGTCACCGTCGTTGCGGTTGAATCAATGCCATAGATCTCATAGCGGTCTGCATTCGCGGTCACCCGCGCATTCAGCGAGAGATCCCCTAGTTCGGTAAGTGCCCTTGAGATCGTAGAGGAATCGGCGGGCATATCTACGGGCTCACGCATGAACCACTGCAAGCCTTCCTTTTCCAGTTTGAGTTCCGTATCTGGCAGCGTGATGGAAATCTGCGTTACTTCATCGGTCGGCAAATTCAGATCAGGTACACGAATATTGCTCGGATTCTGGTCAAATACACCAGCGAGCCAGGCAAGAAGCAGGAGTACTACTAGCGTACCCCCCAAAATGAGTGTTTGCTTTTGTCGCATCAGTCAATGAATTACAGAACTACGATTTGTCTTGCACGTCGTTTGCGCCATCGTGCAAGTCCCAACAGGACAACCATCAACAGCGGTCCTATCATATTAGAATATTTGATCACCGGCCGCATACCTTCCGACACATCCTGAAGGGTGCGAGGCTGGATTGATTTGGATCGAATCGCCAGAAGTGCTTCATCCTGTGCCAGCCAGTCCACCAGATTTAATCCAAACTGGGAACTGCCTCCGCTTGCGGGCACAATGGACTCATTCACAAAGTCTCCATCGCCCACCACGACCAGTCGGGTCGGCTGGCTAGACAGGCCCGGTGTATACGCACTGGGGAACGTACCGGTAAAGGCGGCTCCGAGCAGGTAGGGCCCTCCGGATAACGTCGCGGATGTCTCGGTTGGCTGAAGCATAAAGAACCCCTGCTGCAAGCCGCTCTGCGGAGAGGAATAAATGAGCGGCTCTCTGGTTACCCCGGTCGGCAGTGCGGCACTGGTATCCACGGAACTCACAAAGTAGAACATGAGATCCTGCAGACGATTCACCATCTGATTCTCCATGTTAAATCGCTTGGCAACTGGAAAAAGCGGGTACTGCATCTGCTGGGAGATGTTGAAAAATCCCTGACGCCGCTGAACGGTCACGACCGAACTCTCTTCATCCATGATCAGGTTCGGGGTCAATACGATCCCGTAGTTGGCCAGAAGCGGATCAATCCCGATATTCAACTCGGCCGCCTGGCCTGCCTGAAGGTTCGCGGCAACGCGGTTCAGCAAAAACCCGACCCGGCCCCCATCCATAATGTATGCGTCCAGTGCCTGAAGATCTTCATCAGGAATGGTGTCCGTTGGCGCAATCACCAGAAGCACCTCTGGACTGCCTGCACCTTCCAGTTCCTCTGCGGTTAAGATCTGAACGTCATAATTCGTGGACAGGCTTTGCTGCAGGGTCTGCATATCCTGCATTGGATCCGGCTCTCCGTGACCGGACCAGAATGCTGCAATCGGCTTCACATCCCGCGTCAACCGCCGGATGGCACTCGTAAGGTCATATTCAAGTCGTGACAGGTCCTGAATCACCGGGATGGTTTCCCGGTTATTCTCATACTCCACGGCGACCCCCATGTAGGCGTTCTTCAGTTGAACGTTGTCACTCTCGATGACCTGAATCTGAACGGGGGGAATCCCTAGTCGCCCGGCTTCGGTGCGCAGATCCTCGTCTTCGCCCGGATCAATAAACTGGTACTCCACATTCTGCCCGCCGTACGCACGGTAGTCATCAAGTTTATCTTTCAGAAATCTACGATTGGAAGCAAACTGTGCCGGCAGATCCGCCGAAAAGAACGCGGTGATCGTCACGGGATCCTCCAGGCCTTCCACAATATCTTTGGATGCACCTGAGAGCGAGTACACACGGTCATCGGTAAGGTCAAGGCGGCCGAAGATGTTCAGACCAATAAGGTTCACCACGACCAGAATTGCCGCGGCGAGGAGCAGGGTTGTTTGTGCAGAAAAATCTCGTTTCATGGCTTAGCTATCACTATCAGTTATTCGGGGCGCTTGGCCAGAGAGTAGGTCGTCATCAAAAATGCAAATGCAGTTAACGACAGGTAATAGAGGATGTCTCGGGTATCAATCACCCCGCGCATCAGGTTCTGAAAATGGTAATCCGCTCCCAGATACTGCATGATCACTCCCAGTTGGCCGGGGACAAAATCTGTGATCTTGTCGAGCAGGAACAGCAGGAAGATGATGGCAAATCCCAGAATGAATGCCACAATCTGGTTCCGGGTCAGACTGCTGGCCCAGATGCCGATCGCCCCGTAGGTAATCCCTAACAGAAACAGTCCCAGATAGCCACCAACGGTCCCCCCTAAGTCCAGATCTCCAAGAAAGGCCAATGTGATTGCATACACGAAGGTGAGCGCAATGGCCAGAAGGAGCAGGAGTGCGACCGACAGGAGTTTCCCCAGGATAACCTGCCAGTCACGTACTGGAAGGGTCAGGAGCAATTCCAATGTTCCTGCACGGCGTTCTTCGGCAAAGGATGCCATGGTCAGCGCCGGCATAAAGAACAGAAATATAAAGGGGGCGATTGAAAATACAGAACGAAGCGAAGCTACATTCTGCAAAAACAAAGCGTTGCTGAAAAACCAGCCCGTAATCGCCAGAAACACACATAATACCACGTATGCTGCCGGTCCATCAAAGTAGGCTCTCAACTCACGCTTTGTTAGAATCCACGTTTGTTGCATGATTCGTCTTAATCTTAAAAGTTGCGTTCGATAATCAGCCGCTGGTCAACTGCCGGAAGACATCTTCCAGGTTTTTGCTCTTACGGTGCAGGCCGGTGAGTGTCCAGTTATGGCTCACGGCCAGGCGAAACAGGTCCGCCCGGATATCGCTGGATGAGTTCAGCATAAAATAGGCCTCTCCCTGATCATCCGTACCGTGTTCCACGACTTCGGCGGGTGCCCAGGCCCCAAGAATGGAGGCGACCTCCTCCTCATTATCCAGGAGTGTGATGGAGACCTGCTCCCCTCCGGACAGGCTGGAACGAAGTTCTTCGGGGGTTCCATCGGCCACCAGCGTTCCGTTGTCAATGATGATCACCCGATCACATGATGCCTGCACTTCCGACAGGATATGTGTGGAGAGTACGACGGTCCGTTCACGTCCGATCTCCCGGATGAGTTCACGGATTTCGACGATCTGGTTGGGATCCAGTCCGCTGGTCGGCTCATCCAGAATCAGGATCGGAGGATTATGGATCATCGCCTGTGCAAGGCCGACGCGCTGTTTATATCCTTTGGACAGGGCATCGACCCGTTTTGCCAGCACATCATGGAGTCCGCACGCGTTGGTCATCGCCCGGATCCGTGCCGGGCGATCTTCGGCGGAGATGCCACGCATGGCGGCGACAAAATCCAGATAGTCGTAGGTGATCATGTCTGAGTAGAGCGGCGTACTTTCGGGCAGGTATCCGATCTGCTGCCGTACCGGGAGGGCGTCCTCAAGGATATCCTTCCCTCCCACCACGACGGTTCCCTCATTGGGCGGGAGGTAGCCGGTCATGACCTTCATGGTTGTGGACTTCCCTGCCCCGTTCGGGCCTAGAAAGCCGACGACCTCCCCCTGATTCACCTGAAAGGAGATGGAGCGCACGGCCTCAACCGGGCCGTACGACTTACTGAGATTTTTGACCTCAATCATGGGCTAATTTCTGAGTTAAACTTGGTTGTACGCTTTTTCAGCGTTGGTGTGCCGAAAAAACGAACCTATGAACGATTGACCGGCAGTGTTTCGTATATATTTGTCCAGACTGTACCGAACTTGCCTGATTTTTCTTTCAGCGCACCTTCGCATCCCTTACGCCTGAACGTGACCATCATCCGGTTTGGGTGTCAACTGATCCCGGCCCGTGATGACAGGACGGGGCAAATTTACGACATATTAGAATTTTTTTGCAGAGCAGGCATTTTGAGGCAGCACAATGCTCCCGATGGATCAGAAAAATCTGTTCATGTGGG
>JAJEFL010000206.1:0-26014 GCA_022820435.1 Rhodothermales bacterium
ATGAAATTCTTGCACGCCATACAGGACAGGATACAGACACAATTACAAAGGATGCGGACCGGGACTACTGGCTCAGTTCTCAGGAAGCCAAAGAGTATGGTCTGATTGACCGGGTGCTGGAGCCGCAGGCACTTCCTAGAAAGAAGTAAGGGTACCGCGTACGGGATTTGAACCCGTGTTACCGGCGTGAGAGGCCGGCGTCCTGGACCCCTAGACGAACGCGGCAGAAAGATGTTCTACTTGGAGTACCCCGTGCGGGTTGCCTGCGGGGAGAAAATACCGGTGTTTTGGAACATCATCTTCCGAATGAGTGTAGCAACTGGGTGATTTTTGTGCTATGTCTGCAGCGATCTATTTGGATTATAATGCAACGACGCCGGTTGACCCTCGCGTTATGCAGAAAATGTTGCCATACTTTACTGAGCATTATGGCAACCCCTCTAGTCAGGCACATATGTACGGGTGGGCGGCAAATGCAGCCGTAGAGAAGGCACGTCTGGAGGTGGCGCAGTGTCTGGGTGCATCCAGACCAAGCGAAATTATCTTTACCAGCGGGGCAACGGAGGGGATTAATTCAGCGATTAAAGGCGTAGCCGAAGTATCTTCCCACAAGGGGAGGCACATGGTTACCGTCCGAACAGAGCACCATGCAGTGTCCCATGTCTGCCAGTACCTTGAACAGCGTGGATGGAACATCACGTATGTCCCCGTCGACGAAGATGGACTCGTGGATCTTGATCATTTACGTGACAGCCTTACGGACCGGACGGTTCTGGTTTGTGTGATGTGGGCCAATAATGAGACCGGGGTGATCCAGCCGATTGCCGAAATTGCGGAACTGGTGCGCGGTCGAGGCATCCCGTTTATGACCGATGCAACACAGGCAGTCGGGAAAATTCCCGTATCTGTTGAAAATGTGGATATTTTGGTTTGCTGTGCACACAAGGTATATGGTCCCAAGGGAGTGGGAGCGATGTTTGTGCGCAGCCGGATACGATGTGCTCCACTCATTGATGGCGGTGGACAGGAACAGGGGAAGCGCAGTGGTACACATAATGTCCCGGGAATTGTTGGCATGGGAGAGTCGTTCCGGCTGGCAGAACTGGAACAAGCGCAAGATGCAAAGCGCCTCTCCGATTTACGTGACGGGCTGGAACAGGCCCTTTTGGGGGCAGGATTGGGGATCCAGATTAATAGTGCAGGTGCCAGTCGGCTCCCCCAGACAAGTAGCATTTCGTTTCCCGGCTTGAATCTGGAAAGACTCCTCCTGTCCATTCGCACACTGGCAGTAGGGACTGGAAGTGCCTGTGGATCCGGCAAGCGCACCCCTAGTGCGGTGCTTTCTGCAATGGGGATTGGTAAGGAAGTTGCCGCACAGACTCTGCGAATCAGTTTGGGCCGTCCGACAACGGAAGGGGAGGTTATGGAGGCCTCGGAATTACTTAGACAGGCTTTGGACGGACTCTATAACAAGGCTGCGTAACTTAGATGGAAATAGTTAATCGCGTTGCCCAGAGCGGGATCGAAGTGTATGATCTGGAGTCGCTCTGGGCGGGACATGACATCAGGGAATTGGATCTGTCCACATTTCTGGATGGAGGATTTCTTTTGCGGGAGAAGCCATTCCGTAATCAGGTTGCCGCATACGATTGGCAGGGATTCAAGGGGATCCATGCAGCACTTTTTTGCAGTACGGATGCGCTGGTGCCGATGTGGGCGTATATGTTGGTTGCGTCCAGGCTTGATCATGCACAGAGTGTTACAATGGGCAGGCGGGTCGATGTGATCCGGGAGCAGTTTATGCTGGCATTAGAGCAGGAGGATTGGACAAAATTTTCTGATCGAATTGTGGTCGTGAAGGGTTGCGGATCGGGGATTGTTCCGGAAAGTGCTTATGCCCGGGCGATGAGGGAACTGCAGAAGGTGGCCCGGAAGGTTATGTTTGGTGAGCCATGTTCCAGTGTGCCTATATGGCGACGGCCGAAGCAGAAAGCAGTTCGGTCTGCGTAGAGAACAGGGAGATCAATAATCTTTGCGTAAGGCCAGTCGTAATCCCCGAATATAGACTGCCGATGCCGATTCTCCAGATTTTCGGCGATCAATAAGGCCTAGGAATGTTTATCCGATCTCTGGATATCTTCCTTTATTTGTAGTTCCAAAATATGTGTTGCACTGTCTATACATGCTGAATGCCTAACTTGAAGATCTGTCTGAGAATATCACCTGACTCAAAATTTGGTATATTAAATACAGGATCAGATTAACACCCGTGACATGATGGCCCCAATGTGCGTCATGGCAGTGATGATGATCAGAAGTCAATGATCGTACAAAGCCCCAATGATATGAGTACCACCGTTTCGGTTGCCAGGGTTTCCGCCTATCCCACTCCACATAAGAGAAAATCCCCGGCAGGGAAAACGATCAGCGATATAGTCCACAGTGCTCATATGGGTTCAAATGCTGAGGTCTTCCGTATAGTGATGGATATACACGTTCCCGCTGGCACTATGGTCGCAGATGTTACCTGCGGTAAAGGAGCCGTATGAAGCGAGACTTTCACGTACGGTTCTGTGAGAGCCGGGGGGTGAAAATCCCCCCGGCTACTCGACATTCCCTTTACATTGCCGGAAGAACTTCGACATACAAAACGAAATGGGTCATGAGACAGAACCAGAAGCCCATGACAACAAGGCATGGCGAGGATGGCCGAGGCGATTCAGAGGGGGCTCGGAAATTAATGGTAAGTTCGTAGAACTCCCGCAGGGCTGGGGCTTGAGCATGATTCAGATGAAGCATGGTACGCCATGAATTTAACTGCAGATGCTTTTATCCTTTCGCGTTCAGGGGGGATGGTTAAGTCAATACTGGGGCAAACCATGTACGGATATAAAAATTTGGGATATAAGACTGACGCTCAAACAGATCAATTGCAATGGTTTACGTCTGCAGACAGTGGTCGTTGGACAATTGTCCCTGGTTAAATGAAAATAGAGCTCGAAGATAAGGTGGCATTAGTGACCGGTGCCAGCCGTGGCATTGGAAAAGCAATCGCAAAAAGCCTTGCAGATGCAGGGGCAGCGGTTGCCGTGCATTTTAACAGGAATGTCGCATACGCTGAGGCAGTCGCTTCCAGTCTGGGCAATCAGTCGGCAGTATTCCAGGCGGATCTGGCACAGATTGAAGCATGTGAAGAGCTTTTTCAAGAGGTGATCAAGGCATATGGGCGGCTGGATATCCTGATTAACAATGCAGGTATTGCACAACTTGTCAGTTCCTCCGATTCCACCGGCAAGTGGAGTCGTGTATGGGAACAAACGATGGCGGTGAATGCCCGGGCGACTGCCCTCCTGTGTCGTTTGGCAATCCGCCAGTTTCAGAAACAGGGGGGAGGGCATATTATCAACATTGCATCAAGGGCGGCTTTCCGTGGAGATACCGCCGAGTACATGAGTTACGCAGCGTCGAAGGGGGCAGTTGTTTCGTTGACACGCAGCATTGCCCGTGCTTATGGCAAAGATGGGATTAAGGCCTTCGTTGTTGCACCCGGCTTTGTCCGTACAGATATGGCACAGGATGCCGTGAATTCCTATGGCGATACGTTCATTCTGGGAGATCTTGCACTGGATCAGTTGACCGAACCGGAGGATATTGCTCCGATGGTAACCCTCCTGGCAAGTGGACTGGCAGATCACGCTACAGGAACATCAATTGATATAAACGCCGGAAGTTATGTCCATTAGTACTCCAGGAATTATTCTGGTACTCAAACCGGACGGCAGCATTGATTTTTCCAGTAAGGGAATCGCAAAGGGGTACGATGGTAGAAAATTTTGGAGTCAGAATGCAGAGATTGATATGCAAAGCCGAATTCAGGAGAGTTAACGTCCTGCACTGGTCTGTCTGCGTCTACGTTCTGCCAGATAACGTCTCAGTTTTGCTGCGTCCCGGTTATGTCCCCGCAGGTCGACATTAAATGAATGCCCCCCATCAGGACTGGCTACAAAAAACATGAAATCATGATCTTCGGCAGCAGCAGCGGCCCGGAGCGAGGATGGCGAGGGATTGGTGATGGGGCCGGGGGGGAGCCCACGGTACAGGTAGGTGTTGTACGGGTGGCGAATACGGTAGTCACGATAGAAGAGCCGGCGACGATTCCCCTCCAATTCAATCAGTGCATACTGCACGGTCGGGTCCGCCTGCAAAGGCCAGCGTTTTTGCAGACGATTCAGGTATACGCCGGCCACACGGGATTTTTCAGCATCTACGTTTGTCTCCCATTCCACAATTGCCGCCAGACTCACCACCTGATCATGGGTAAGATTTCGATTACTGGCTTCAGAGGCTAATTCACGTTCAAAGAATTGGTCAAACTCCTTTTTAATCTGTCGAACAACATCATCCGCTTCGGTGAGCCAGTAGAATTGGTATGTTTCGGGGAGCATGTAACTGAATAAGTGGAGCGTGTCCGTCGAAAGTTCGGATGCCAGCGCAGAGTCACGGAGCGCAGTAAGAAAGTCCTCTGCCGTAAACGACATGTTGGCCGCCGCGCTGCGGGCGATCCGGTTACGGCGGGATCCGGCAGGAATTCGTACAGATACCGGAGTCTGCAACCCCTTCCGAAGGGTCTGCAGCAGATGGATATTGGAGGCCCCGGAAGAAAAAACATAGTGACCGGCCTTCATTTGATCCTTCCAGCCGGTTGCCTGGCCGACTAAACGAAACGTCCAGATGCGCTGGAGCAGTTGCCGGTTTTGAAGTGAATCCACAACGCTGCTGAAGGTGCTTCCCCGTGGAATGTGCAGCGACCTGTTCCCCTCAAAAGGGAGTGTATTCGGGGACCATAACAGCCAGATCGCTCCCGTCCCAAGCAGAGTCCCCATGCTCAGTACAAAAAACAGAATCCTGTACATGGTTACGTTCTAGTCAGACTGATATTTCTGCCGCTCAAGTGCACGCGTCTCATCAATGATACGCTCAAAGAGCCGCCGCATGGCCTCTGCGGAGAGCGGACCCGGATTCATACGCATGACATTTTTCAGGATTTGCTTTTCCCGGGCAGGCATATAGATGGGGAGTCCCAGCTGCTGCTTGATATGCCCAATATTGTTTGCCAGGCCTGAGCGCTCGTTCAAAAGCTGTACAAGCTTCTGATCAATCTCATCAATCTGCTCCCTGAAGGGTTCAAGATCTTCTTCCGAAACTGCTTTTCGTGGTGATGCAGGTTTCATGGGGGTATGTGGTATGCGAGGACTTTAGGTAATCGGTGCAAAAAGGAACCAAAATAAAATCAAAAGGTATTGATAGTTTTCGGAGTTCGCATTATCTTTCCTAAATAAGGATATGTTTTGATGATCTGCAGAAATTTACTACTCATTGCTGTTATAGCGATTCTTGCTACACCCGCGGATGCACAGTTTCGGGAAACGGTTCCCAATGCGTATCCCCAAACCAGACTGTATAGTCCATCGAACAAGGTCGGTGCACTGCTGAACAGGGTCTTTAACCCCAGTGTCTTTCAAATGAGCCATAGTTTTGAAATGACGGCCGGTTCGTTTGGCGGCAATGGGTATTCATTGGGCATGTATACCAACACCATGGCCTGGCAGTTTAGCCCTAAACTGTCCGCACGGATGGACGTTGCAGTTGCCTATTCCCCTCAGAACCAGATTGCCCGGGAGGCTGGATTTGGACAGCAGCACCCGAAGGTCTTCCTGCGCAATGCGGAAGTAGCCTGGAAGCCGTCTAAAAATGTGCAGTTCCATTTTCAGGTCAGACAGGATCCTTATGCATATCCCGGGATGATGGGGTATAGACCTTATGGCTACGGGTATAACCGACGACACATTGGGTATTCTGGAAGAGGTTTCTGGTTTTAGTGTCACACAGATTGCGTGTGCATGAACCGACTGAAGGTATTTGGTCTGGATATTTTCTCGACTTTGCTGGGGCTTGTTGTTGCGGTCCTGGTGGGGTCTCTGCTACTGAATATTCCGCTCGTAAAGGAGGTGTTCTTTCCCGTTCAGATCGCTTCGTCCATTGAGTCAGTTGCGGTTGAAACTCCGAGGGCGACGGATATTTATCAGGTTGAAGTCCGTAATGGGGTGGGGGTCCGCGGTGTAGCCGAACGAATGCGGACCTACCTGCGCTCAAAGGGATATGATGTGGTGGGTGTAGGCAATCATCCGTCCTTTGATGTAGAGCAGACGATCATTGTAGATCGGATCGGCAATCTGAACATCGCACAGGAGGTCGCTGCCTCTCTGGGGCTGCCTCCCGACCGGATTCAGCAGGATGTGCGCAGTGAATTTCATTTGGATGTCTCTATCATTCTTGGGAAGGATTACGGGGTGATCCCTCCGTTCCTCAATCCCCAAAGCAGTTCTCCCACACAAGACGCAGATCATGGTAACTGATTTTCCGCGATACGCTCCCTCTTCCACGCTGGACCGGAAGCGGTCAAGCCCAACTCCTGTACGGGTCCTGGCTCACGAAGCCTTGACCGCAATACAGGAAAAGAAGGGATCGGATGTGGTCATTATGGACATGCATGAAGCCAGTGGGGTATCCGATTATTTTATTCTGTGCTGCGGCACCTCAGATGTCCAGGTTCGGGCGATTGCAGAGGCAGTTGAAAAACGGCTCAAGAGTGAATGTCAGGAAGCTCCCTGGCATATTGAAGGCACAGAGCATCGTCAGTGGGTGCTGATGGATTATGTGGATCTCGTCATTCACATATTCACGCCGGATCGGCGTGAATTCTATGATCTTGAGCGGCTCTGGAGTGATGCGCCGGCGGAAAAGGTGGACGGGAAGCCTGTGGGTTTACTGCATTCATGAAGATGGGAGTTGCATCCCTTACGGCGCTCCTTTTTGCGTGTGTGACGGCTTGCAGCGGATCCAACACCGCACCGCCTGCAGATCCAGACCTGAGGTTTGGGCACCGTTACGAAGCCCCCCCGCCAGACGGGTATCGCACGGTCACGATTGATGTTCCTGACGGGGAGCATACATTCAGGTATTTTCCGGTGACCTTTGAACGTGTTGTGGTTCGACCTGATCTGCTTTACTTGGAAACCGATACGGTTGCTGTGGAGATTTTGGTTAAGGGGCATCTGCCGGATACCTGCGTGAAAATGCATGCTTTTGATCAGAAAAGGGCCGGAAATATTATCAGGGCTACATTGCAGATGCGTCGCCCTCAATCACAGGTGTGTGCAATTTCTCGCCGCTCCTACAGACTCTATCTGATGTTAGAGGGAGGCTTTACAAAGGGGCACTATACACTGAAACTGAATGATACAATCGTACCATTCACGGTGCGACTGCTTGAGGATGATTGATCAGGTCACGGCCTTCGGAACGGTTGCGAGCCTACAGGTGTGCTCCACCGTTTTCTTCAGACACTGACTGTCTTCCGCCTCAAACCACTGAATCATTTTTGGAAAAGAGCACAAAGTTGCTTAGTTTATGAATAAGTGATGACAGAATAATCTGTCCATTGCGGACAGATTTCCGCGACGATCTGGAAACTTAAATGCCTGTTTTGGGGGAGGGGGGACGAACTCTGATCTACCAACAGAGATCATGTTATTCGAATTTCTTATTGCGCTCGGAGGCTTTATTGTTACAGTGATTATTGCAGATTGGCGACGAAATCTTGCACATAACAGGCGTTTTGACCGGATGAACGAGCGTCTTGACCGGATCAATGAGCGTTTTGAAGAGATTGTTCAGTTAATCTTCAGCGAATACGGTAAATCGCGTGATGATTGGGGCAAACTACATGGCGTTGTCGTTCAGCAGGACAGCGAGTTACGTGATTTTTTCATTGCGGAGAACAAAGAAATACGTAAGGATATAAGAGAAGTCGACCGGCGCGTAGCAGGCCAGGAAGGGTACTTGCGGGCCATATGGCCCGGGGTCTATGGGGATGAAACGAAGAAGACGGCTAAGCCAATTCGTACGGATTCCTTCGCTGGAGTGCCGGTTGCGCAGTAGAGAAATTTGTCTGTGAAGAGATCTTGCCGTGTGCGTGGATATAAAATTTGCCTCGTATCCCGGCAACCTGATCGTAGTCCAACTTTGCATCCTGCGGTAGTGGAAGTGTCCCGAAAATGTGCCACGGTCCATTCCGCTCCGACAACAATCCCCGTGAGAAGATCCCCCGTCCAGAAGTTTTCATTGAGAATTAAGGAGGATTCGGCTAACTCAGGTGGACACACTCATCTGAAGATACACGCGCCTTCATGTGAATGCCTCAGAGTTGAGTAAACTCACTGATTCGGATGATCGTTTTCAAAGATCACTCAAGACGCTCCCCGCAGGTCCAACCCTACTCTCAACGGTCGTTGACTGGATATTAGTTTTTTCTGGACAATTGGTCCGGGTTCTTTTGAGGCATGGTCAGAGATGCCTGAAGTTGTTCCTGATCAGTCAGACCCTCCAGATATGCAAATGCCTCAGAGTTGTGGAGGACCCGGGATTCTGCACCGAATACCTTGTCGAAATGGTGCACAACAAAGTTGGATACCTCCGCCATGCTGCAGGATCGTCTTAATTCCTGTACGATGGAGGTGACTCCCCGATCTGTGATTCCACAGGGCGTGATGCGGTTGAAGTAGTTCAGGTCGGGGTGTACATTCAAGGCGAGGCCATGGGTGGTCACCCAGCGGCTGGCATGGATCCCAAAGGCACAGATTTTTCGCTCAAGCCCCTCTGTGCCAACCCAGACCCCCGTACGCCCCGGTACACGAAATCCATCAATCCCGTATTTCTGAAGCGTCTGGAGTACGACCTCCTCAAGGTCACGCATGAAGCGGTGCAGGTCGCGATAGAACCTGTCCAGATCCAATAAGAAATAGACCACAAGCTGGCCCGGGCCATGGTAGGTGACATCCCCGCCCCGATCAATGTGCACAACCTCTGCATCCCCCGGTGCAACCAGATGCCGGTCATCCCCGCTCTTGCCCATCGTAAACACCGGGGGATGCTCCAGTAGAAGCAGCACATGAGGCAGGTGCATGTGACGCTTTTTGGCCTGAATCAGACGGCGTTTGATCGCCTCCTGAAGTGCCCATGTGGGCCGGTAGGCGACACGCCCTAAATGGCAGGCCACCGATAATTCTGACTGCAACCTTTTAATGGGAAAAATTCACGCGTAAGTTAAAGCCGCCATTAATCGTAGTGTAAGGGAGCCTCCGGCTGTCCCCGATAAAATCTTCGTACTGTACAAAGAGGTCCGCCGAAACCACATTACTGAACTGATAGGCAATTTTAGGCTGCGCCTGAATCCTTGCCGTACTCGTCAATACATCTACATAAGGCTCTTCAAGAACCTCGGATACATCAAACTCCGGGTCAAGTGCCGCAACTTCCATCGCCCGCCGGATATAGAAACTCCGGTCATCATTGGCGATGCGCGACAGGGAAAGGGAGAAGTTGATGCGGTTATTGAGTGTGCGGCGGAAGAACGGGAGCCGCAATCCCGACTTGGCCCAGGATGCCGTGAATGAAATTTCATTACTCCGGTTCTCATTTACGACATTATTTGTGGTGCTGAGAGAATAGGAATTGCTCTTGTTCCAGGCAATGCTGGTCTGGATATTTCCGCGGAGCGATAGATCCACGGCAATTAAGGGCTGAAACCGCTCGTTGATTCGTACGGCATCCACCTCCTCCTGTGGAATTTTAAAAGAGATCGCAGGCCCCTCACCCAGACGAAACTGGTCCAGCTCCCCGCCACGAAGATTGGACCGGAAATCCGCCCCGAAAGTGCTGGTGTAGCTGTGGCGGAGTGTAGCATTCTGAAAAATTCTCCGAATGAGCGGCCAGTTTGCAATCCCGGAGTAACTGACATTCCAACTCGGCAGCGGCAGCGGCATATCTCCGTTCGATCCGAACACAAGATAGCTGGACTGGAAGTCCTGAAACACCAGACGGTTGGTCAAAACCGTTGACTCCAGTTCTTCCGGCGGAGTCCCCTCCAAGGAGCACGCCTCCCCGCAGTCCGCACGGTATTGATCCAGTTGTGACTGAAATAAATCCCGGTAGGAGGCACCAAAACTCCAGGCGGAAACCGTAAGGTCACTGGTGCGCGTGGTATCCGCCCCGGGCAGTCCGTTATCCAGAATCCGATAGGTGAGGTTTTCACGACCGGTCTCCTCCATGCGCCAGTTCAGTGTGATCCGCATTTGAGAGGACAGGTTCAGAGATACCCGGCCCGACCACCGGTCGGCATCATTGAAGGCATCGGTCACCTGAAAGCGCTCGCTAATGATGCGTCCCTGATCTGGTGTGATGGTTCGGTCAAGCCCCAGACGATATCGAAGAGGTGGTCCCTGACCGTTGAAGACCGCATCGTACAGACTGTAATGGACCTGCACCTCCCCAAGTTCGTCCAGAACCCCGACATTACTTGCGGATGTATTGCGTGTTCCGTTGTAGGTCAGGGCGACATCCTGAATACCTGTAATGGCAAGAAGCAGACGACGGGTGAGCGCTTTGGGGGTCAGGCTTGACGGAAGACGGAACCTGGATGTACGCGTGGTGTCTTCTGCCTGCAACACCGGGGGATCGGGGGCAGGTTGATCAATGGGGGGATCCGCAGCAGGCTCTTCATCCTCATCCCTTTCTTCACGCTCCTGTTCCCGACGTCGCTCTTCGCGTCGCCGCTCCAGTTCCCGCCGCCGCTCTTCCCGCCGCTGTGCACGCTCCCGCTCTCTTTCCTGACGGCGGGTCTGTGCGGCAGAGACCGCCTCACGCTGCGCCTCCTGCAGCCGTTGGTAGAAGCCCAATTTCTGAATGAGATCCTGCGGGCGCAGGGTGAGTCCTCCGCGAATGGTCGTCGTGATTCTGGTCTGAGCTCCGGTATTGCTGCCGACAGATCCATTCGACCAATTAAAATTCGCAGAATATCCAACGTCCTGAATCTGGATCCAGGATAATGCCTGATAGCGTTGAAGGCGTGGCCGGAAGGTGGCATTGAACCGGGAGGAGTAGCTCTCAGGGCGCATATTGGGAACACCAGGCTCCCGGCTGCCTCCAAGTGCCTGCCGGAATACCCGCCCAAATTTCCGATGCTGAAGGCCGGTAAGGGCAAACGCACTTTCGCCGACCTGCGATTCGTCAATCACCCCGTCCGCAACCAGATCCGAGAGTCTTGTGTTGTCCATTCGTGATTCAGTCCCGTCGGGATCGACCAGAATGACCGAATGAAGCGTATCCACCCCGATCGCATTCAAACTCTGATCCGTATTGGATTGCATCCCTAATTCCAGAAAACTGAATGGGTTGTACTGAAAACTGAAATTTCGGGAATGCGAGAACTGATGTTGTGCACGAACAGGGAACTGCACATCCATCGGCAGGTCGGAACTGCGCTGCCGAACGGGATCCGGGCGCTGCTTTGAAGAAGAAACCGCCCGGCTGGCCCCCAGACTGTAATCCATGGAGGACGGGAGGTAGTTGAGTCCAATGTCACTCAATACATTCAGAACCGGGACCCCCTCCAGCCAACTGAATAGCCGCAGAACCCGCGGGTTCCGGATCTGCATGCGGTAGCTTAACGAGGTGTTCCAGCGCCAGGAATTCCGGAAGGACTGGGTCGGTGCACGGCTTTTGGTGTCGGAATAGGAATAACTGAACGACAGGCCGTCAAGCGTATTGCGGATCAGGCGGGAACGGGCTCCGCTCTTGCTGACCCGTGTCGTATAGGAGGATGTCTGTGAAAATGTTTGTGCTTCTTCACGGATCTGCTGCTGCCGGATCGCAATCTCCTCACTGGTCAGGTTCTCGTCCGCCGCAATGGCATTCTGGAGACTCGTGACACGTATATCCCCCCGGTTCGGGTCAAATCTTGGAAGCCTGGAGTTTTCCTTCAGTTCCATGCTGACCGGCAGTGTCCAGCCGTATCGCTCGGGAATGAATTTGTCCACGCTCAACTGGGAGTTGATCGTCCAGTTCCGGATATTGACCTGCTCCCGGTCTGCGAGTGTACTGGCGAGCGTCCCGAATCCGTCTGACTGCGCCCGCAGAGACAGTTTAACGCGTGCTAAATCGGCCAGCTTGAGGTCGGCGGTGCCATATGCGGCGTAGCCAACATCCTGATCATAGCCGGACATGCGCAATTCATTGACCCATACATTCACCTCCTCCAAAACTTCTTCTTTGCCGGATACATTGCGAACGCCGATGACAATCGTCGTAATCCGGTCAAGGCTGGGCGTTCCGCGAACCCCGATTCGTGTGCCTGGAGGAGCAAATTCTTCAATATTTGACTGGAAATTTGTGTGCAGATCACTCCAGAATACCTCATTGGGATCAAACCCCGCACCGGATTCATCTTCATAGGAGTCCCGCAGAAATTTCATCTGGTTCAGCGAACTCAGAACGATATTGACCGAGTTGAGATCAATGAATGCATCTCCATCTTCCCCCGGGCCGGGGTTTGGCTGGTTCGTACGCCACAGATAATCGGCGCGCTGTTCCGACTCGGACGGGAGTTCACTGAGTGGGCTGGGGGTCAGGGACTGTTCATATTCATAGTAGTCCGAGTCTTCATTGCCTCCAAGCCGGATAAAGAATTTGAGTAATCCCCGATCCTTTGCCTCAAGGGGGCGGCTGCCGGCCTGACCGTTGAGGTGTACGAACATGCGCAGGTTCTTGTAGCGGAGCAGATCCTGCGCCGAAGTATAGGTATGGTAGACCGCTAGATGCCGGTTCGGTCGCAACTTGCTTGCGCGAAGCACCATTGCCTGCTCTCTGGCATCCCGGATGGAGCCGGACTGTGCTTCGCGGACGCGATTCCTGACGGCCCCTTTCGGGATTTCGTAGTTTGGACTCTCTTCATTGTTGACGCTCTCAATGCTGATACGTGCCCCGGTAATCGGATCTTCCGGGGGAATCATCTCGCCATCTGCGTCGGTTGCATTGACGACTTCGCTTGCCCGCCACTGACTGCCAACGAGTTCAAGGGTCGCAAAGCGTATCGTGATCGGAGAGGTATGCCCGGTAGTCCAGATGCGGATGGACTCCATGAGTGTGAAGTCCTGGATCTCTCCCACACGGCGGGTAAAGTTCTTGACCGGAATCCGAACCAGATACCACCCCGTCCCTGCACCGCCGGAAGATGTAATCTCGTTGATCACATAATCGTCTGTATTCTCGGGCCGGGCGAGTTCATCAAGGGTCGCCAGATTGAGGGGAACCTCGTACTGGAAGTAGCTGTTTTCAGTGTCCGACGCAGAGTTCAGGTTGATATCTTCGGTGTCCGGCAGGCGCGAATTTCCATTGTCTTCGCCAGAGGGGCCCAGTTTGCTGTGAGCATCAAACGTATTCAGTTCGTGTCCAGGAAAGAAGCGGGTAAATCGTTCCTGTACCGATGCGCCGCCGGGAAAGAACTGATTATTGCCGAAGAAACTGCTGTTCAGAAAATAATAGTAGTCATCAGCAGAGGGGTCCAGGAGGGCTTTGGCCTTTTCGCGGGTCAGAAATTCAGGGTACCGGACACTGACGGTAGTCTCCAGTGATTCGAGGAATTCGGCGAACACAAATTGTTCGGTTCCCGCCCCCCCTTCCTGCTCAAACTTGTTATTGGGGAAGGAGGGCAGCCCGTCTAGTCCGAGGTCCTCGGTAATGCGTTCATTGTCCCCGATTGGATTGATCTTCTGGTTCTGCTGTCCGGTGGAAAGCCTCGCTAATGCACCGACGCTCCCCACCTCCGACAGCGAGAGGCCATCCTCGGTGTTGAGCTTATTATCGGGGATGATATCTTCACTGATCCGGCCAATATCAACCATCAGTTTTGCTTCCGGATCGGTCTGCCCGGATTCAGGGTAGGGTCGCATCACAAATTCAACAAATTCAATATTTTTTGAGGTGAAGTCGGTGTTCCCTTCGGTCAGACGCTGGGTCATCCCGCCCCAGGCTTCGCGCGGATTATCCAGAAATCGTCCCAGATCACGGTTATAGTTGTAGGGGCCGCGTCCGTGGGGAGTAAAATAGAGGTCAAGCGTGGTCAGAATCCGTTCACTCTGCAGGGTTTCCCGGTTTGGGAAGACCTGCTGGGGCGTGACAAGTTCAACGGCAGGGGTAATGCTCCCTTCAAACTGCTTCAGGGAGGAGGCATTCAGCGTGTACCAGCCCAGAACGGCACGGCCGTCATTGCTCAGTTCGATTTCGGTCCCCCCCATCTCATCGTGAACCCCGATGACGGGGGCGCTGCTGAGCAGCCAGGCACCCTGACGTGCAAGGGAGATCAGGTTTTCGAATCCCTCAAAATCATCCACATAAGAGATGCCCTGTGTTTCGTCGGGGTAAAAATCCCGTCCATCTTTTCGGAGCTCCCGCCGTTGATCCTTGAAGGCATTGGTCAGCACATGGCTGGGGCGCAGCTGGGCAAATTCACCGACAATTGCAATTGAACTAGGCTCTTTGGTTTGGACGAGTGGAAGCCAGTCAATGGCCCGTGTGAGCCATTGCGGATCCAGTTGAAGGCGGGAATCCACTCCCCAGATCATATTGGAGATGGGTTCATCACCGATACGAAATTTGTCGGTGAGTGATTTCTGGCTCAGCCGCATGATGGTTCCCCCGACCAGAATCTCATCCCTCGGAAGATATTCAAGCCGGGCTCCGAGGAGCGTTTTCTGCTGAAGGTTGATAAACGCATTTTCCTCATACTCAATTGCAATGTCCCGCCCGGCGACCAGATAGGAGGTGTTGATGATCGTCACCGTTCCGCCCAGATAGTCTACAATGAAGTCCGATCCCTCCACCAGCGCGTTGCCGCCCGAGGTGACACGCACCGATCCTTCCACAAGGCCGGAATAGGCCTTGAGGTCATAGAAAGAGGGGATCCCCCCCCGATGGGAGCCTTCAATCAGGTACACATTTTTTGCCGTGTTCCGGGTGGCATTCAGTTGCTTCTGGGTATACAGTTCCTTGAATACATATGACTCCTTTGCCTCGGCTTTTTCCGGGTCACTGAGTGAACTGGCATCAATCAGATCCTCAATCCGCTGACCAAACGGCTCCAGATAGGGAAAAATCAATAACCCGTCTCCTGGAATGATGGTATAGTTTGGCAGGAAGTCAAACAGGTTATCCGGCTGCGGGGCCCCATCTTCATTGAGCCGGTCCAGCCCGAGTACCTGAATCAGAGTCTGCTGTCCGGTAACCCCCGGGAGAGTCTGGGTGGCCGCGCGTCCAGGGGGCTCAAAACTGATATCCAGAACAAAGTCGGTGGGCAGCAGGCCGCGGGTGAGTTCATAGATGTTACGCATTTCCAGATGCCAGGCGGCCGGATTCAGTTCGTCTTGCTCACCCAGGTTTGCCGGCTGCTGGAGGTTGACCGGCTTGAGGAGTTTCAGGACGAGGCGGTCTCCAATCTGGCTGTTGTCCCCACCGCCGGTCTGGCTGGAAAAATCCCCCACCTGGATCTCGGTGCCGCCTGCGAGGTAGCGGAAGGAGACGGCCAGGGCCTCGCTTTCCTGGATCGTTTGTCGCAGTGTAATGTACCCCAGCCCCTCATCCAGATCGTAATCACGGCCAAGTTCAAGTTTCTTGAACTGTCCGACCTGATAGTCGACGGTTGTCAGGGGTTGTTCCATGGCTGCACTTTCAAGGTAGTTCTGCGGTACGGCTTCGCCTGCACGCAGCTGGTTTTGCAGTTCTGCGGTGTCGTACTGGTCTAGATTACTGTTTGGGTGTCGCTCTTCGGTATAGCGATTGGCCTGTGTAATGATGTCTGCCGGTTCCCCCAGATCAACGACGGCGACCACCTGCCGAACATTCTGCTCCTCCGGGGACACCGGGGTTAATTTCCAGACTTCCAGATCGGTAATATGGGAGAAGACCGCATCCAGGATAATGTTGGGTGGATCACTGAGTGCCTCGTTCCAGCGGTTGCGGAAGTAGTAACTGAGGAAGTAATACTTTCGCTGGCTGTAATCGGTTGGTCTGCGGCTGAATTCGGAGGTCTCTGCGCCGCCGTCAAGCGAGAGTGAATTGGACTGCCCTTCCTGCTGACTGGCGACCGTCGTGAGCCGCAGTGCTCCGAGTTGAAATTCGGATTTGATTCCGAACAGGCTCTGTCCCCCCCGAATGAGGCTGGAAGGGGTTTGCAGGAAGACATTCCCGGCTTCAATACTTTGGATGATTTCATCCTCGTACCCGGTATAGACGAGTTCCAACTGGTTCTGAAAATCAAAGTCACGGTTGGTGTCCCAGTCAACATTGACTTTCATTTTGTCTCCGATGGTTCCGGTCACACCCAGCCGCAGATCCATTCGGAATTCGGGGGTCAGCTGGGATCCCCGGCCGATGACGGCCTGTTGCGCCGTCTTTTCATAGATGAATGCGGGCCGGATATCGGCACTTCCATTGACGCGCAGGTCCACCTCATTTTTGCCGAAAATGGTCGTAAAGCCGCTTTCGCGGCCTCCCGGCACCGAGATAGACAGGCCCAGCCCCCGTCGCCGTCGCTCTTCCAGGTCTCTTCGGCGCTGCAAAAGGGTTTTCCAGTTGCGGTCAAGGTTTTGCGAAAACCGCTCGGCCTGATACTGTGACCGGGTAACCCGGAGGGCGTGCCGGACATCTTTGCCCGCGACACGCTCCCGGATCGTGTAGAAGGTTCCCGTGCTGTCCAACTCCACATCATGGCGCCAGCCGGAAAACAGTCCTGCTCCCAGAGAGCGCCGCCGGATTGGCAGGATTGCGGCGGTACGTCGGGACGGCATCAGGCCGGCAAAATATCGTTTTGCCCGTTCGTTCGTATCCGGTGGAGGGGCAAGGGAATCAATCCGTACCAGCAGCAGGCTATCCAGACCTAGATCCAGAACCATCTCCCGCACAGAGTCACGGCCGAGACGGGAAAGGAGTGCACGGAGGGAGTCCACCTGATGCAGTGTCACACTGTCGGTGTCCGCAACCGCAATATTCCACCACGAGGGGATCCGGGAATGGTCCCCCTGCGCGGCGGTTTGTGCCAGGAAAAACCAAACCAACAGGGCTCCTGTGGAGTATACCACCAGTTGGCGTATGGCAGAAAGTCGTCGATTCAGGTGCATTTAGCCTGTTGACGAGCCCGTACTTGATGAATGATGATGTGGCTTGTGCCTTTTATGCTCGTGTCAGTAAATGCAGATAGCAGGTACTTTTTTTGTAGTTTGGGGAGATATACAATGATTCGTCATTATAACGCAGTGGTGATCTTCATGTTCAGATCCGTATTCTTTAAGGGAGCAATTCTCCTTGCAGGCGTACTTACAGGTTGTTCAACTACGCAGGAACGGGATGTTCAGCAGCTGCTGAACATGCAGCAGAATGCGTGGAATGCCGGCGATATTGAGTCATTTATGCAGGGCTACCTGAACAGTGACCGTCTCCGCTTCGTGGGATCCGGGGGCGAGGTCAGGGGCTGGCAGCCCACACTGGACAGATACCGGAGGTCCTATCCCGACCGGGAATCGATGGGGACACTGTCGTTTGATCTCCGAGAAATCCGAATGCTTGGTCGTCAACATGCAATGATTTTTGGTGCTTACACATTGGAACGTGTACATGATGAACCTACAGGCTTATTTACGTTGATTGCGGAATATACGGAAGACGGCTGGCGTATCATTCATGATCATACATCTGCGGATAGAATCCCGGAATTACAGGAGAATATAGAATGACCGATCCCCGTTCGGATCTACAGGATAAGGTGGTTGTGGTCACCGGCGCGGGTGGCCGTCTGGGGCGGCGGCTGGTTGCACGGTTTCGCGAAGCGGGGGCACGGGTGGTCTCGGTCGGTAATGAAGGGACAGAGGATCTGACTCTGGACCTGGCGAACGAGAAGGAGGTCGTGGATACGTTTGCGCAGATTCATCGCGTGCAGGGGCGTATAGATGTTCTGGTCCACGCGGTGGGAACCTGGAATGAATGGCCGCTTCTGGATACGAAACTCAAAGACTGGGAGCACATGATACAGATTAATCTCACGACCAGTTTTTTATGCTTCCGTGAGGCGGCACGGTACATGGTTGAGAGGGGGGGAACCATTATTGGAATCTGTGCCAAGTCGGGTCTTGAAGCGGCGGTTGCCCGGGGAGGGGCCTATGCAGCAAGCAAGGCAGGGCTCATGCGTCTTGTGGAGGCAGTTGCGGCAGAGCACCCAACCCTGAATACCTACGCGCTTGCTCCGTCGGTCATCCTTTACCGGGATACGGCCGCCCCGGGGGTGCATGCAGAAGATCTGGTGCAACTGACTCTTCAACTGTGTTCGAAGTCTGCGGGAGCACTCCGCGGGACCGCATTACAGGCATACGGTACTCGTTAGGTACAATCTGATGGTCGAGTCTGATCAGGAATCCGGTACACCGTTTGTGCAAATACTGATCCGTGTTTTTGCGGTGCAGGGGGTGGTGATGCTGTTTCTGTGGCTTTTACATTCGTTATACAATTAGCCGATGCATCCGGTTAACTGGCTCATTGTTGCATGTTATCTTGCATATGTCCTGTGGGACGGGGTACGTCGTTCCAGGGATACGGATCGTCTTCGGGGGTATTTTCTGGCGAACCAAAGCCTGCCCTGGTGGGCGGTTGGCCTCTCGGTCATGGCGACGCAACTCTCTGCCGTGACCATGATCGGCACGACAGGGCAGGGGGCGACGGATGGAATCCGTTTCATCCAGTTTTATTTTGGCCTGCCGCTGGCGATGGTCATTCTCGGCGTTACACTGGTTCCCTTTCTGCACCGGAGCGGTGTCTATACGGCGTATGAGTATTTGGAGCGGCGATTTGGCGCGGGAACCCGTTCGCTCACCAGTTTTCTGTTTCTGATGTCACGTGGAATGAGTTGTGGAACGATTCTCGCAGCCCCGGCCGTGGTGATGGCGGCGGTATTTGGCTGGGACCTCACGTTAAGCGTTGCCGTGATCGGGGTTCCCACCGTTTTATACACGATGTTTGGGGGGATTCAGGCAGTTGCATGGGCGGATGTCAAGCAGATGGTGCTGATCGTACTCTCGCTGGCGGTTGTCGTGGTGGTACTGCTGATCAAGATGCCGGTGAATCCTCACGATGCGCTTCAGATTGCAGGCGCAAGCGGCCGGTTGCAGGTGTTTGATTTTTCGTTTACTCTGAGCGAGACCTACACATTCTGGTCGGGGATTCTGGGAGGGACATTTCTGATGCTGTCCTACTTCGGGACCGACCAGAGTCAGGTGCAGCGCTATTTGGCGGCCCGTTCGGTTACGGAGGCGCGGCGGTCTCTGCTCATGAGTGCCTACTGGAAGATCCCGCTTCAATCTCTCGTATTACTGATCGGGGTTCTGGTCTTCGTATTTTATCTCTTTCAGGCCCCGCCACTTCTGTATAATCCCGCCCATGAAGCATCGGTGCGCAGCTATGCTCCGGAAGCATATATCGAACTGGAGGGGCAGTACAGTGCCGAGTTCCGTGCGCGTGCGGAAGCAGCCGAGGCGGTGGCAGCCGGATTGCCGGGGGCATCTGAGCGTCTGGAGGTGCATGAGGACGCGGTCGGCCGTCTTCGCAGTGAAGCGCTGCAGCTCGCACAGGAGGCAACGGGGGATTCGTCGGTCCGGGATGTGAACTATATCATGCCCCGGTTCGCACTGGATGTACTCCCGCTGGGGCTGACGGGCCTTTTTATTGCAGCAATCATGGCAGCGGCGATGTCCAGCATCTCTTCGGAACTCAATTCGCTGTCTACCACCACGGTCATTGATTTTTACCGGAGATGGATTCGTCCCAATGCTGCCGAAGGGCATATGCTGCGGGTGAGTAAACTTGCTACGGGGTTCTGGGGGGTGTTTGCATGCGTTGTTGCCACGTTTGCGGCGACGCTCGGATCTCTGATTGAGGTGGTGAACCGGTTTGGCTCCTTTTTTTACGGATCAATTCTGGGGGTTTTTATTCTGGCGATGCTTCCAGCGGGGCGCGGGATCGGGGCTTTTTACGGGTTGATTGCAGGGATGAGCGCAGTTGCTGCAGTCAATTTTCTGGCCCCGGATGTGTCCTTTCTGTGGCACAATGTCGTTGGCGCACTGACGGTTGTGTCCGTCGGTTTACTCCTCTCGTGGCTACGGGACGGTACTTCGTCCGGCAAGCGCTCTGGATAGAGTTGCCTCATCCGCATAGTTAAGCGTGAGGCCAACCGGGATCCCCCGTGCCAGACGGGTAACTTTGATCGGGAAGGGGTCCAGCAGCTGTGTCAGGTAGAGTGCTGTTGTATCGCCTTCCACGGTCGGACTGACGGCAAGGATCAATTCAGTGATACCGGAATCCACTGCCGCGACCCGCTCAAGCAGCGTGCGGATATTGAGATCATCCGGGCCGATCCCGTCCAGGGGGGAGATGACCCCCCCTAGGACATGATAAGTGCCGCGGTACTCCCCCGTACGCTCCAGCGCAACAATATCCTCAGCATCCTGCACCACGCAGACGATACCGGTCTCCCGTTTTGTAGAACTGCAGATAATACAGACTTCGGTATCGGTTACATTCCCGCAGACGGTACATTCCTGTACCCGCTCTTTTACTTCCAGCAGAGCCGTTGCCAGCCGGGAGACTTCCTCTTTCGGCATCTTGAGCACATGTGCAGCGAGCCGCTGTGCGCTCTTGCGGCCGATAGTCGGGAGTTTCGAGAATTGTTCAATCAGAATTTCGACGGATTCCGAAGAGAACTGCATGAATCAGAGGCCGAATTTTGAAAGATCCATGCCTTTCGGGATGATACTGTCGGCCTGATTGCGAAGCTCATTCTGTCCGGCTTCCGCCGCTTCATGAAGTGCTTTGTTCACGCCGGCAACGACAAGATCCGTGAGCATCTCCATATCATTGGCATCTATAATTTCGGGATCCACTTCAATCTTGATAATCCGCTGATTCCCGTTTGCGGTCACTTTGACCATGCCGCCTCCAACCTCTGCGGTGGCGGTGACGCGCTGCATGATTTCGCGCACTTTGCCGAGATGATTTTTCATGTCGGCGACTTGTTTGAGCATATTGATCATGGATTCTTCCAGTTTCGTGTTTAAAATGTGGGGGTATGGACCGGGCGAAGCCTGAAGGCATCATCCAGTTGTTTCAGTGCCGGGATTTTTGCTTTGAGTTTCTGGAACTCGGTATTCGGATCTACATCTGTGGATGGAAACAGGTCCGGGCGTGCAGTGAATTTTACGCGCATATTCGATAGTCCGGGCAGGGACCGCATCGCTTCGGCAATGGCCTGTTGTACGGTTTCGTGATTTAGAAGTGCGATCTGAACTTCATCCCGTACTGCCACTTCCAGACATTGATCATGCACGCCGGTGACACGGGAATTTTGCAGTGCATTGCTTCCCTGCAGATCCGGTCGCTGCAGGATGGCGTTTTGGACATGATTCCAGTTCTCTGCGAGATCTACCTGGGGGGGTGCAGGTGCCGGGGGCATTTCCGGGGCTGGCACAACCGGCTGGCGGTTTTTTCGATTGTGTTTTCGTTGTTCCAGTGCCGACACTCCACTCATGGGTGCGGAGGTAGTGGATTTACGAGGGGAGCGGTGCGGCGGTGTTCCGGATGGATCTGCAGTCTGGGGCTTTTGTGGCGGGATGGAATTCTGGACGGGTACAGGTTGACTTGTGACGGGAGCCGGAATTTGCTGGACAGGGGCTGCCGGCTGCGGACTTGGCCCCGCGTGTTCCAGTCGGCGGATCTGTTCCAGAGCTTCAGAGAGGTCCACGCTCTCTCCCAGATGGGTCATCTTGGCGAGAGCCAGTTCGACGGCCAGTCGCGGGGATGAGGATACCGGGAGTCGGGTCTGGGTTTCATCAATCACCATCAGAAGCCGGAGGAGTGTGGTTTCGGTGAATGCATTTGCGGTCTCGGTATAGCGGCTTCTGAGGTTTTTGCTCACATCCGCCAGCGCATGTTCTCCCAGGGTAATCGTAATTAACAGATTGCGTACATGTTCGGCCAGGCCGCCCAGAAATTCCCTGATATCGTATCCATCTGCAATAATTCGTTCTGCCAGACCGAGGATGTCTCCTGTTGCCTGTTCGGTGATGTACCGGGTTGCCTCAAAATACAGTTCTACATCCACGACCCGCAGGGCATCGGTCAGCGTGGAGTATTTTAAGTCGGATCCGCAGAGTGCAACGGCCTGATCGAAGACGCTGAGCGCATCCCGCAGGGCACCGTCTCCTTTATGGGCAATCAGATGGAGGGAGTCTTCATCTGCGGTCATTCCTTCGCCTTCGCAAATTCTGGCTAAATGCTGGACGATCTCATTGGTGGGGATCCGCCGGAAATCAAAGCGCTGGCAGCGGGAGAGGATTGTGGGGAGTACTTTGTGCGGTTCTGTGGTCGCAAAAATGAACAGCACATGCGGGGGTGGCTCCTCCAGTGTCTTCAGCAGTGCATTAAAGGCTGCATTGCTGAGCATATGCACTTCGTCAATGATATAAACCTTTCGGCGGCCTCCCTGCGGCAGGATTCGAACATTTTCCCGCAGATCCCGAATATCTTCCACTTTATTATTGGAGGCGGCATCAATCTCAAAAATACTCAGGCTCCGCTGTGTTTCAAAATCATCACACGAGGGGCAATTCAGGCAGGGTTCGACTTCCCCGTCCGGGTTCCCCGTACAATTGATCGCTTTGGCAAGGATTCTGGCGGCGGTTGTTTTTCCAACCCCGCGCGGCCCTGTGAAGAGATAGGCATGTGCAATTCGCTCCAGTCGGAGAGCATTGATCAGTGCCTGCGCCACATGCGCCTGCGCCACCAGCTCTCTAAAGCGCTGCGGGCGGTATTTGCGTGCAGTAACCAGATACTGGGACTTCGCCATAGATTTTTTCGGGGATCCGTGCAAAACTGCGTTTTGCAATGCAACAAAGGTTTGTTCAAGGGGTTCAAACTCAAAATAAAGATATTATCGTATCTTTAGCAGGTGTTGGAGGGGGGAGTGGTGCAGCGTTTCGCTATTTTACCAGGGATTTTAGAACAACGAACTATTATGAGTCTTAACATAACATGGGAATTTGAAGATGGCATCAGGGTTTCGATGCTCAATGGCCGGATAGACAGCCGCAATGCCTTGCTGTTCAAGGAGACGGTTGTGGGGGGGCTTGAGGCGGGGGACAGTGCATTGATTCTGGATTTTACCGGTCTTGACTATATCAGCAGTGCAGGGCTGCGGGTGGTGCTTGAACTGGCCAAGATGTACAGTGCGCCCAAGCAATTCTCAATCTGTGGTTTATCTTCTGCGGTGCAGGAGGTTTTCGAGATCAGTGGATTCACCCAGATCATCAAATTGCACAAGACGCTTCAGCAGGCCAGGGAGTCTCTGTAAGCCTCGCAATTTTTTCTGGGTGCATACGTTCTTGTACGTAAGGCAGTGGAAGTATGGCTAGATCTGAACCGAAGCCGACCGCAGTTTCGCTGGATGACCGTTCTTCGGTATTACATCCGTTTACGCCGCTCGGTACCTACGAGCCCATGGTGTTTACGCATGGGCGGGGAGCGTGGGTGTATGATGAGCATGGCAACCGCCTTTTGGAGGGGGTTGCCGGGTTATGGTCGGCTTCGCTTGGTTTCAGTGAGCAGCGTCTGGTAGATGCGGCCTACCGGCAGTTCCGTAAACTGCCGTTTATGCACATGTTTGCCTCGGCGAGTCACCCGCCCGGTGTGGCCTTGGCAAAGGAATTGCTCCGATTGGCACCGGTTCCCATGGCCAGAGTGTTCTTTGCGAACTCCGGTTCGGAGGCCATTGATTCGGCGGTGAAGATGATCTGGTTCCTTAACAACGCACTTGGTCGCTCGCAGAAGAAAAAAATGATTGCCCGGCGGGATGCCTACCATGGTTCGCTGATTGCCTCTTCAAGTCTGACGGGATTGCCCAAGAACCACAAGTTGTTTGATCTGCCACTTCCCGGTTTCCTGCACACCGCGAAGCCGCATCATTACCGGTTCGCGCATGAGGGCGAATCGGAGCGGGAATTCAGTTCCCGATTAGCTTCGGAACTGGACGCACAGATTATGGAGGAGGGGCCGGAAACGGTGGCGGCATTTTTTGCGGAACCCATCATGGGCGTTGGCGGGGTGATCCTTCCGCCGGAGGGGTATTTTAAAGAGATTCAGCGCGTGCTGAAGAAGCATGATGTACTTCTGGTTGCCGATGAGGTGATCTGCGGGTTTGGCCGGACGGGGAATATGTGGGGGAGTCAGACGGTTGGCATGCAGCCGGATATGCTGATCACCGCGAAGGCGCTCTCGGCCTCGTATCTGCCGATCTCGGCGGTGATGGTAAATCAGAAGGTGTATGATGCATTAGAGTCGGGCAGTGATCGGGTGGGGATGTTTGCGCACGGTATGACGTATACGGGGCATCCTGTGTCCGCGGCGGTGGCTCTGGAATGTATAAAAATCTACGAGCGGGATAAGATCCTGTCTCATGTGCGCAAGGTTGGTCCTTTGCTTCAGAAGGGGTTGCGGAAGCGGGTGGCTCGGCATCCGCTTGTCGGGGAGGTGCGTGGCATCGGGATGGTTGCAGGGGTGGAACTGGTTGCGGATAAGTCGACTCGTCGGTCCTTTCCGGCTTCGGATCAGATGGGGATCAGGCTTCGTGCGGAAGCGATCCGTCGGGGTTTAATTTTGCGTGCGATTGGGGATACGATTGGGATTTCGCCGCCGCTGATCCTCACGGAGAGGGAGATTGAGTTTCTGGTGGACACGCTTTGCGCCTCACTGGACGCATTACATGCGTCCCTGAGCGAATGATTTCTTAAGGTCCGCTGATCCTGAGCGGCGGCGCGGTGTTCCGTAATGATGCAGGTTGCGTGCGCTGCCTTTATTCGTTCATTTTTCGTCAGACGTCGTGCCGCTCGTACAAATCATGGACGGGCGGATCCAATTGGCTTTCTTTTCTATTCTTTGGAGGGATTTGTTGATGGCCTGCGGGAGCACTTTGTTTACAATGAATTCCGAAGGTACGCGCTGTCATCGGCCATGCGTCGTCGCCGTGAGGTAGCCCTGATTCTCGGTCAGACAGGTAATGTAATTCCCAGGATAGCCATACGAGATCTGAGACCAGATGTGGTCAGATTGTACTCAACAAAGACCGCCAAAACGTTAATTCGCGACTTGAACCGGCTGGTTGAGAAAGATTTCCTGGAGATCACGGAGGGCGGCTACAGGATAAAAATTAGCCAGATGCATGCATTCGGGTTTCCGCATGCCTAAGATTAGACACTTCTCTATCGACAGCTTGTATCCCCAGATCAGATTCATTGAACGTACAGGAGGATGGGGGCTGGAGTGTACATCCAAAGCAACATCTTGAACAACTTACTGATGCCTTACACTTCACTCGGTCTTTCCGACCAACAGTGGGGCATCAAATTGCATGGAATCTTGTCTTCACTCTTGATGACAAAATCAAATTCCCCCAGATCAACGGATAGATCGTTGGCGATTAGCCAGCAATGAATGTACCGTAGGTGAGGATGAAGGTAAGTATGCCGCCGACACCTGCGATCAGCCAGATCAGGAGTCGATACCGGCTGTCCAAGAGTTTGCCGAGCGCCTCCAGTTGCGCCTGATTAGACTCCTTAAGCGCCTGATTAGACTCCTTAAGCGCCCCCAGTTGCGCCTGATTAGATTCCTTTAGCGCCTCCAGTTGCGCCTGATTAGACTCCTTAAGTGCCTGATTAGACTCCTTAAGTGCTTCCAGTTGCGCCTGATTAGTTGCGGCGAGGGATGCGAACTGCGTTTGCGTCGTCTCGGCGAGGGATGCGAGTTGAGCCTGCAATGCGTCCAGTTGTGCACCGAACCGGGCAATCGTATTAATTCCAGCCATGTTGAAAATCTCGTTACCGAGTTCGTTGGTCTCGTGGGATCTTAGCCCCTCCTTCTGCAGTTTCCTCAGCAGTTCGTGGAGTCGGTTTGTGTTCGTTGATAGTTCAGACATAATCACTCAAACAAGATACAATGTTTTTGGTTCATTTGTTGACGTTTGTCAGAAACACTA
>JAJEFL010000105.1:0-5270 GCA_022820435.1 Rhodothermales bacterium
CTTGTTCGGGGGTGGAATAAATCATGTGATTGAGTGCTTTGACGAATACACACGCCATGACGGCAGGCAGGATGAAAAGCTGATCTCCTACGCAGAGCGTCTCGGCAATGGAGCCGTCTTCAAACGCTTAGGCTTTGTGGCGGAACATATGCCGGACTGTACCTATCTCGTTGATGCCTGTAAGAAGAGACTGACAAAGGGCAATGCCAAAATTGATCCAACCTATTCATGCCCTCGACTAGTGACGAGATGGCATCTATGGGTTCCCGAGAACGATTTTCAATACGAAAGAGATGGTTACTAAGAGCGAAATTCTGAATGTCAAAGATTTGTGCGGACTAGGCCCCCATATTATTGAGAAAGATTATGTGCTTGGGTGGGTTTTAGCCGGTATCTATCATCATGCTTCACTGAAGGATCACTGGATTTTCAAGGGAGGAACCAGTTTCCATAAATGTCATTACGAAACCTTTCGGTTTTCCGAAGATCTTGATTTCACGATTACCGAGCCAGCCCATCTCAACTGTGACTTTCTTGTTAAAACGTTCAGCGAAATCAGCGACTGGATATTTTATGCGACCGGCTTTGAAATTCCGAAAAGACTGCTCAACTTTGAAATCTATACAAATCCTCGCGGCTCGGAGTCTTGCAAGGCCAAAATAGGCTACCGCGGCCCCATCAGCCCCCGCATGGGATACCGCTCACTTCCACGCCTTAAGATCGACCTGACGTTCGACGAGGTGGTTGTGCTGCCACCGGTCGGGCGCACAATTCATCACCACTACAGCGATAATCCACAAGAGGAACCCTTGGTCAGATGCTACCCTCCAGAGGAAGCTTATGCGGAAAAAATCTGCGCTTTGGGACAGCGTGCAAAGGCACGTGATCTGTATGATGCCATCAATATATTCCGAAGTAATCAGGAACGGCCTGACCTATCTGTTCTGAATGACACAATCCGTAAAAAATGTACTCACCGTGGTAATCAGCCCCCAACACTTGCTGATGTGCAGGCAAAAAGATGGGATCTCGAAAAAACCTGGCCCCCGATGCTGAGCCATCAACTTCGGACACTCCCCCCGTTTGAGTCTTTTTTCCATGCACTGCCTGAATTTTTTGACTGGCTTGAAACCGGCACACTCCCCTCGCTGCCTGCCATCGATCAGATGGCGGCGGGGGACGAGATCATCCGAGAGCCTACACTGAACCTGCCCGTCAATTTTAACAAACAGGTATCCGTTGAGGCCATCCGGTTTTCAGGGGTTAACTATCTGTGCGCTGACATCCAGTACAGAAAATCCACGGAGCGCATTGAGCCCTACTCACTGCGTCGAACAGAAGATGGCCCTCTTGTACTTCATGCCGTCAGAACTTCCGACGGGCAGCTTTGCAGTTATCAGGTGGACGAAATCGACGACGTGACGGTCACTCAACAGAGTTTCGATCCTCGTTATCTGGTTGAATTACGCCCTAGAATTCAACCGTCATAAACCATGTTATGTGTGTAAATTCAGATCTGTCAGGGGGCTGTGCAAATTGATTTTGTCACAGGAATAACTGCCCGCTCCTCCCCGGTTAGATTCTGGAATCATTCTTTCTGGAGCATCCTGCAGAACTCTCAGGCTTGAAGGTTTTGCAGGAACTTCTCTGATAAACTGACATCCGGTTGCCATTCCGATATCTAAACGGCTCCGGCAGCTGGTCCGCTGGTACAGGAAAAATTTGATGATTCCGCGCCGATACTGATCAAATCAGATTTAAAAGGAACCATTCGCCGAATTCAAATACATTGCACCGGAACTTGATGAAGCATACCTGTGACTGTATCCGCCCTCACGATGGTCATGCCGTGACATCCCTGCCTTTTCTGATCCTTGGAACGGTGGTTGCCGTGATCTGAGTTTTTATGCGAAGAAATGACCGAACCTGGAATGGAATACCCCCAATAGACGGCGCGGCCATCTGCGATACACAGTTGCACGGTCTAATTCTCTAATTCTATGGTCATAATTTATCCACCGACAGTTGGATGGGGACTCATGGCTGCTGACAAAATGAGCAGAACATGCCCTCAGGCGTAAAATCATCCAGATGCCTGAATTTGCATCTCTCCATAAATGACAGCAATACTTCATAACCGGTAAACTCACGTACGAATTACACATAACCCCGAATTTCAGATGAGAAAGACACTGACCCAATGGTTCGTACTGTTCGTGTTAATGCATCCTGTGATCCTTTTTGCTCAGAATGGCAGCGATACCCTGAGTGTTGTGGATATGGACGATCTGATTATTACGGCGGATCGGTACGAGTCCATACGATCTCAATCTACGGGGGCCATCAGTGTGCTGAAAAACACAACTGTCTCACAGTTGGCCGGGGTTCAGAATCTGGGAGGAATACTGCGGCATATGCCGGGCTTTACCATGCTGCAACTGGATGGGATCGGGTATGATGTGCAGCCGATTGTACGGGGATTCTATGGTGGAGGCGAAGCCGAGTATGTGCTGCTGATGGTGGATGGACAACCGGTCAATGCTCTGGAAAGCGGACTCGTAAACTGGGATCAGATCCCTCTGGCTGCCATCGAATCCGTGGAAATCCTGCGCGGCGGCGCTTCCTCACTCTACGGTGATGCCGCCATCGGAGGGGTCATCAATATTGTCACCGCCTCCGATATCCCCTCCAACTACGCAATGGCCCTGTCCGGCGGCTCGTTCGGCACCTACAAAGTAAATGGATCCGTGCGGAGGTCATTTGGAAAAAGAAAACTCTCCTCCTACGGCAACTACGAATCCACGCAGGGGTACCGCGAACATGCGGATCGTGCACTGGGAGGACTGGGGCTTGAGTTTGACTTGATACGCTCGGACCAAGCCCTCCTGACTCTGTCCGGCTCCATGCATCGGAGGAACTATGATATTCCAGGCCCTCTCACCACGGATCAGATCGCCCAGGATCGCCTGCAGGAATCTCCATTTTTCCAATTTGACCATAATGACGAGCGCACACAGCGGCTTGCACTGCAGGGACGGCTTCATCTAGGGGGACAGTCCGAATTGCGGAGTTCGCTGGTTGCGAACCAGCGAACCCTTGAAGGGGGCCGTACCTTACCCCTGAGTGCAGAGTTTGCAGACGTAAAATGGCGGGAATTTGATACGGCCCGCTTGTTCGTGAGTGCACAATGGGTGGCTCCAAGACTCCTTGCAAAGGACCGCTTCACCATCGGCACTGATCTGCAGAGTGGACAACTGGATGTAGCATGGTATGATATGGTGACCGGTACGGCGGAAGACTTTAATGGATTTGACGGAAAGAAAGGAGACATCTCAAGCAAGGGGGACGGTTCCCGTCAGGCGCTAGCCGCGTACATGCAATATGATATTGAGCCGACCTCCAGGCTGCGCCTGTTGGCGGGGATCCGCTATGATCACATTCGGGATACGTATGCACCGGAAGGAGGCACAGAACAGGATGCAATTCATACCGCATTGAGTCCCAAAATAGGGCTGAACCTTCGCTATGTGGCCAATGCCCGACATGTCGGCAGCTGGTATGCCAACGTTGCCAGATCCTTTAAAACAGCAACGCTGGATCAGCTCTTTGGTCAGAGGCTGATCCCGGTCCCCATGCCGCCCTATGGGATTACTATTTCCAATTCAGAACTGAAGCCGCAGACCGGTATCAGCCTTGAAACCGGCTTCTATCACCGCACAGCACTCATCCCCGGCAACTTGAATGGCGAAATATCCCTGAGCATTTATCAGATGGATATGGAGGACGAACTGGATTTTCAGTTTGAGACCTTCCAATACGGAAACATTGCAAGCAGCCGTCACAGAGGGATTGAACTGGGCGTGCAACTGGAACGGACGGATGTTGCTCTGTTCCGATTTAACTATACTCTGCAGAATGTGACCTACCGTGCCGGGGAGAACAAAGGGAAATTTGTCCGCACGATCCCGCGTGATTATGTATCGGCCGCAATCAGCATCCCCGTTCTTGACCGGCTCCAGGCAATGGCAACGGTGCGAAGTACGCGCCGCACCTGGCTGGATGATGCGAATTCCATTCGACTGGAAAACTTCTCTTCCGTAGACTTTAAAGTCATCTATACCCTGGGCTGGATGGCGGTGGAGTTTGAGACGGTCAACCTGATGAATAACACCTTCAGTACGACTGGATTCCTGGATCCAGGTGGATCGGATACAATCTTTATGTACCCCGCGGCAGGGCGTTCCATGCAGATGGGGATTCGGGTCGAGTGGTAATCAAAATCGCCGCCCGACCACCTTAAGGCAAACTCAGCATCATTGTCGCTTTCCAGACGGTTGCGCTGCGGGAGCTTTTCTTTCCCCTGCCGGCAGCCTTGCAGATGTCACGCGTAGCGTGTCACCGGCTTTGTAATGGATCATTCTGACGGGCCTCCACCCCCATCCATACAACGCGAACCTTGCAGCGTAGAATCGTCAGGTGCCGAAACCCCCTGGCAAACCCTGCATCAAAGCCTTCCTTGAAGGGTGCCGCCCGGCCTCACGATTGGTCCAGCTTTCCTGATGCGCCCCTTCTCTTTCCCGCCTTGCGGGTTGGAATCAAACATCGCGGTAGGGACCCGGGTTTCCCCGGGCCCCCCGCACAGAATCCGTACGTGCGCGTTAACGTATCCGGCTCCTCCCTTGGGTTGCAGTGTCCTGCGTGACGGCATATCTTCTCGCCGGCCAGTCGTGGCGTATTTTCAATTTTGGCCAATAGCGCTCCGTCAATGTATCCAGTTGTTCCCAGTTTGTACGATCCTTTTGGGATCGTCTACGAAGAACCTTTATCCAGATCCATTTTAGTCGCCGATAACATCGTTCCAGATAGACGTAACTCGTCGGGACGGCATAGTAATTCAGCCATCCATTGAGTACCTGTCCAAGCCATTTCCCCGTGGCATGTACGCACTGGTGCATGCGGCGGAGAAGTTGGACAAACACGCGTTTCAGGAAACGTGCCATTCGTTTTGCGATTGGCTTGCGACCTAGTCCGAATCGTCCCTTTCGGGTCCTACGGCAATAGTGCGTAAAACCCAGGAAGTCAAACGTATCCGGTCGCCCCTCTCCTCGTTTCCTGCGATCTTCTTCCGCAAAACGCCCGAATTGAATCAGTCGCGTTTTGTCGGGATGCAGTCTCAATCCGAATTTCTCCAGACGAGCCCGCAGACCTCGCAGAAAACATTCCGCCTCCCTCTTATATTGAAAACACACCACAAAATCGTCCGCATAGCG
>JAJEFL010000115.1:0-17787 GCA_022820435.1 Rhodothermales bacterium
GTCCAAGCGGATTATTGAAGTGTTTCCCGAATACCATCTCCAAAAAGTATTTTTGGGAACACTGCTTACCTCAGAGATTGGAATACCCACGCTCAAAGCCAATTGCCTACATTTCCGGGAATGGATAGAGCGCCTGGAGACATTATGCAACTGAGCAAATGTCTTATCCCCTGCTGCACAGAACCATGGACTGATTTTTCCCATTGAGTCCCCGTCTGCGTGCCGATTTACCGCGTCCGAGATTAAGTATCTTTTCGGGATCATCATAATTATGGATCAAGACCAAGGAGAATTCAGTTCATCTGTCGTTTTGGAGAACTTTTCATGGGCCGCGTTTCCTTTCACACACTTGGCTGCAAACTGAACTTTGCAGAGACGAGCAGTCTGAAGCGTCAGTTTGAACTGCACGGTTTTAAACCCGTCGGGCAAAAAGAAGCCTGTGATATTTCCGTTATCAATACCTGTTCCGTGACGGCCGAAGCAGACCGGAAGTGCCGGCAAACCATCCGGCGTACCCACCGCCTGAACCCGGATGCCTTTATTATCGTCACGGGCTGCTACGCGCAGTTGCGCCCGGATGAAGTTGCGGCAATTGAAGGCGTAAATGCAGTACTTGGGAATTCAGAGAAAGCCCGCATTTTTGACGTACTGGAGAATTTTTCCCCGAAAGCACCTACGCAGGTCAGCGTCTCCTGTACCGGTGACCTAACCACCTTTGATCCTGCCCTTTTGTCAGATGATCGCACCCGTGCATTCCTGAAGGTGCAGGATGGCTGTGACTATTCATGCTCATTCTGTACAATTCCGATGGCCAGAGGAAAAAGCCGGTCCGCCCCCCTGAGCCAAATTGTTGACCAAGCCCGTCAACTGGCAGATCGAGGGGTAAAGGAAATTGTCTTAACGGGAGTGAACATTGGCCTCTATGGTCAGGGCAGTCTTGATCCCCATGCCGAATTCACCCTGCTCCAACTGCTACAGCGATTGGCAAAGGTGGACGGGATTCTTCGTTATCGCATCTCTTCCATTGAGCCCAACCTGCTCACCGATGAGATTATTGACTTTGTTACAGATACCCCTGTAATGGTGCCGCATTTTCATATTCCCCTGCAAAGTGGCGAAAACTCCGTCCTGGGGGCCATGCGACGGCGCTACCGCAGAGAACTGTACCTGCAGCGACTGGAAACGATCTGCACCAAAATGCCGGATGCGGGGATTGGTGCAGATGTAATTGTCGGATTCCCGACAGAAACGGACGATCATTTTGAAGAAACGCACATGTTTCTGGCAAATCTGCCCGTGACCTACCTGCATGTCTTCACCTATTCCGGGCGTCCAGACACCGCAGCAGCAGCAGGCCGCTTTGAGCAGCCGAACACGGTCTCTGCTTCCGAACGCGTATTCCGTAACCGAACGCTCCGGGAACTCTCACGGCGTAAACAAACCGTATTTCAGGAACGGTTCCGCGGTCAGGTCCGACCGGTACTCTGGGAGCGGAATGCCTGGTCCGGCAGGATGCAGGGCTATACGGATAACTATATCCGGGTTTCGCAGCCCTTTGAAAAGCATCGGATGGGGATGGTGGAATCCGTTCGGCTGGGCACTGAAACCACGACCTTCGTTTCCTGACTATCCGCCGCACGCAGTTTCCACCTCTGTAATTGTTCTGGGAATGGGAGGACCCAGGATCCGATATCCCTCCGGGGTTACGACGATATTTTCCTCAATCCGTACTCCGCCAAAATCCCGCCAGTCCGCCAGCGCCTGATAATTGATGAAGGCTTCATGACGCTTTTCGCTCCGCCACTGATCCATCAGCGGCCCGATAAAATAGCACCCCGGCTCAACCGTCAATACGAATCCGGGCGCAGGGGATCTTCCGAATCGCAGAGCACAAAGCCCGAACTGCCGGCTTCTTCGGATCTGATCATCATAGCCAACCAGGTCCTCTCCCAGATTTTCCATGTCATGTACATCAAGCCCCATCATGTGTCCCAATCCATGCGGGAAAAAGAGTGCATGTGCCCCGGCGGCAACGGATTCATCCGGATCCCCCCGCATCAAACCGATCTGCTGAAGCCGGCTAGTGAGAGTCCGCGCAGCAATCAGGTGACATGCCCGGAATGGACGGCCTGGCTGAATGCCTGACAGTGCATCGGTCAATGCGTCCAGAACCGCCTGATAAATCTCACGCTGGCGGGAAGAAAATGTCCCGCTGACCGGATAGGTCCTCGTAATATCGCTTGCATACCCTGATGCCGCCGCTGCCCCGGTATCCTGAACAATCAGATCCCCGGATTCCAGACGGCGGTGATAATTGTGATTATGTAAAACCTGGCCGTGTTTGGTCAGAATACATGGATACGCAAGGCGCCCTCCGCCACTGATGGCAATTCCCTCTGCGATGCCCGCCATCTCACGCTCATATTTTCCCGCCTGCACCGACTGCATTGCCACACGGTACATCTCGTGCGTGATCGTGAGGGCTGATTCAATTTCTGCCAGTTCCCGGGCTTCCTTGACGGATCGCTGTGCAACCATGGCACGAATCAGTTCTTCGGAATACTTTGTAGATACCTGTGCTCGCGATAAGATCCGAAGCTTCTCCAGCCCTTGACGGGTTTCTGCCCGGTATGGGGGCAGGATATGGATATCCCGTTTTTGGGAGGTCACCACGGAAAGAACACCGGCTAAATCTGCGACATCACATGCATGGTCTGCCCCGGTGCATTCTCTTAATTCACCTAAAGTTGGCTGTGAACCCGACCAGATGACATCATCTACCGTGGGCTCTTTGCCAAAAATTGTCGTCTGATTCTCCTCTATGTCCATCATGGCCCAAAGCCCCGGCCTGTTCACCCCGATATAGTATAAAAAGGTGCTGTCCTGCCGAAATGGATAGGTGTTCTCTGCATAATTCATGGGACTCTCTGAATGTCCCGGCAAGAGCACGATGCCGGTCTTGATGGATTTTCGCAGTTTACGGCGACGGGCACGATATACGTTTGCTTCAAACATGATTCCGAAGTAGTTTCGATGGGTTCCTTGGAACAGGATGTAACGTGATCAATTTAAGGCATATTGCGTATACAGTGCTACTTGTCTGACCGAACTCTGTTAACATTCATGCTTATTCGCTCTGCACTGCTGGTTCTGGCAGTCCTGCTATGCTCCAGTTGCAACCTTGACACCGAAGATATGCCCGCCGAACCCGAAGCTGCTCCTGTACCGCGTGAAGTCGCTGATCGTGATTATACCGAACTTTCTGATGGGCTCAAGTACTACGACTTTGTGGTTGGAACCGGGAATGCTGCAAAAAGCGGGGATCTGGTAACCGTGCATTATCATGGCTGGTTAACCAACGACACACTTTTCGACAGTTCCTACCAAAGAAATAACCCTCTGAAATTTAATTTAGGAACCGGCAGGGTGATTCAAGGATGGGATCTTGGTGTAGCCGGAATGCAGACTGGAGGGCAGCGTCAACTCGTGATTCCTCCGGCTCTGGGCTACGGAGCTCAGAGGAACGGTCCCATTCCCCCCAACTCCACGCTCGTTTTTGAGGTCGAACTGTTAGCCATTGAGTGACCGTGCCCCATCTTCCTGAAGCACGGAATCCAGCGTTGCCGCCAACCTGGCTGCATTCGCTTCATCAAATACCATCGGGGGCTTAATCTTCAGCACGTTATGAAGCGGGCCATCTGTGGAGATCAGGATTCCCAGATCACGCATCCGGTTTGCAATATAATCGGCCTCTCTGTCCGCAGGCGCCAGAGTCTGGGGATCCCGAACCAGTTCAATCCCCAGAAACAATCCCCTCCCCCGCACATCGCCGATGAGCGGGTGCCTGCCTTTTAATTGCTCAAGAGATTGTTTAAGGAATGTGCCCGTGGCCAATGCATTTTCCTGCAGTTTTTCAGATTCAATCACATCCAGCACCGCCATCCCCACCATGCATGAAACCGGGTTCCCCCCGAACGTGCTGAAGAACTCCATCCCATTGTCAAATGAGTGCGCAATCTCCGGTGTAGTCACAACCCCTGCCAATGGATGACCATTCCCCATCGGCTTGCCCAGTACGACAATATCCGGCGTGACATCCTGAGTCTCAAACCCCCAGAAGTGATGCCCCATCCGTCCAAATCCCACCTGCACCTCGTCCGCAATGCACAGTCCCCCTGCCGTGCGTACATGTGCATACACTTCCTGCAAATATCCCGCCGGTAATTCTATCTGCCCTCCGCAGCCAAGAAGGGACTCACAAATGAATGCGGCGATCCCATCAGGAACGGAATCAAGTTTGGTCTTCAATTCCTCTGCATACCGCGCAGCCGCATCATTTCCACGAAACCGTCCTCTGTATTGATCCGGCACCGGTGCCTGATGCACATGCGGGGAAGCACCCGCCCCCCCGGGGCCGTCAAACTTGTACGGACTGATTGCAATCAGGGAACTTAGATGACCATGGTAAGCCCCCTCTAAAACCATGATGTCCTTCCGGGCGGTGTGTGCGAATGCGAGGCGCAGGGCCAGATCATTGGCTTCGCTGCCCGAATTCACAAAATAACATACCTTCAGCGGATCCGGCATCGTTGCCGCCAGCCGCTCTGCATAATCTACCAGCGTCTGATGCAGATAGCGTGTATTGGTGTTGAGCACGCGCATCTGCCGGATCGCCGCTGCGTTGACCCGCGGATGGCTGTGCCCCACATGGGGAACATTATTCACCGCATCCAGAAATGCCCGCCCCGTCTCATCGTAGAGATATTGACGAAATCCGCGTACAATCTGCAGGGGGCTGCGGTAGGAAATGCTGAGATTCCCCCCGATACAGCCTTTTCTCCGAGACTGGATGGTTTCGGTCGGGGACCCTGACACGGACAGCAAGTCATCCGGGATTCCCAGGATCAGGTTCGGGTCCGGGCAGATGGACAGCCACACATCCCGCTGACTTGCCGGTGCAACGCCCCAGTAGGTGCCGGACTGCCCCAGCATGTCTGCGATCACCTGAAAATGTAAGTGCGGTGTCCATCCCCCATTCTCCTCTGGTGTTCCGAGGCGGGCAAACTCTTCGCCTCTGATGATCTTCTTCCCCGGCTGAAGTCTGTCGACAGACTCTTTGCTTAGATGTCCATACAGCGTATAAAACCGCTCTCCTTCCATCGGATGCTCCAGAATCACCAGACCTCCAAAATCCATTGCTTTTCGGCTGAACGAGAGGCTATGCACGCGGGAATCCAGCGGAGCATAGACGGGGGTACCTGCCTCCTTAAACAAATCAATACCCATATGAATCGTCCGGGCCTCATCAAACTCATTGTTTGCGGACCGGTAGTGCTTCGATGTGTAGACGATCCGGGGCTCGTTATAGCGCCCGACCCCGATTGCTGCTCCTGCACGGCGAATCCGCCTGAACCATGCCTCGGAGGCTTTCTTTGGATCAGGCGGTTGATCCAGAGGGGCAACCAACGGACTGGTCACACTCAGATCAAGTATCAGCGGAATTTTTGTGCGCACATCGGGCTGCATGACCGGTGCAGAGATGTGTTTTCCAAGAGATACGGCCACGCGTGAACCCCTGGGGCAGGGATCCATCCCGCAGGCAGCACGCCACCGATATTCTGCCAGCGATGATGACTCTGCAGACAGGTGAGTGAGCAGAGACCATGCCCCCTCCTCGGAGACTCGAAGATACTCGTTATCGGGGTCCAGTGCCCCGCGAAACGCCGACACCAGTACACTGGAAGAAAGCCGCGCCCGGATTAATCCGTACAGGACTGAGAGTTCTGATTCTTCCAGTGGACGGGTCTCATGGTAGCCATGCACCAATTCTGCCGCCGCCCCCACGGGATCCGGCCTTCCCATCATGATGTACGCTGCGGCAATGGCCAACTCTACGACCGTTGCTGTATGCAGCGCATCCCCAAAATCAATCAAGCCACGAATTGCTGTCTGGTACCCTGTCCCTTGAACGATGACATTGTGATCATTCGCATCATGGTGGATCACACTCTGCCGAAGCTGATCAAGGCGGGGAAGGGTTTCATTCTCAAAGGATTCCAGCGCATCCTCTACGAGCCTGCGCCGATTGATATCCTGAATACAGTTGATGTATTCGGTGAGTTGAATCGCCCTGCGCAGGTCCCATTCGTAATTCCGGTGGGCAAACTTGTGTTCAAAGTCCTCCAGGGTGCGGTCAAGTGACCCCAGAAACTGCCCCAGATCCCGAAGCAGCGGCCGCAGCACAGGGCGTACATCTGCGAGTACGCGTCCAGAAAGCCAGGTCACCATCCACAACTGGTGATCCTGCCCGTGCTCCCCCGCTGCAATTGCTTTCTGGTCCCCCGCCCGCGTGGGTACAACCGCGGGGAAATACTGCCCTTCCCCCCTTGCGTGCAGATGTGCCAGTATCGCCTGCTGAAGATCCACATGACCGGACTCTGCCGCTGTATTGGAGACTTTCAGCACAAATGTGCCCTTCGCCGTATTGATACGAAAATTCTGATCCAAATGGCTGGGCAACCCGGTTACGCGCCCTTGCAGACCAAAATACTCTTCTGCCAGAGCCTGTGCCTCTGAAATTGAAAATGTTGGAGCGGGGTGTTCAATCATTGGGTTCCGTGCAATGAATGCGTTGCTGAAGTGGACACTGATTTGTATAACTCAATACACCGGTTCGCTTCTTCGGGCGAGAGTGGAGAGAGCGGCGGCCTGAGATTCATCCAGACATCCCGTCCGGTCAAATCCTGAATCAATGCTTTCAGTGCAGGAATCATTGGCCACTGCTCAATCACCTTTCGGGTTCGATGAACATGCCTCTGAAGAATATCGGCCTCAGGAGTTTCCCATTTGTCGAAAAGATCCGCAATCAGCGGCGAGGTTACATTTGCGGTTGCACTGATGCAACCCGCTCCGCCCGCCCGGAGTGTCTCAAGGAGAAACTGCTCGCTGCCTGCAAAAACCTGTATTTCGGGAAAATTTCGGATCATCTCCAAAATACTGCTCCAGTTCCCGCTGGAGTCTTTGAATCCGGCAATACTTCCAGGGTATCTATGAAGCAGTCGTTCCACGAGCCCCGGTGTAATGGGGGTTGCGCTCATCTTCGGGAAGTGGTACAAGTACAATCTAAGCCGCCTGCTCCCTATAGACTGGAGCAGATGGTCATACGCCGCAAACAGGCCATCCTCGCTCACATTTTTGTAATAGAACGGAGGAAGGACCAGTACGGACTGCACACCTGCCGCCAACGCATGCTCCGTCAGATCCACTGTATCGGTCAGTGCACAACAACCCGTTCCTGCCATCAGTTGACGAGGATCAATGCCCGCATCCAGAACTGCATCCAGTGCATGTTTTCGTTCCGCCGTACTTAAACTGTTTGCCTCTCCGGTCGTCCCCATCAGGACGACTCCTGCGGCACCGCGTTCCAGGAGCCAGTGGACATGAGCACCCAGCCGGCCGTAATCTACACCCAGGTTTTGATCCAATGGGGTCAGGCTGGCGGTCAGCACTGAAAATCGTTTACCTTGGAACATCGGTATTGTGATGGAGAAACACCTGGACGGCGGCCCTGCTCTATCGCTGCTTGACTGCTCCCGTTAAAGCCATTCTACGTGTGCCTCCATCCCTTTTTCGAGCACATGAATTCCGGCTTTATGCCGGTACTTTTCTTCATAGGCCGTTGAAACCGCTTCCGCAATTAAATGTGCATTTTCGGTTCGTACCAGATTAATGGAACAGCCGCCAAAGCCGCCTCCCATCATCCTTGCTCCGAGGACCCCGGGACATGCTTCTGCATATTCAACCAGAAAATCCAGTTCCCCGCAACTCACTTCATAGTCAGTTTTCAGACTTTGATGGGATGCAGAGAGGATGCTCCCCAGTAAATTCCAGTCCGAATCTGTGATTGCACTGCATGCCTGTCTCACCCGCTCATTCTCATTGAAAACATGTTGGAGACGCTGCCGCAAAACGGATTCTTTCAGGGAACGGATCTGCGGAATTTGTATCTGGCGCAGGGAGTTAATCTGCGGACTGCCCACTTTGATGCATTGCAGTGCTCGGTAACATTCTGCGCGGCGTTCATTGTACTTTGAATGGGCAAGTTTCCTCTTTACTCTGCTGTCAATAACCATAAACCTTGCGTTCTGCTTCCGGATTGGGATATGTTTCCATTCCAGTTTTTGACAATCCAGAAACAGTGCATGCCCTGCACGGCCGACGCGGGATACAATCTGATCCATGATCCCGCACTCCACCTTTGCATATTTGTGTTCTACGGTCTGTCCAATACGGGCCATTTGAAGCGGGTCTATCGGAGTGTTACGGAGTTTTTCCAGTGCGAGTCCCGCAGCCATTTCGAGTGCCGCCGAAGAACTTAGTCCTGCCCCCGGCGGAATATCCCCGTAAATCATCATCGCGACGGGCTCGGGCGGCGGAAGTTCCTGGATCATCCCTGCCACATAGGTTGCCCAATGCGCATGAGATACCTCAGGCCATGCTCCCGGCCTGCAGGATATACTCTCCTGATAATTGAGTGACCGCAGTTCGTGGAGCCCCGTCAAACTGTCATTCACAGCAACATACACCGCCCGGTCCAGCGTCATCGGCAATGCCAGCCCGCCATTATAATCTGTATGCTCTCCAACTACATTGATCCGGCCCGGCGCACACGAAACCAGCAGAGGATCCATTCCTCCGTGCCATCTTCTGAACGACTCAATCAAATGCTGTTTCGGATCAAGCATGTCGGAAATAATCGCTGCTAACCTGAATTTTGGTCTCACTGGATCCAGCGGGACGGTTTCTAAAAACTTTGACGCTGGATTGTTCGGCCTGAAGCCCGAACCCCTCAAAAGATAACTATATCCACACAATATGATCGCAAAAACGGAATCCTCTTCATGCCCATCTCCCCTGCCCCCTGAAGATCTCAGCACCGAACTATTCCGCTGTCCCCTTTACGTTCCAGAAATTTGTGTGATCTCCCAATCTTCTTTCTGAAATTGACTTCATAAAAACGCCGCTGCAATCACGAAATGCAGCACCCCTGTCGTAGTCTGAAATTTCTTGATCCTGCTCCCCTCGACGATCATCATCTGGAATTGAGAGAAGGCAGTTGAATCCTCGCCCTGATTTCGGATTTTTCAGACCGGAAGACATCTGCCATGGAATGAAGACACCGGTGAATTCATGAAACCCTACCCCCTGAAAACAGGCCTCCTTTCCAGAATAAAATGGGCAGCGTATTGCCATTTGCGGGCCCGCCGACATAATTTCTGAACGATATGTATATTCGGGAGTACATAGAAGTGTACAGAACATGCATATTCTGAGTTAACATTCTCTGCTTTTTTGTGCATCATTAGAGAAACCGAGGTAGGATGGTCGACAAAGCCAGATTTCACCTATGCGCCGAGACGGGCGTGTTCTCCCGCTATATCTGGATTCGTTTGCCAATTTCAAGGGTTGATGCATCCGTTTTCTCTTTGCCGTGTTCCAGTTCCCTGTACCTGAAATTATGTTTCCGAACGGTTCTGGGACTCCTGCTTTTTGCCCTCTCCCTCGCCATCCCCAATTCAAAAGCACCTGAATCACATACCCTGCCCGAAATACTCAATGTGGATGGAACCCGGTTGTCACCGCCTGCAGATTTCCCCGGCGTGCGTTTCCCTGAACAACACTGGACATTCACGGCCGAGGATCTGGAACAGGAACAGACCTCCATGACGCAGCAGACGGCAGCGGAAAACCGGGATCAAGTGCTCCTTCCGCATTTTGATTCTGCAGCGGAAGATGAACCTGCGATTCCAAGGGAGGGTGATTTCGGAGATCCGGCATCTGTTTTCCAGATCAATGCGGAGGTTTTGGATTCAGATATGGAACCCCCTGTACGGATTTGGCCTGATGAAATGCTCCCCAAGATTGCCGGCATTCCGGTCATTAACCATCCCGCAGATCATCCGCCATCTATACCTCTCACAGAAGACCGGCGCAGTAGTACCGTAATGGATAGAATTATGGAGGGGGATCATCATTATACCAAACCAACTGTCAAATTCTCGGTGAATCCGTCCGTGATTTTTGAGGGCGAATCAGCAGAGGTCACCGTGACACTATCAAAACCATTGAACACGGCAGCCAACCGGCACGCCGCAGCTGCGCGGTCGTCTACCGCTATCCCTGACCGTGACTATACGTTACCTCGGACTTCCGGTCCGACATCCAACGGTATGATGTTTCGCTTTGACAAAAAAGATCAGGTAACGTCTGGACCTCAAATCATTAAAGCAGAACTGGATGATCTTGTTGAGGGGGATGAGTATCTATTCTATGCCGGGAGGGTTACTTTACAGAATCAAGGCGATCCAGAAGGTGGTGCAGGTCACTTTTTATTCAACTATAAATGCGTAAATAATTGTCACTTTAAAGTTACAATCAGGGATCGCCTGACCGTTAAACTGTCGGCATCTCCAAACCCGGTATCGGAGGGCAGCCGGGTGACGATCACGGCTGAGATTTCGGGGGCACAGGCCAGTGACAGTAATGTGGAGATTCCGTTAACGATTGCAGCAGACACTGCGGAACCGGAAGACTACGGAAGTTTAACGGACGACACGATCACGATGACCGGAACCGGTGCCACCAGAACTGGAACGACGGTCATTCAACTCCCCGATGAGGCGGATGCAAGCGATTGGGATGATGAGACCTTCACCGTGGCGATTGATGAAACCAAACTGCCCTCTGCGGTAACTGCAGGAGACCCAAAATCAGTGGAGATTACGATCACCGACGATGATAAGCCGGCAGTGCGGTTCACCTTGGATCCAACTGCGGTGCATGAGGGCGAAAATGCAACGGTGACGGCAATACTCACAAAGCCCCTGCCAGGTGATGTAACGATTCCTTTCCTGCTCTACGATCAGAATTATGAGCGCAATAAACCGGCGGAAATCGTTGACCCGCAGGCACCGGATCAACTGCAGATTGAGATCAAAGCAGGAGACCTCTCCGGGGTTGGCACCGTAAGGACAAATGCAGATACGAATGGCGAGAATGAGGAAGTTCACATCTTATTGGCCAGGCTGCCGCCGGAAGTAGAGGATAGCCGTGAAGTTCTTTACCGCGGGTTAATCATCCAGGATGCGAAGCGGGCGGTCACATTGTCTGCGTCTCCGAATCCGGCACCTGAGGGTGCAAACGTAACGGTAACGGCTGAGCTTTCATATGCTTATCCCCAGGATCTAACGATTCCGTTAATGCTCAGGAAAGGCTCCGCAAAACCAACGGAGGACTATGAAAATCTGTCCGATCCTAAAATCACGATTTCTGGAGGCAGCACGACCGGAACGTTGGATATCCAGATCACGGATGACACGAAATCGGAGCCCTCCGAGGAGTTCACTGTGGCGATTGATAAAAACAATCTGCCCTCTGCGGTAACTGCCGGAGATCCGGAATCAATGAAGATTATGATTGATGATGATGATAAGCCGCTGCCATCCGTGACATTATCTATTGTACCTGTACGCGGCAAATACCCGGTGGATGAGGGGAAGCCAGTGAAGATCAAGGCGGAGTTATCGGAGCGCCTGCCCAATAATGCGAAGATTCCCTTGACGCTGACACCGGGTACAGCGGATGCGAAGGACTATGGAAATTTGACCACGAGCGAGATCACGATTTCTAGAGACACCTGGTCAGGGAGTGTGGAGATTCCGACAACGACTGACATGGAGGACGAGAAAACCGAGACATTCACGGTGGCGATTGATGAAAGCAGTCTGCCCTCTGCGCTGACCGCGGGGGATCCAAAATCAGTGACGGTACAGATCAACGACAAATTAACGGTTTCCTGGTCGGCGAACCCCAACCCGGTTTATGAGGGTCAGATAACGACGCTCACGTTGACGCTGTCCAAACCGATGCGCGCAGGATCCGTCTCCTACCCCGGCTGCCCCCCTGGATGGGCCGGCTATATCCTAGTTAAGCAGCCAGTTGACTACTCTCCTGGCGGCGGCAATATGAATGATTACGAATTCGTGAATCCAGGCTGTAATGACTTCGACGTTCCAACACGAGATGCGAAACTGAACTTCCATATGGACCCCAACAACCCTGGTTATACATACAAGACCGCCAGCATCCAACTCTATATCGTTGATGACGGTAAACTGGAAGGGGACGAAGAGTTAGTGTGGAGAAGAGGCGGTGGTTCAACCGGGGGCCTCTATGATATAGTGATGGCTTCCTGCGATCCCAATTCAGACTGTCCGTACGCCATCATCGTCAAGGACCGGCCGACGGTAAGTTTATCGGTGGAGCCGGACTCGGTGGCGGAAGGGGAGCCGGTGACGGTCACGGCATCAATTACGGAGGCGCAGTCCACGGATGTGGTCGTTCCGATCCGACTGCAATGGAATGTGGCCTCTCTGACCGCGGAATATGAGAAAGACTATGGCCCCATCACACCAAATCCGATCATAATCAAGGCAGGGGAGACGGAGGCGACGGGCACGATCCCGACCATTCAGGATGCAATTGCGGAGATTGATGAGAAGTTCAGGGTGGGGATTAAAGGGCAGGAATTTAAGGATGCCTACCCGGATCTGAAGATCTGGAAACCGGGTTTCGTTCCAGCCTGGATCCTGGATGATGATCGGATCACAGTCACGCTTTCGGCAGCGCGGGATACCGTGTACGAGGGGGAGTCAACGGAACTGACACTGGAACTGTCTGATCAGATCCATGCGGCCGATCCTTCGGAGGATGCCTATATTGAGATTTCCCGGAGTGGCTCGTCGACGGCAGGAGATGACGATTACGAAAAATTATCCCCATCCGGGGATGCCGGAACCGATGTATGGCGGGTTGAATTTGCTTCAGGTGATCTGCAGAAGTCGATCTCCATCGTGACTAGACAGGATGATGAGGTGGAAGGATCTGAGGATCTGGTATGGACGATCAATCGGAGTTCAACGAATGCACATCCCGATTTGGGGATTCCGATTGCGGACTGCATCCCGGAAGACTGCACGGCGACGATTGTAATCCGGGAGAAGCCAAGTGTGCATGTATCGGCAGAACCGAATCCGGTTCTGGAGGGAGAAGAAGTGGAGGTGACGGTGACGGTTTCCGAAGCGTTATCGGATGCACTCACAATTCCGCTAACCCTGACGGCGGGTACGGCGGAGGCGGGGGACTATGGCAGTTTAGATGAGATCACGATTCCGGCAGGTGCGCTATCGGAGACGGGTACAATTTCGACCATCCAGGATGAGGACGAGGAGGATGAGACATTCACAGTGGAACTGGGAGATCTGCCGTCGGATGTGGAGATCGGAATGCCGTCTTCGGTGGAGGTGACGATTCTGGAGCCGCGGCAGGTGAGTATATCGGCGACCACGCCGGTGACCGAGGGCGAGGATGTGACCGTGACCGTAACGCTCTCCCAGGCGTTTTCGGATCCGGTGACGATTCCGCTGACGCTGACCCATGTTACGGCGGAGGACGGTGACTATGGAAGTTTACCTGAGATTGTGATCCCGGCAGATGCCCGGTCGGGTACAGGCACAATCGCAACCGTTGAGGATGCGGACGAGGATGATGAGACGTTTACGGTGGCGCTAGGCAACTTGCCGGCGGGGGTCGGCGAGGGAACCCCGCCTTTGGTGGATGTAACGATTCTGGAGCGGCGGCAGGTAAATGTATCGGCGACCACGCCGGTGACCGAAGGGGAAGATGTGACCGTGACGGTAATGCTCTCCAAAGCGTTCCCGAATCCGGTGACAATCCCCTTACAATTGACCCCGGGCACAGCGGAGGATGGTGACTATGGCGAGTTGAACGAAATTACGATTGCGGCAGGTGTGCGGTCGGGTGCGGACATGATCCCGACGTTTGCGGATGATGATTTTGACGATGAGACGTTTACGGTTTCCCTGGGCAGTTTGCCGGCAGGGGTCGGCGAGGGAACATCTCCTTCGGTGGATGTGACGATTTTGGAGCGGCCGCGGGTGCATCTGGAGGCGAACCCCAATCCGGTGGACGAGGGCAAGGCGGTGACGGTCACCGCAATGTTTTCTAAAATGCTGCCGAATCCGATGACGATTCCGTTGATACTGACCCCGGTCACGGCGGACAAAGGCGATTACGGCAATCTGGCATCTGTCACGATTGCGGCCGATGCGCGGACAGGAACCGGTACAATTGCGACGGTAAGAGATGCAGACTATGACGATGAGACATTCACAGCTTCTCTGGGCAGTCTGCCATCGGAGATAAGCGAGGGAGCGCCTTCTTCGGTTCTGGTGACGATTAAGGATCTAGACACGCCTCCGGTCGTGCTTCCAGATGTGCGCCTGTCCGCAAATCCCAATCTGGTGGACGAGGGCGGTTCGGTGACCGTCACGGCAACGTTGTCCAAAGCACTCCCGAATCCGGTGACGATTCCGTTGACGCTGACATCAGGCACCGCGGAAGAAGGCGATTACGGCAATCTGGCATCCATCACGATTGCGGCCGATGCGCGGACAGGAACCGGTACAATTGCGACGGTAAAGGATGCAGACTATGACAATGAGACATTCACGGTTTCTCTGAGCAGCCTGCCATCGGATGTAAGCGAGGGAACGCCTTCTTCGGTTCTAGTAACGATTACGGATCCTGACACGCCTCCGAGTGTGTCTCTGTCTGCAAATCCCAATCTAGTGGACGAGGGCGGTTCGGTGACCGTCACGGCAACGCTCTCCAAAGCACTGCCGGATCCGGTGACGATTCCGTTGACGCTGACACCGGGCACCGCGGAAGAAGGAGATTATGGCAATCTGGCATCCATTACGATTGCGGCCAATACGCAGGCAGGCACGGGGACAATTGCGACGGTAAAGGATGCAGACTATGACAATGAAACATTCACAGTTTCCCTGGGCAGTCTGCTATCGGAGGTAAGCGAGGGATCCCCTGCTTCAATCCTGGTGACGATCCGGGATATAGATACGCTTCCGGCCACACCTCCGAGTGTGTCTCTGTCTGCATCTCCTGAACCGGTCAACGAGGGCGATGCCGTTACAATCACCGCCACGCTCACCGGCACGCTATCCGGCCCGGTCGTCATTCCCCTGACCTATACCCCCGGGGCTCCCGGCCCCACCGAGCCGACCGATTATGTGCCGATTCCATCAATCTCAATTGCTTCCGGGGAGCGGAGCGGCACGGCCGTCCTGCGCACGATCCAGGATGAGATCTCGGAGGGAACGGAGCGACTCATCGTGGCCTTGGGTACACTGCCAGCGGCGGTGGAAGTGGGCCATCCTTCGGAGGTGGAGATTACGATTCTGGATGATGATCAGCCGCCCCCGGTGGAGGTGACGCTGTCGGTGGATCCCGAAAAGGTTGAAGAGGGAGCGTCGGTCACGGTGACCGCCACGCTGGCAAACCCGCTGGAGACCGCGGTGGAGGTGCCCCTGATCCAGACCCCTTATACGGCCGAGCCGGACGATTACACGCCGCTGCCCTATGTGACGGTTGCCGTTGGAGAGACGCAGGGCGTGGGACAGATTGTGACGATTGCGGATAATGACACGGACGATGAGCAGTTGATTGTTTCGCTGGGGGATCTGGATCCGGCGGTCCTGGTGGCGGGACGGGAATCCTCGCACTGGGTGACGATTCTGGACTGGATTCCCCCCAAAGCGGTGCGGGTAGATCTTTCCGCCTCTCCCCGTCCTGTGAATGAGGGCGATGCGGTGACGATCACCGTAGAACTGTCTGCGGCACTGCCCGCGGCGGTGACCATCCCCCTCACGCTGACTCCCGGCAGCGCAGATGTACAGGATTATGATGCACAGATTCCGAGGCAGGTGACCATTCAAAGCCAAGAAACTGTCGGGACCTATGTGATCCGGGCCACGGACGATGATATTGCAGAATACGACGAGACATTTACGGTGCAGGTGGGAGAACTGCCGGATGGGATGGCGGCCGGAGATCCGCTTCCCGTCACGATCATTGATGACGATGCGGTCGGCATTCAGGCACTGCCATCGGTCTCGCTTCTGGAGGGAAGCAGCAAAGCATTTGCTTTCTCGCTGTCCTCCGAGCCGCTGGACGCAGTAACGGTGACCTTATACTGGCCCTCGGGGACGGATCTGAGTCTGGCACCGATCACCCGGATCTTCACTCCCGCCAACTGGAAACAGGTGCAGCAGGTGACGCTGACGGCCGCGAAGGATGATGACTTTGTTCACGATCAGGTGGAGGTCATCCTTCGTGCAATCGGGGCCGACTACACGGGCACGGTGCAGGTGCTTCAGGTGACGATTACCGACAATGATGCGCCGGGGGTGGATGCTTCGGCACAGGTCACCGTTTTCGAGGAAGGATCGGAGACCTTTGCGGTTCGGCTGGCCACCGCCCCTTCGGGCGTGGTGACCATGCAGATTCCCGGCTCTGCCGGCGATCTCTTCATAGCGCCAACACGGCTGACCTTTACGCCGGAGACCTGGCAGACACCGCAGGAGGTGACCCTGCGTGCAGCACATGATGATGATGTCGTGAATGATTCCGAGACGCTCCGGTTGACCGCACGCGGAGGCGGCTATGCCGGGATTGTACATCCGGTTGCGGTGACGGTCATCGACAATGACGAGGCGGAGATTGTTGCACCGGCGGAGATGGCCATGGAGGAGGGGACGCAGGCACCGCTCCAGGTCTCTCTCGCTGCACAGCCTTCAGGCACCGTGACGATTGGACTCGCCGGCCATGCGGGGACACAGATTACGCTGGATCGGACCTCACTCACCTTTACGATCACAAACTGGAATACTCCCCAGACGGTAATGCTGACAGCCGCCGAGGATGACAATGATACGGTAGACCGGGTGGATCTGCGCTTCACGGCATCCGGGGGTAGTTACGGCGGCATCACGCATACGACCCGGATCACGATCAACGACAAGGGGCCGCTGACGATCTCCATCTGGAGTCAGCAGGGACTCGAGAATGCGGGGAGTCTGCAACTGCCCATTGAACTCAGCCGTGGAACGGATCAGGTGGTGACGGTGCAGTATGCGAGTTCGGATGACACCGCCGAGGCAGGCCTGGACTACACGGCCTCCCGTGGCGTGGTGATCTTTGATCCGGGGGCAACCCGCGGCGTGGTGGAAATCAAACTCCTGGATGACCGGCTCCCCGAAGAACATGAGACCTTCAAGGTCACGCTGTCGAATGCAACGCGGAATGTCATTATTGCGCAGGGAACCGGGACGGGTACGATTCAGGATGATGACGGGCGTGCAACCCTTCGGGTGGAGGATGCGCAGGTGCAGGCAGAGGCGGGGGCGGTTCAATTCCGGGTATCGCTGTCGCATCCGCAGCGCAGGATGGTGACGGCCGCCTACCGGACCCGCGACGGGACGGCCAGAGCCGGTGAAGATTATGAGGCGGTCTCCGGCATGGTAACCCTGGCACCGGGAACCACCGAAGCCCGGATTGCGGTGCGGCTTCTGAAGGAGGATCTGGATTGGGAGGAAGAGACGTTCACGGTGCATCTGGAGTCTGCAAAGCACGCCGGGATTGAGAAGGCGGTGGGGGTGGCCACAATCCAGGAATCTGCAATGGCGGGGAAAAAAGTTCTGGATGCATATGCGGCGCGGTTTGTGCGGACGGCATCGGTGCAGGTGGTGGATGCGCTTGGGGGGCGGTTCCGCCGGGCCGCGGACGGGGCCATGTGCGCCGCGGCCGAGCGTGCAGAGATGGCGCAGCTGTGGTACTCGGCTTCTTCGTGGA
>JAJEFL010000095.1:0-8065 GCA_022820435.1 Rhodothermales bacterium
AAACGGTGGAGGAGAGTACCGAACTCGTGATAAGGAAACTCAGAGCATCAAAATTTTTGATTTAAGCAGAGATGAGCAAAACCGTACAGCAGTCGATACAGGACAGAATTGCTTCCCGTAATCTTCGGGTCGCCGTATTGGGTTTGGGATATGTAGGTTTACCTTTGGCGGTCGCCTTTGCCGAGGCCGGTTTTCAGGTTATCGGGATTGATATTGACGAGAAGAAAGTGCGCCTGATGAATCGTGGCATATCGTACATTGAGGATATCTCCGGCGACCGACTGCAGCCACTGGTAGACAGTGGTGCATTACATGCTACCAGCGATTTGAATGCACTGGATGCCTGTGATTCGGTCAGTATCTGTGTTCCAACCCCCCTCCGCAAAACGGGCGCACCGGATGTCTCGCATATTTTGAATGCAACGGATGCGATTGCCAGACATCTTCACCCGGGGATGATCATTGTACTGGAGAGCACGACCTATCCAGGCACGACCACAGAGGTGATTTTGCCTCGCTTCCATCAGGAAGCCATGAATCTGGAGGTGGGAAAGGATTTTTTTCTGTGCTTTTCCCCGGAGCGTGTAGATCCGGGGCGTGAGGACTGGACTACCCGGAATACGCCGAAGATTATGGGAGGTGTGACCCCGGCATGCCTGCAGGTGGGCAAGGCACTCTATGAGTCCGCCATTGAGTCTGTGGTCCCGGTCTCCAGCACCGAGGCAGCGGAACTTACCAAATTGGTGGAGAATACGTTTCGTGCCGTGAATATCGGTCTGGCGAACGAGGTGCTGTTGATTTGCGATAAGCTTGGTTTGAATGCCTGGGAGGTGATTGAAGCGGCGGCAACCAAGCCGTTCGGCTTCATGAAATTTCTGCCGGGTCCCGGCCTCGGTGGACACTGCATCCCGATTGATCCCCAGTATTTATCGTGGAAACTGCGTACGCTGGGCTACACTGCCCGATTTATTGAGTTGGCAACCGAAATCAATACCGCGATGCCCAAGCATTGGGTCCACTGTGTACAGGATGTTTTGAATGATGCAGGGAAGCCACTTCGCGGCAGTAATATCCTGGTTGTCGGTGTGGCATACAAAAAAGATGTCGGGGATTTAAGGGAATCCCCGGCACTGGACATCCTGACCCTGCTCCGGGATAAGGGAGCCGTCATCTCTTATCACGATCCGCATGTGTCTGCGTTTACTCTGGACGAATTGGAAATGGTCTCCGTCACGGATCTGGAAGGGGCGCTGGCGGCGGCGGACTGTGTGTTGATTGCCACGGATCATACGAGTTATGACTGGGAGGATCTGTATGCGCGGGCACAGTTGATTGTAGATACGCGTGCGACCCTGCATCAGGAGCAGGATGAAATCCTGCAATACTCGCAGGAACAGGTCTGACGGCTGTCTCTTTTGTGTCACGCGTACAGTCTTCTACGGGCGCTTCCACAGTGTCTGTGCACACAGAAATACAATGGTCCGGGTGGTAACGGCAGTATAGGGGTAAAGAGTTGTTGAAGCCAGCGTTGCGCATTCATTGCAGGGGGCGCGACAGGTGTACTTAAGGCAACGGGGCCGTAACCGGCCAAACTCCAATCCACTGCAAGGGGATGACAATGAAAAAGCGTACGTACTGGGATTGCAGGGCTTGTGACCGCAGCAATCAGCGTTGCGGTCTGGGCTCGCCGGGACCGGGAACAGCGGCAGCACCATATCCATCATTTTCCAAGAAGGTGAGCCGTCTGGATTTGCAGGACACGATCATGTGTCCATAAGTGTTTAGGGTGCGAAGCAGCGACGGTGTGATGAGTGTCTGCCACATGGGGGAATATCCAGAAATCCTTCTTGGACGCGGCCAGTTCAGCACGCATCTTGATTTCGACGATCCCCTATGAACGGAGATACGCAGGGTGGGATTTATGAAAAAGTGAGCACTACAGTTCTTCCCTTGCAGGGATGAATTTTTCATCCATAAGCCTGCGGGGGATATCATCATATGTGGGAGGGCATTCCTTTCATGAAGGGTGCCGTTTGGTGCTGCAGGGGTTGGTTGATGACTTGATAGAGGCGAATACATCTTCGGTCTCCATGAAGAGAAGAAGATATTCGGAATGGCTTCCCGGTCACCGATGCACCGGTATTCTCCAATTCTGTAAAATCTGTTTGTCACGAAGTGTTGTATTGAACCATATTTCGTATTTTCACGGTGACGGGGAATCCGAAGCAGTGCAAAGATGACAAAGCAGATGGGCTCTTGGCCCGTACACGCTTTTCCACCCCGTCAAAGATGGGCGAACGGCTGAGGAATATTTCATATCCCGAAAGCCCTCTTCAGTCCTGGCTGACACCAGAACAATTCAGAGAGTCGCAAGTATTTTGCTTGCACATACATGACAGGGAAACTGGTTTATCTAGTCATGGCCAAGATGAATTGGAACCATAGGTCTGAGGGAGTGTACCATCAGCCAGACGATCTTCGAAAACATGATTAACACACTTACACTTGCTCGTGAACTCACCGAATCAGGAATTAAGCGAGAACAAGCCGAAGCCATTGCTGATGTCGTTGCGAAAGCCGTCACCCATCAAAACGGGAGGCTCGCAACCACAGAATTTGTACGTACCCATATGGGTGATGTGCAGAAAGAAACAGGTACTCAAGTGGAATCCATGCGGGTGGAAATTGGTGAGTTGCGCAATGATATGGAGACCAAAATAGGCGAGGTGCGGGTGGAAATCAGTGAAGTGAGAGTGGAAATCAGTGCCTTGGATGCAAAAATCAGTGCTACCGAGGTTCGGATCGTGCGTTGGTTAATCGGAATAGGCATAGCCTTAGGACTTTTTCAAGTATTCGGTGATCGAATCCCGGGGATATAAAGGCTGTTTAGTCCTTCATCTGATCAAGTATTCCTCCTGCCCCAGCCATCCGGCTGAAGCGGCATTCTGAATATTCTCTATATGCTGTCTATTCAGCGTTCGTCCTGCCTCTCTCAAGTGCTTGTATCTGTGTCTCTGACTCCGAGTATTATCCTCTAACGGAGATACGCAGTGTGGGATTTCTGAAAAAGTGAGCACTATAACTCTCCCCTTGCAGGGATGAATTTTTCATCCACAAGCCCGCGTGAGATATCATCATATCTGAGATGGCATTTCCTTTATGAATGGCACCGTTTGATGTTGCAGGGATGCTAGACACAAACGCCCAAAATCGCTCCAAAATGAAACCTGTCAGGTGGGTGCAGCAATCTGAATAGCCGGACAATTTCATCTGAGTACACAGTTACAGAATAAAGCGTAATTCCCATACTCAGGAAGCCTTCCGGGATGCAATCGTTTCCAGTTCACGGACATACATCTCTCCTGCCTTGCCGATCCAGGTCCGGAGTTCGGATGAGTTATAGTTGTATTGCGGAATAAATTCCACTAAACGGCTCAGATTCAGATCATTGGTTTGTATGGCAGCACCGAGGTTGGTGCCGTCCACGCCGTTGCAATGTTGTTCGAAGTGTTTGTGGAGCGGGTTCAGCATGAGCGGTTTCCCGAGGTACATGGCTTCTGCCATGCTTTCGAACCCCGAGGTCGTAACAATCCCCTGGCAGCGTGCCATCATTTCCAGGAACCGGGTACCGTGCAGGCGGTGGAAGGTGAGTGTGTCGCTGTAATTCGTGATTTCTTCGGCCTGATCATTATTCCAGAAACAATGTAATCGGTAGCCGGGATTGCGTTCATGCCAGGCCACCACATCCTTACTGAGACTGTGATGATACAGGTAGATCAGAAAATACGGTTCAGATACATCTTTCGGCAGGTCAAATAATTCATCCCGGAGCAGGGGAGGCATGACGACGATCTTTTTTTCCGGGAGCGGCGGCGCATCATAGAGCGAGAGTGCAAGTCGGCGTTCGGCTCCTAATCCGGTTAAGCGTGTGAAAGTCATGGTTGAAATTTTCTGTACCTCAAACCCGGTCGGGAACTCGTATTGCGGATGCAGAAACATAAATTGATGTCCGATGGCAACCATCGGGATTTTTGGGCGCTCACGCAGCATAAAGAACCCCGCAAGCGGCTCGAAGAAGTTAACGAGAATACTCGGGCGCTCTTTTTGGAGGATTTCGCTAAGTATTGAAAAGCTGCGGTTGAATTCGGTCCAACGAAAACTGTTATTGACCAGAGTACGTCCCCAGTCAATGCTTCGGGTTTCCTGATTGACAAAGAAGCGTCCACTAGGCACCTGTACGACGGGTGCTTCCAGGCATTTTTCAAAGTAGTCGGGAAGTACAAGGTCGCCCCCCTGACTCACCACTGCCTTGCAAACCGAGTGCCCGGATTTGCGGAGTATGGATGCGAGTGCAAGGGCTTGGGTCAGGTGTCCGCGGCCTTCGCCCTGCACAATAAAGAGTGCACGTAATCTAGGCATGTCAGAGAACCGTTACCGGTGCGGCATCGGTCATCGCATCCGATGTTTCCCCATTGGTTGCCCCCCGAGTCAATTGCGGTTTATGATCCATCGTAACCCAGTGCAGGAGTTCCAGACGGCCATCAAAATGTTCAACCAGTCCAGTGCAGCTTTCAATCCAGTCGCCTGAATTAGCGTACAGGATGGATTCAATTTCTCGGATTTCCGCAAAATGAACATGTCCGCAGACAATCCCATCGGCGTTATTTGCTTTTGCGACACCAACCATTGCATTTTCAAAGTCGGCAATCGCCTGAACGGCGCGCTTTGTCCGATGCTTCATGTAGGCGGAAAGTGACCAGTAGGGCATTCCCAGCAGGCGTCTTGCCCGGTTTAGCCCGCGATTGGACACGAGCAGTACCCGATACGCTTTGGAGCCGAGTACAGAGAGCCAGCGTGCATGTCGAATCATTCCATCAAAAACATCTCCATGCAGAACAAGCAGTTTGCGGCCGTCGGCGGTCATATGCATGGCCTCCTGTTTGATATGGATCCTTCCTAAATGAAGTCCGAGGTAATCCCGGGCAAATTCATCATGATTGCCGGGCAGGTAGATCACTTGTGTACCTTTACGGGCTTTGCGCAGGATCTTTTGGATTACGTTATTATGGAACTGATCCCAATGCCATGATCTGGACAGGGCCCAGCCGTCAAAGATATCTCCGACAAGGTATAGAGTATCACTTTCGTTGTGCCGTAGAAAGTCGAGCAGATAGGCTGCTTTCGTATCCTTGGTGCCAAGGTGAAAGTCGGACAGCCAAATCGTACGATAATGCTTTACCTCACTCATTAGATGAATCGCCAGCCGGTTGGATTGGTGTTCATTGGGACGGATTGATTCAAATCAAACCTCTTTCTCCTGTATACGATCCTGTTCAATAATTGCTGCACAAAGACCTTTATAGGTCTCCCGGGATGCTTTGGAGTCAAAAAGAAGCAATACACGTGAGCCGTCTCCCAGCAGTTGGACATAGTGTTTCCCTTTCTTCTTCCCCGATGTGATATGTTCCACCTCGTCATAACGGACAATGGTGATTTGCAGCCCCATAGGGGTGCGGGAATAGAGCAGAAGACGTTTGGACGTATGTAGCAGTGTGGATTTACGGGGTTTGGACTCTAAAGTGACACCGCTCAGGACACGGTCTTTATAGATGACCGCTTCCTTGTTCAGGATCTGTTCAACTTCAATTTTATTTTTCTTGCGCATGCTTTGGGTAATGAGTAATGGGAATATCAAAGGGAGGCTATGAACATGGCCATAGTCGATCTATCAACATCTCTGGCAGTGGGGCGCAGAATGGAAGTTTTCCGAGTATATTTATTTTGGGGCAAGTTTAATTCCATTTATCGTCAGGGTCCAGCACAGATTTCAATCTTCCGAGAGTTCGGGACTCTTTTTGGGCTGTAATCAGAAATTCTGGCCTTGAAGTCAGTGAGCCCCACCGTTCGGTGCGTAGGGGTTCCTCTGGAATCAGTTTTCGGGGTCTCATTATCTCCAAGATACGAAGAGGCGGGGAAATTTGGTGTGTTTGAGGCGGTCAGACCTAAATAAAAGCCATAGTACAATCTCTTCTGGGCACAGGTACTGGAATGTATCCGATGTGGAAAGTGGTTCACGGGTGGGGGATTTATGGCTTAAGAGTATGGAGGAAGAGTCTGTTCTCGAAGTACAGAGGTGATAGAGATAGTTGAACGCTATTGTGAGACGTGTGCAATGCACGCTGTCACAATAAATCCACACCAAGGCCGAACGACTCAGTGGAAAGATCCAGGAAGTCAAAACTGTTTCATGAGGATATCGCGCCCACCCACAACCATGTCGGCAGAGCCGAAAATTACAACCTGAAATTGCGGAACCGGAAACTCAGATTCAACAGAATATAGCGCCCCGGGACTTGCGTCTGATGATCCTCAACATAGGCCTCCGTGATCATTCGGCGGATGCCGGTCACCTGATTGAAGATGTCTCCGAATACCAGCTTGACTTCTATTGCATCCGCCTGCAGGAATTTGTATCCTGCACCGGCGTTCGCAATCAAGGTGGTGGGATACGAGTCCTGATCCAGCCCAAAATAGTTCCGGCAGGTCAGGCTGTGTTCAAGCACTAAGCCGCCGACCGGCAGACATGCCAGACGAACGCCAGGATCCTGTTGGAAAAAGTTTTCGTCAAGCGGAGAGTAGTAGGAGTTTGTTGCCGTCATATAGGCGAAGTTAGAGGTGATCGTAAAGTCCAGTTGCTCGCTGATGTTGCTTCCAAGGGTTAGCCCGCCGTTGAAGATGAATTGCGTCCCCAGATTATCCACGTTATTGATGATGCCGGGGGTTTTTGAGTAGGTGACCCCTCCTCTAAAGTTCAGGTTACTGCGAAGTAGTGCAACCGGGGTGCCGATCCCAATCATGGAACGCACGAAGGTACTGGTCGCCTTGAGATTCAGAGGTGTATAATATTGCCCCCCCCCGGGACAGGAGAATGCTGCTTGTAATCAGGGTATCCTGGGAGGCAAGGAAAGAGGATGATCCAATTGGATTGGTTTCCCGGGTCCAACTGACGAATGCAAAGAGCATCCGACCCGCCCGTCGATTTCCCCGCCGCCCCCGGATACGGATCGTGTGGCTGTAGCTGGGTTCAAGGTCCGGGTTCCCGCTGGCGAGGAACAGCGGGTTGGAGTTGTCAATCACATCCTGCAACTGGCTGATGGAGGGAGTATTGGTTCGGGTACGGTAATCTATGTCGAGATCCAAAGCCTCCCCGAATTCAAATTCAATTTCTGCTTCGGGGAGAAAACTCATAAATGAACGATTTAACTGAAAAGGAACGGGATAGGTCTGATCTCCCATCAATTGCTCATTCTGAATCTCAAGGCCAAGCTGGATGGAGTAGCGCTCATCAATTCGCCGCTGAACAGATAGCCCGCCGCGCTGCCGAAAAACATCATTATCAAACAGGCTTGAGAACGTTGGATCCAAAATCGTATGCAATCCGGTTTTCAAGTCAAGGATATAGGCGGAGCGGTCGGACGCATTGCGATTATAGGTGGGGCTGTATGTGAGTTGCAGTTGCCCGAATTCTCCCAATGGCTCCGTGTAGGCAAGTCGGACAGAATAGGATTGCCCCGCCGTCAAATTGTCAATATCCTGATCATAGGTTGAGTCACGGCTGGTCTCCTGACGATTACGTTGAGATTGCAGAAATTCGGTCGTGGAAACCTGTTTGGTCGTTCCATCATGTCCGTCAAACCTCAGGCGGAGATCTGCAGAAATCGTCCGGCTGTCTACGTTCCCCAACCGGTGCCGGTACAGGATACTGGTAGAGGAGGTAAAACCGTGGTTGTCTGCGGCGCGATTTTTGTCCGCGGTATTGAGCTGCCTTCCAGAACCAAGATTATATAGTAGGACGGTATCGGATGGTTGGGCTTAAATTTGGGCTCACTTTAATCATCCTTTTGCAGTCTTATGAAACACTCTTCACCCATTTCTGCATCCAGGCTATATGTTGGCATGGATGTTCACAAAAGAACGATCGCCCTCTGTGTGTACGATTCGGACCGGGGCATCGTGATTGACGAGCGCGAACTGAAGCATGATTTGCCAAAGGTTCGCAAATACC